>NZ_JBFUCW010000001.1:0-419667 GCF_056405035.1 Pedococcus sp. P2_A3 | reverse complement strand
CCCCGCCACCAGAAGGGAGTACGCGATGGGCGAGCAGAGCAGTACCGCGACAGCGGTAGAGATGCACGGCATCACCAAGGCATTCGACGGGGTGGTCGTCCTGGACAACGTCGACTTCGAGGTCCGCCGCGGCGAGGTCCATGCGCTCGCGGGGGGCAACGGCGCAGGAAAGTCGACGCTCATGAAGATCCTCCAAGGGGTCTACCGGGCCGACGAAGGGGAAATCCGCGTCGACGGCGAGCCCGTAGACATCAACTCCATCCAGAGCGCGCGAGCAGCGGGCATCGGCATGGTGTTCCAGGAGTTCAGCCTGGTGCCGACTCTGACCGTGGCACAAAACATCTATCTGGCCGACGAGCCCGCTGGAAGGTTCGGTCTCATTGACGACCGAGCTGCCGTCGCGAAAGCCGCGGAGGTCTTTGCCACCATGGAGGTCTCAGTCAACCCGAAGGCGATGGTTGCCAGCCTCGGAACTGCTTACTGGCAGCTCACCGAAATCGCCAAGGCGCTGGCCCAGAATGCCCAGATCCTCATCATGGACGAGCCCACGGCGAGCCTGGCCAAGCACGAGACCGAGGCGCTTTTCGACCTCATCGGCCGGATCAAAGAGCGCGGAATCTCGATCATCTACATCTCCCACCGGATGGACGAGATCTACCGAATCGCCGACCGCATCACCATTCTTCGCGATGGGAAGCGCCTCCTCACCGAGCCGCTGGCTGCGGTCACGCCCGAGCAGATCGTCGAGGGGATTGTCGGCAAGAAGATCGAAGGTCAGATGAACTACCGCGAACGGGAGGGTCTCGACCAGCGGGAGGCCCTGCTGGAAGTATCCGGGCTGACCAGTGGTCCCCTGGTGCAGGACGTGTCATTCACCGTCCACGCAGGCGAGATCATCGGGCTCGCCGGCCTCATGGGTAGTGGACGCACCGAGCTCGCCCGGACCCTCTTCGGGATCGACAAGGCCACGAGCGGAACCATCCGCCTGCGGGGCAGGGAGATCACCGTTAACGACCCCCGCGCCGCGATCGGTCACGGACTCGCGCTCATCCCGGAGGACCGTCGCGAGCAAGGACTGGTCCTGGACCATTCCGTACGCGAGAACCTGCTCCTCCCCCTGCTGGGGAAGCTCAAGAAGGGTCCGCTGCTCGACGGGAAGGCGGGAAAGGCCATGTCCTCCAGCCTCATTCAGCGGTTTGCCATCAAGGCAACCAACCCGAATCGGCCCATCCGTCTGCTCTCGGGCGGCAACCAACAGAAGGTCGTGATCGCCAAGTGGCTGGGCACCGAACCCGACGTCCTCATCCTTGACGAACCCACCGCGGGAGTGGACATCGGGACCAAGTCCGAGATTCTCGACATGGTCCGCGCCCTCGCTGATGTCGGCAAGGCCGTCATCCTCATCTCCTCGGAGTACCCCGAGCTCCTCGCGGTCAGCGACCGCATCCTCATCCTGCGTGACGGCTCTGTGACCCGCGATCTGCGGCGGAGCGAGATCGCCGACGAGGAATCCCTTCAACTGGCCGTTCAAGGAGTCTGACCCATGGTCACCATCGCACCGAACCAAGAGAACACCGCACTGGGCTCATTTCAGAGCCGCATGTCCACGATCGACTGGCGCCGCTACGTCATCTACATCGGCTTCCTGGTCGTCTTTGCCTTCTTCGCAGTCCTGTTGCGGGACCAAGGCTTTCTCTCCTCCAACAACCTGCTCAACATCTTCCGCCAGACCGCGACGATCACGGTCATCGCTGTGGGTATGACCTACGTGATCGCCTGTGCCGAGATCGACCTGTCCGTGGGCTCAGTGGCAGGACTGTCGAGCGTCGTGACCGCCATGGCTATTTCCAGCTGGGGTCTCATCCCGGGCGTCCTCGCCGGACTCGCGGTGGGCCTTGCCGTGGGCGCGGTGAACGGTGCCCTGGTGAGCCTGCTCGGTATCCCGTCCTTCCTTGTGACGCTGGGCATGCTCGGCATCGCCGCAGGGGTGGCGCAATGGATAACCTCCTCGGCGCCGCAGCCCATCCTGAACGACACGTTCAACCTGATCTTCGGTGGTGGAAACTTCGGTCCAGTTCCCGGCCTGCTCGCGTGGAGCGCCATCTTCGTGACCATCGGCGCCATCGTGCTGGCCAAGACGCGCTTCGGCCGTCAGGTGCTCGCGACAGGCGGCAACCGCACCGCGGCTCAGTTCACTGGGGTGAACACACGCAGGATCAAGTTCCAGGTGCTGCTCCTCTCCGCCACGGTCGCCAGCTTTGCCGGAATGCTCTATGCGGGCCGGCTGCAGTCTGGACGGTTCCAGTGGGGCGCAGGCGACGAGCTGTCCGCCATCGCGGCGGTGATCCTCGGCGGCACCAGCCTCTTCGGGGGCGCAGGATCGGTGGTCGGCACGCTCGTCGGTGCGCTGCTCATCGGCCTGATCAACAACGGCCTGATTCTTGCCGGACTCGACAGCAGCCAGCAGCAGGTCGTCCGCGGCGTCATCATCATCCTGGCTGTCGCGCTCGCGCGGAAGAAGTGAGTCGCATGCCCGCACTGCGAGCTGGAATCATCGGCGCCGGCTTCATCGGCGGTGTGCACGCGTATGCCGTGCGAGCAAGCGGAGGAGTGGTGACGCAAGTCGCCGACCACTCCCCCGAGGCAGCCACCCACGCCGCGGTTCGGCTCGGAGCCAGGTCAGGCGCCGAGTCCCCCGAGGCACTCATCGCCTCCGACGACGTCGACGTCGTGCACATCTGCACACCGAATGACACGCACTACGACCTGGCGCTCGCCGCAATGCAGGCCGGGAAGGCGGTCATCTGCGAGAAGCCGCTGGCCACCTCGGTGGAGCGCGCCGCCCTGCTGGCCGAGACGGCCGAGTCCACGGGCGCGGTCACCGCAGTGCCGTTCATCTACCGCTTCTACCCCTCCGTCCGTGAGGCGAGGCACCGCATCTCCAGCGGACAGGCGGGAGACCTGTGGATGCTGCACGGCTCGTATCTCCAGGACTGGCTCTCCGGCTCACAGGAAACGAACTGGAGGGTGGACCCGGCCATCGGCGGTGGGTCGCGAGCCTTCGGCGACATCGGTGTCCACTGGTGCGACGTCATGGAGTTCACCACCGGACACCGCATCACACGTCTCGTGTCCCGGATGTCCCAGGCCCACGCCAGCCGGGCAGGCACCGACGGCAGTTCGGTGGTGGGCACCGAGGACGGCGCGACCGTGATGTTCGAGACCGACCGCGGCGCGACCGGCTCGGTGGTAGCCAGCCAGGTATCGCTGGGCCGCAAGAACCGGCTCTGGTTCTCCTTCGACGGGACCGAGGCGGCTTACGTCTTCGACCAGGAGCTCCCGGACTCTCTGTGGATCGGTGGGCGGTCCTCCAGCCAGATAGTCCCCCGTGGGCCGGATACGTTCACCGCCGGTGGCGGCGCCGACTACTCGCGCCTGCCTGCCGGGCACCCACAGGGGTACCAGGACAGCTTCACCGCGTTCATGGCGGATGCGTATGCCGCGGTGTCCGGCCCGCGGCCCGAGGGGCTTCCCAGTTTCAGCGACGGCCACCGGGCCGCCGTCATCACCGAGGCCGTCCTGGCCTCGGCTGCGAAGGACTCCTGGGTGGAGGTGCCCTCGTGAAACTCGGGTTCCTCACGGCCTGCCTTCCGGACCGGCCCCTCGAAGACATTGCCAGGTGGGCGGCGGAGCACGACTATGAGGCGCTGGAGGTGGCAGCTTGGCCGGCACTTGGTGATCGACCGTTCACAGCGAGCCACATCGTGGCTGAGTCGTTCACCGACGGCGAGGCCGAGAAGATCCGTGCGCTGTTCGAACACCACGATCTCACCCTGTCGTCCCTTGCGTTCTACGACAACAACCTTCACCCGGACCTTCGGGAACGACAGGCGATCAACGACCACGTCATCGCGTGCATCGATGCTGCCGCTCTCCTCGATGTCCCTACCGTCGGGACGTTCATCGGCCGCCATCCTGGCCAGAGCGTGGCGGACAACCTTCGCGAGGCCGAGAGGATCTTCCCGCGACTCGTGGACCACGCCGGCCAGAAGGGCGTCAAGCTCGTCATCGAGAACTGCGTCATGGAGGGCTGGCACCCCGACGGTTATCCCGGAAACCTTGCGTACTCCCCTGAGCTCTGGGAGTGGATGTTCGGGCTGGGCCTCTACCTGAACTACGACCCGTCCCACCTGGTCTGGATGGGCATCGACCCTGTGGAGGCGCTGCGCCCCTACGTGGACCGCGTCGCGCACGCCCAGGCCAAGGACATCGAGCTGTTCCCGCACAAGCGGAACCGGTTCGGCTGGCCCGGGATCGCAGACAAGAGCGCGGACCCGTGGGACGTCGGTTGGTGGCGGTACCGCATCCCYGGTCGCGGTCAGGTCGACTGGAACGGCGTCGTGGACACGCTCTACGAGGGCGGGTTCGACGGCGTGCTGTCGGTGGAGCACGAGGACCCGGTCTGGGGCGGCAGCGAGGCCCGGATCGAAACCGGGCTGCTCGTCGCACATCACACCTTGCGACCACTCATCATCGCCTGACCCCCACGACTCGAACGGAGGCCCCCATGGCTGACATCTTCCTCGACGCCCACCAGCGGGAGACGACAGAGGCGGCAATGGCCCGGATCATCCCGACTGACGACACACCCGGCGCACGCGAGGCCGGCACGATCGACTTCCTCGACCGCTACCTGTCTGGCATCGACTACATCTACGCCCTTCCCGACGGGACCGGGTTCGAGACGCTCACTGGACTGCGCGCGCAGGCCTGGCAGCAACGGGTCGACCACGCGCGTGCGGTGTACGTCGCAGGGGTCGTCGAGCTCGACAAGCGTGCCAACGACGCCCACGGAAGGTCCTTCGTCAAGCTCGATGACGCCGAGCAGGACGACATCCTTCGCGGGCTCGAGCATGGCACGAGCGCTCCGACCATCAACTACGGGGGGCCCGAAGAGCCGGCGCTGCAGCAGACCAGCGCCGAGTCCGACCTCGACTTCTTCGGCCTGCTCGTGACGCACACCCGCCAGGGCTTCCTGGCAGATCCGATCTACGGCGGCAACCGTGGCCAGGTCGGCTGGCAGACCATCGGCTTCCCCGGGCCGAAGGATCTCGCGGAGGTGCACACCGGCCGCTACACCACCCACCAGTACTTCTCTGACAACCCGACCCACCGCAGCCTGGAGGAGTCCTCATGACCATCCCCGCGACCAAGCCCGAGAGAGTCGATGCCGTGATCATCGGCGCCGGTGCCTCCGGGGCAGCCGCGGCCAAGGTGCTCACCGAGGGTGGCATGCGCGTGGTCGCCCTCGAGAAGGGGCCCTGGCGCACCAAGGAGTCCTTCGGCGGAGACGAGCTGGCCAACGTCAACCGCTACAACCTCTGGCCCGATCCACTGCTGAACCCCCGCACATCGCGGCGCGACACCGAGAGCGAGGCGGAGGTCGACCTCTTCTGCCCGGTTCCGCAGATGGTCGGTGGCGGGACGGTCCACTGGCAGGGGTGGCTCCCCCGATTCACCGAGAACGACTTCCGCCTGCGCAGCATCGCGGGCGAACTGCCCGGGACCTCACTTGCCGACTGGCCGATCACGTACGCCGAGCTGGAGCCCTACTACGACAAGGTCGAGTGGGCCTTCGGAGTCTCGGGACAGGCCGGAGCGAACGCGTTCGAGTCCTTCCGTTCCCGGGGCTACCCCTGCCCGCCGATGCCCCAGTCCCGCTACGCCGAGAAGTTCCACCTCGGCTGCGAACAACTCGGCTGGAACTCCTTCCCGACTCCGCAGGCGGCCCTGTCTCAGCCGTTCAACGGGCGGCCCGCCACGGTCATCAGCGCCTTCGCGCAGCAGCACGGCGATCCCAGTGGCACCCGGTCCAGCGCACTGAACGTGTTCATCCCCGATGCTGTCGCCACGGGCCGGTACGACCTTCGGGCGGACTCCTACGTTCGCGAGCTCACGGTCGACTCTCAAGGTCGCATCCAGAGCGCCGTGTACGAGGACTCCGCGGGTCGACTCGTGGAGCAGGAGGCCGATGTCTTCATCCTTGCCTGCGGCGCCGTGGAGACCGCCCGGCTGATGTTGCTGTCGACCTCCTCGAGGTTCCCCAACGGACTCGCCAACGGCAACGACCTCGTGGGGCGCAACGTCACCTTCCATGAGTACAGCGCGTCGGTCGGCACCTTCGAGGACCCGATCAATGCCTGGGCCGGCGGCGGCTATGTCAGCGCGAGCAGCTTCCAGTTCTACGAGCACGACGACTCCAGGGGGTTCGTCAGTGGTGGGCACATTGCTGCCGCCGGAGTCGGCATACCACTGCCCATCAACTGGGGACTGCCGGGTCGACCCACCTGGGGCGCCGAGGCCAAGCAGAACGATCGCGACTACTTCAGCCACAGCATGGCGGTCGCCATGGTCCTGCACGACATGCCGCAGCACGACAACCGGGTCGACCTCGACCCCAACGTCAAGGATGCCTGGGGACTGCCCGTCGCCCGCATCACCCTTCAAACCCACCAGAACGACATCGACCAGGGCAGGTTCCTGGTCGACCGGTGCGGGGAGATCCTCGACGCTGCGGGGGCCAAGCAGGTCGACCGCGTCTACGCCGAGAAGGTGACAGGCAACTGTTCTCACCAGCACGGCACCGCCCGGATGGGTGACGACCCCGCATTGTCAGTACTGGACCGCAACTGCCGCGCCCACGAGGTCGACAACCTGTTCGTTGTCGACGGCTCTCCGTTCCCCACGGCAACAGGAGCGAACCCGACACTCACCATCATGGCCAACGCCTGGCGGGTCTGCGACCACATCTTGTCGAACCGAGCGAGCTAGTCAGAGACACGAAGACTCCGACCGGGTACTGCACGTCACAGGAGCACCACCCAAGGAGAAAATCACCCAAGGCTCTGTGGTGGGCGCTGACTGGCGATCGCCCGGATATCGACCCGGCGACATCCCGAATTGGCGGCATCCGGCGTCCGGCCGGGCGTCTCATGCGTTTCTGCCTCGTCCCAGGTGTCCCAAGCGGTCCCGCTCGTCCCGGAGCCCTCGACGCCCGCTGGCTACGCATTTGGCTACAGGTGCCAACGCCAGAGGCCCTCTCCTCGAAAGGAAAGGGCCTCTGACCTGCTACTTCGTGGTAGCGGGGGCAGGATTTGAACCTGCGACCTCCGGGTTATGAGCCAGCCCTGCCCACGTCTCAAACGTCCCGCAAACTCTCACCTGCCGCACGAAATCTCGGTGTCGAGTCCCAGTCGTCGCGCCGCGTCGCACGCCGTCCCTCCACCTCCCGGTTACACATTTGGCTACACCTCCCCGCCTAGCAGTCACGTCTGGCCATGGGCGTGCTCGGAGTACCCGCCAGCCGGTACAACACAGCGCGCAGGTCGCTGATGCACCGACGCAGGCACGTGTCGATCAGGTTGGATCAGGACGTGGGCTGACCCGTACGCGCCAGGCGCTGCGACAAGAGGTCACCGGACACATTTGACGAACAAGGTTCGTCCCGATCCGCGCCTGGACTTGCACCCGATCATCAGCACCTGGTCGGCCGTGCGCACGAGACTGAACCCCTCCTGGCTTGCCGCTGGCCGCCGAACGGAGCACCTGAGACACAGTTCKAAGTGTCTCGTCGTCGACGAACTGTGCACAGAACGGGGCAGCTGTCGCGGCGGATGGAGGTTGCGCAGACCCAATTGCCGAGTCCGCGCGAGACGCACTGTCCGTATGTGACCCGTTCGCGCCGCTGCACCCGGTCATCGCGCCCGCCGTCACGACGGCTAAGCACAACGCCGAGACACCCTCGCGCGCGTGCTGCCAACCCGCTCCGGCTCGGAGGCCCCTCATCCTCCATGTCGCTCCCTTCCCCAAAGGGGACGGCTGGGATGCGACAGTCCGCGGCAAGACGGTCGTGATCAACTACAAACAAGAGCGTGGACGCGGAACTCTTCCTTCGCAGGGCCCTTGGCCATCGGCGTTTTGCTTGGGCGCTCTGGCCGGACTTGCGACCGCCTCAGGCGTCGGGCGGCATTCAGTCCGTACCGCCCCACAGCTGGTTCAAGAAGAAGTCGAAAAGAAGCGGGTCGAATCGCTCGTCTTCAAGGGCCGAGTACATGCCCGGCAAGATCGGGAGCTTGCCTGCGATAGTGGCAAGGAGCATTTCGATCCGCAGGTTCGCAGAGGGTGCCTCCTCCCAGCGGGTCTGCATCGCTCGGCTGAATTCTCGCCCGGCAATGGGGGCAGTCAGGTCATGTTTGTTCGCCGCGCGAAGGATTGACGCGGTGATGGGTTCGGCGTAAAACCGGCCATCCGCCCAGAACGCAGGATCGAGGACTTTCGCGACGGGGGGCGTGAACTCAGCATCAAGTTTGCCTTCGCTGCGCAGCCACTGCAGCCCGGAAGCTACAGATGCGAAGATCTGAGCATCGGTAAGGGCGACGGAACCCAGGACGCTTTCGGGACCAAGCGGCAGTGTTGCGTCATTCAATCCCCAAAAGAGACCAGTCGTGAGGCCGTTGCCATTGAGGACCTCCGCACGATCGATCAGTTCGCTGGCAATCTCCTCACCGCGGCGACCGTAGTCGTGCAGCAAGGACCGTTCCCAGCACCACGGGCAATCGTTCTCGTCCATGTTAGGAAGAAGGAGATCTTCCACGCTGTGCAAGGTCCGCTCAGACTCGCCCATCTGGTGCACAAGGTTGGCGATCGTCTGTCGCATCTTCCTTGAGGTGGGACGGCAGACCCCAACAAGGACATGGACGATTGTGGGTGACAGGTCGTGGCTGAGCATCGCGAGCCGGTACCCCCGCAGACGGCTACCGCTGATGATGGCGTCATCGACGATCAGAACGCGTCCTGTGCTGAGGAGTTCGCGCTCACCAGCATCGAGGGTGTGGAACTCCTCGGCATTTCGGTTGATCACTGGCAAGCCGGTGTACTTGGAAGCCTTGTCTCCCAGCGTGACAGCGGCGTCATGTTGCGGGGTCAGGATGACATCGACCGACGTGCGGAGCCGGCGGGCCTTGTCGCGGAAGCGGGCAATGAACTCCGGCTCGTTCTGAAGAATGCTCACATCGATGTAGACGCCGTGGTGTCTGGGGCGGCGGGAGAGCCCGCGGACGGGTTCGTCCCGATGGACGGTGAAGGCGTTCGATCCTTCATACCGACCCATGAAGTCAATGGCGGGATTGAACGCGTTGATGTTGAGCTCAGCTGCGATCGGGTGCGAAATTTCCACTTGGTAGCTGTCGCGCCCAATGATGAGTGCCGGGCTGGATCCTCTTCGGTCCTGTCGGCACTTTTGGCAGTCGGACGCGTCGACGCGTCCGAGGTCGTCGTCGAGCTGCGCGAGGATTCGGTTCAGCCGTCCGACCTGCAGCGCCTGATCCTCGTTGCCCGCGCCGAAGATCCCCACGGACGTGATCTGGTCGAAGCGAAGCCGTTCGGCGAGAGTCCGGCCGCGCAGGGCGAGGCTGCCCGTGCCGACGACACTGACTAGCACCAACGCGTGAGTTCTGTGTTCGGGGTTGGGCAGCGCGGCTTCGACCTGTCTGTGTGCCACTTCGACGAGTTCGTCGTCATACCCCCGCATGGGGTGGACCACCGCGACTTGGCGGTCAGTTTCGAGTCCGGTCTCGCGAACGTACTGGGCAAGGTGGAGGCCGACAACGCTGATTGTGCTGCTGTCGAGCAACACCACTGTTCTCTCCTCGACGAACGGAAGAAGCCAGAACGCTGCCGCATCCAGTTGGTCGGGAAGCCGCAGGATGGACTGGACGCGTAGGAACGATCGGTAGTGCTGACCATTAGGGCCTTCGTAGTGAAACGAATCGTTTTCGGGCAGCCTGCCGCGTGGGTCATTCGCGTAAGTGGTCAGTTCGGCGCGGGCCATGTGCGCCAGCAGAGTGCGGGCGTGTCCGGTCGCGCCGGGTGCATGCTCAGGGACGCTGGCCAGCGAGATTTGATGTTCCGCCCCAGCCCAGGCGACGACATACAAGGGAACCCGGGCTCGCCTCCTCAAGACCTCCAGCCCGGGGGCCATTAGTCCGTCACGCGGCAGGTAGGCGGTCTCGTCGCCTGGGTGCACGCGCAGGAAGATGGCCTGGGCGTGCGTGGTGACGACGGGGTCTAGCCGTTGCCACTGTTCGTCCAGGTCGGTGACATCGAAGTGCCGGGGCAGGCATACCAAAAGGATGTCGTTCCAGGATGCGTCAGACGACTCGACTTCGAGGGCGCCCGTGAAGGTTCGGCTGCCGAAGGCAGCGACATTGATCCGCACCGTCAGCTCAATTCAAAGGGGAGCTGGGGTTCAGAGGGGATCCAGGGCACCAGGAGAGTTAGTGCTGTTCCTCCCAGCAGGGCTCGGGCGTCCGGGCGGATCGTGATGCTGAGCAGGTCATCGTCGGGCGCATCGATGAAGTGTTTGGTCGCTTCGACTCGACCGGTCCGGATGGCTAGGAACGCGCGAAGGTCACGGGTTGCTTCTTGTACCTTGGACAGTCCTACGCCTGCCCAGGAGCCTGCGGGGGCTTCTTCGCTCATGCGGAATGCTCGACGGACGAGTGTGGCCTCGTCGTCAAAGTTGCTGGCGTAGATATTGACTCTGCTGCCATAGTGCGCGGAGATGCCAACGCCGCTGTCGGCAACAGTGAACTCGGCGAACTGGGTGTCGGACAGGTCGGACCTCAGCGACCTTTGCAACGCGGAGAAGTAGTCCGCTAATGGACCGGTTGTGCCGGCGAGGGCCGCACGCTGCTCCCTGAAGTGGTAGCGCTTGATGGACATGTAAGCCAAGCCAGGAATTCGTTCCCCCCTGAGGTCGCGGGTCGCGTGAACTCGGGCGTTTTCCAACGTTTCGGCGGCGAAGTCACGCACGGACTTCAGCAAGACGGGGGATGGTCCGGACGTTGGTGCATCGAAGCCGGTGAGCCCCATGGCGGTCAGTCCGTTGGCCAGGAGCGTCTTCAAGGCTGGCGTGGGAAGCTCGTCAGGCCGGCGCGCGATGGCGTCCAGCAGTGGAAGGCCCAGCATCTGGTGGTCGTAGAAGTAGACACGGAGGTCCGGCGTCGCCAGAGTGCCCTGGTTTTGCTCAAGGTGCGCCACCTGGGCTTTGCGAAGTTCGCGAGTGCGGTCTGCACCGTTGTGGACGACGCGACCGCTCATGCGCCCTAGAAGGTAGTAGGCGAGTTCGGAGGTCGCTCCGGCCGGAAGGGAATCGCCACGAACGCTCGGTGGAAACATCAAGTCGGGGCGCGCCCGCGCGAGATTCTGTCGGGCGAGCCAACCGAGAAGTCTGGCTTCAGCGCCGAACGACACTGGCGTGGTGGACTGCGATAGACCGGCTAGTTCCACGAACTGCACGGTTCGCCCCTGAGTCGCTGCTGCGTGTTCTTCAACGAGGTCCGCGGATAGGGGGACGGTCAATCGGACGTGCCTGCCGGAGGGTGCCAAACTGGCCGGTGGGCGGCTCATATGTCCGCCCGCTCGGGCACTAGGTAGCGCGCCAAGAACGAACGTAAACCCGGCCTGGGCAACGTGCGGCCGGATCTGCTGGATGAGCACGCCAGCACAGCGACGCACGCGCCATTGGGTATGCAGTCAGGTCCCACCAGCCAACCGTCCGTCCCCATGCGTGGAACGTAGCGCGATCGGGGTGGGCTACGCGACCGTTTGGGCCATCCGTGCGGTCGATCCGGCCGCCCGAATGCGGACAACCGTGTAAGCGCAGGTACGAGCGAGCCTGCGCGCCAACGAGCGGTTCGTCACGTCGCGGAGAACGCCTGCGCGGGGTGTACCCAGGCTCAGGGGACGGATGGTGAGTCGGTTCCAGCTGTGCTTGCAACTGCCAACGGAAGAGACCGTTCTCGAAGGCGATGGCCTAGCAGACGGTGAGATGCACATTCGGTGTGATTGCCCCCATTGTGTTCTCATTCGGTAAAGATTCTCCATTTCGCGACGGAAACAGAGGCTGGCGAGGATCGTCGCATTCTCAGCCCACGCGCCGGCAGTCGTCCGAGAGGACGATGAGCGTCAACCCTTCCAGGGTGTGCAGCGTGCGTGCAGTCAAGGGTTCCTGACTTTGGACCGTCGCTGAAGTGGGTCCTTCGAACCGTTGACGGGCGCGCGAACACCCCGATACTGAGACTGAAGGGTCGACGGTCGCACCCCCACGCAGTGCGACCGCGGTTGCACCGGCGCTGCGGCCGCAAATTACCGCACGGAGGGGGTGTTCATTGTGGACGAGCAGGCAAGCATGTCAACGCCAGAAGCGGATGAGCCAGAGCACAACGCTGCCGACTGGGCGGCAAAGGCATCGGGCACCGAGATGGCGTGGCTGGAGGAAAGCAAGGACGAGTACGGGGAGGGGGCGGCGAAGACTATTCCGTACTCGCGGCGGCCGCCGACGGACCCGGATGAGTTGGTGTTCGAGGGGCCGTGTCCTCGATGCCCGCACTCGTTCGTATACGTGTGGCCGTTGGCGTATGTGCGAGCTGCCGGCCCCGCCTTTCGGAAGACAAGAACCGTGCCCGTCCGGTGCCAGTGCGAGGGCACGCACCCAGGCCGGCCGCCGGAGAAAAAGGGTGGCTGTGGAGCGTTCTGGACCGTGGAGGTGAACGAATGAGCGGGCAACTGCCGGTCAGTGGTGGGTCCGCGTCCACGGCTCAGCTGCGCGATGCGGAGGCGGTACTTGCGGCCAGGCAGGGGGAGCTGGAGGCGACGCGTGCGGTTGCGGAGAAATGGCAGGCGGGCCTGGCCACGTTGGTGGCCGTGGTGATCGGGCTGTCGTTCACGTCTCTGTCCGATGCGGTGCGGGGCATGGCTGGCCCGTTCGACGTGATCGTTGCGTTGGTGTTGTTGGTCGCGTTCGGTGCCGCGGTCACCTCGTTGCTGCTGGCGCTCCGTGCTTCTGGTGGGTTCCCCAAGCTCGTCGTGACATCAACCAGTCAAAGCCAGGACCGTGCCGCGCACTTGGAGGCAGTGAGGGCAACCCAGCTGCTTAGGTGGGCGGTCATCCTCACGCTGGTCGTCCTGCTGTTGTTCGCGGTCGTCGTTGGCATGTTGTGGTTCGCGCCGGAGCCTGAAGGACCCTCCGCTGAAATACGAACGAGTACTGATAAGGCGTGCGGGGGCGCGGAAGTGTCCGGCGACCATGTCATCGTCACCGCAGCCGACAAGACCGTTCACGTGCTCGCCCTGTCAGACATCAAATCGTGGTCAAGCGTCGGCAAGTGCCCATGAGCGCCCTCTGGCCGGGCGCCCAGGATGACGACGATGCGCCCAGGCCGGGAGATCTGCCGATGCGTCCCAGACGGCGGTGAGCGACGCGCAGGACCGTCTGGCGTTGTTGTGGGCCGCAGGACGGAACCCGGACGCGGTCGAGCTTGGCGTCGAGCACTTCCACTCCCTATACCCGTCGATGCGCGACGACCCGACGTTTGGTCCGATGACTGCCGAAACCGAGGCGGGGTTGCGTGCCACCGGAACCATGACCGGCGAACTGGTCCGATCTGTGAAGCGGCTGGTCGCACGCAACGCTGACGCGCCATGGGTAAACGAGCTGACCCAGGCGGTGGCCGGTGTCGTTGTGGGGGCAGTTCGTGGAGGTGAGGTGTCTGCGGCCACGCTGCGATTCCCGGACCGGTCCCACCTGCTGCTGGTCGACCACGGCATGGCCGCGGTGACGTGGTTGGCCGCGAGCATGGTCGCCATCCTCGGACGGGACCGCCCCGCCGGCGAAAGCCAAAGTGGCTCCGGTGAAGAAGCACTTGGCGAAGCGTGCGCATTTCGCCTCGCGTTGAGTCGGGCAGCAGCTGGTGGCAGCGCGAACCTGATTCCACCCATGGTCCTGTCAGTCGACGAGCTTCGTGTCGCGGGTGCGTTCGCGTTGGAAATGGACGCTTTCGTGGTCGCTCACGAGGTTGCGCACGTACTCCTCGGTCACCTGAATGCTGGCGCTAAAGAGGTCGGCGTTGTCGGTGGTTCGAACCGATTGATGGGAAAGCAGGCCGCGCAAGAGCTCGCCGCAGACGAGCTGGCTTTGCGGCTCATGTTCGCTGACGCCGGCACGGATGCGGTGACTAGCCAGGTCGCGACCATCCGGCTGGGCGCGGTGCGTCTGTTTCTGTCTGTCCTCCAGGAGTACGAGCAGACGTGCTTCCTTCGGCTGCCGTCGTCCCATCCGCCAGCACCCGTTCGGTGGCAGTCGCTGCGCGACAAGCAGCTCATCGAATGGTTCCCCGATGTGGACGACCGCATCAGCGCTGTGGAACCGTTCCTGAACGCGCTCGGGAACTTGGCGGGCACCCCGCGGTCAGAAGACCCCTACATCGTCGACGACAGACTTCGGGACCGGCTGGATGCAAGGTTGTGGTCGGTCGACGAGTGGACGCAGGTCGGTCAGGTTGCCCGAATGCTGTGCACCACAGTTACCGACGCGGACCTCGTTCTGGATGCATGGGGTCGGCGCCACCCAGACCTTGATGCGCGAGTCTTCGCTGCGCGCACCGTGCCCCTGATGCTGGACCAACCGGCCGTACACGCGCTCGTGCGCCAAGCCATCGAGCATGGGCGGGCAATCAGCCGCCTCGAGGCAACGGCGGCGCTGCTGTCCTGCGAACCCATCACCGAGGTCACCGCCCTGCACCCTCGTGACCCGTTCCCAGCCTGGACGATGTCGATCATGGCGCAGGAAGCCCTTCGCGCCACGCTGATCAGCCATCAGGGCGTGCACCTCTGAGCGCGCCCGGGCCGTTCCGACGCGCTGCATACCAACAAGGGCTGCCTCGCGCGGCTGCAGGTCTCGGTTCCGGCTCGTACGGTTAGGGCATGTACGACCACGGCCCAAGGCTCATCGGCTGAGGTGCAATCGCAACCTTGGAATCAGGCGTCCGACTGAAGATCGGAAGGTTACCCACCGCGCCCATCAACTAGTGGTCAGGCGTCAAGGCGACGGGCTAGGGCTCGGGTTCGGTCGGCTGACCGTCGTCGCGGCGCTTGACCGCGGCGAGCAGCATCTGGGCGACGTCGACGACCTCGACGTCGGCGCCCTTGCCCTCGGACTGCGCAGCGGTCAGGCCGTCGGACATCATCACGCGGCAGAACGGGCAGCCGATCGCGATCCGCTCCGCGCCGGTGCCGATGGCCTCCTCGGTGCGGTTGGTGTTGATCCGCGTGCCGAGCTTCTCCTCCATCCACATGCGCGCACCACCGGCACCGCAGCAGAACGACTTCTCCTTGGTGCGCTCCATCTCCTTGAGCTCGACACCGGGCAGGGCGCCGATCAGCTCGCGCGGCGGGGCGTAGACACCGTTGTGCCGGCCGAGGTAGCAGGGGTCGTGGTAAGTCACGGTCTCCGCGGTGGAGGCGACGTCCTTGTTCGAGGACTTGCCGGGCACGTCGGCCGGGCGGGCCACCGGGACCAGCTTCTTCTCGCGGACCAGCCGGTTGAGCAGCTGGGTGTGGTGGACCACCTCGTACTTGCCGCCGAGCTGCGGGTACTCGTTCTTGATGGTGTTGAAGCAGTGCGCGCAGGTGACGACGATCTTGGTGGCGCCGACCTCGTTGAGGGTCTCGACGTTCTGCTGGGCGAGCATCTGGAAGAGGAACTCGTTGCCGGCCCGTCGCGCGGAGTCACCCGTGCAGGACTCGCCATCGCCGAGGATCGCGAAGGTGACCCCGGCCTGGTCGAGCAGCTCGGCCACGGCGCGGGTGGTCTTCTTGGCGCGGTCCTCATACGCGCCGGCGCAACCGACCCAGAACAGGTAGTCGACGTCGTCGGCCGAGTCGACGTCCTGGCCCAGGATCTTGACCTCGAAGGGCAGGTCCTTGGCCCAGTCGAGCCGGGCCCGGGCGGCCATGCCCCACGGGTTGCCCTTGTTCTCGAGGTTCTTGAACAGCCCGTTGAGCTCGTTGGGGAAGGCGCTCTCGATGAGGTTCTGGTAGCGGCGCATGTCGACGATGGCGTCGACGTGCTCGATGTCGACCGGGCACTGCTCGACGCAGGCACCGCAGGTGGTGCAGGACCAGAGCACGTCCTGGTCGATGACCGCGTCGGGGCCGTGCGGGTTGTAGGCCCCCAGCGGGTTGGTGATGTCGTAGCCGGTGTCACCGATGAGCGGCACCTCTGACAATGCAGTCAGCGCGGCGGCGCCCTCACCGAGCGCGGACCGCTCGGACTCGGTGGCGAGCAGCCAGGGCGCCTTGGCGTGCGCGTGGTCGCGCAGCGCCATCACGAGCATCTTGGGCGACAGCGGCTTGTCGGTGTTCCAGGCCGGGCACTGGGACTGGCAGCGGCCGCACTCGGTGCAGGTGCTGAAGTCGAGCAGGCCCTTCCAGGTGAAGTCCTCGACCTTGCCGACGCCGAGGGCGGCGTCCTCGTCGAGGTCCTCGATGTTCTCGAAGTCGACCGGCTCGCCCTTGACCATCAGCGGCCGGAGCTCACCGAGCGAGGTGCGGCCGTCGGCGTGCCGCTTGAGGAAGATGTTGAAGAAGGCCAGGAAGCGGTGCCACGCGACGCCCATGGTCGGCTGCAGGGAGATGGTGATCATCCAGGCGAACGAGATCAGGATCTTCACCGCGGCGACGACCACGATGACGTTCTCGAGGGTGCTGACCGAGGCGCCGTCGAAGAGCCCGCCCAGCCACCCGGTCAGCGGGTAGTGCAGCGCGTTCGCGTGGCCCACGGCGGTGGTCCCGGTCGTCCCGCCGAGCTTCTCAAGCRCGTACTCCAGCGCCCGCAGGCTGATGATGCAGATCGTGACGCCGAGGATGGTCAGCTCCACGTAGTAGGCCTGCCACYAGGTCGACCCGAAGAACCGCGACCGGCGCCCGCCCTCGCCCGCGGCCGAGCGCGGGTGGTTCCTCTGCCGGATCACCATCAGCGCCACGATCCCCACGAGGCCGGTCCACGCGAAGAACTCGGTGACCCACTCGTAGAGGAAGAAGTGCCCGATCACCGGCAGCGTGAAGTCCGCCTTGACCAGCTGGCCGAACGCGTTCAGCAGCGTGAAGAACAGCACCCCGAAGCTGATCATCGTGAACCAGTGCGCCACCGCGACGACCGGCAGCCGCGACATCCGGGTGTGCCCGAGGAACTCGCGCAGCAGCGTCACGGTGCGGGTGCCCTTGTCGCCGGTGCGGGTGGCATCGGGCTCGCCGAGGCGGAAGACGGCCAGGAACTGCCGGACCACCCGCGCGAACAAGGCGATACCCGTGAGGGCGACGGCGAGGCACACCACGAGCGCGACGATCTGAAGCACAGACATGCTGCTCACCTCCTTGTCACAAGCAGAGCCGCACGGCAGCCCCGCCTTAGCTTGGGCGCCACATCGTCCTCCACCGGCCGAGGCGACCTGCCGGTCGAACACACCATCCGGACCCGGGGCTCTCCACGTTCGTACCGTGGGGAACACTCATGTCGGCGGCTATTCGAAGTCAGCGTCGCGGCGTTCCAGAAATGAGGAGATCCCCTCGCGAACGTCGGGGGAGAACAGGGTGATCATCTCCATCGCCAAGCTCGCCTCGAAAGCCGGCATGGCGAGCCGCAGCCAACTGTTCAGCGAGCGGCGGGTCCACTTGATCGCCTGCTGCGGCCCGGTGGCCAGTTGGTTCGCTATTCGCAAGGCCTCGTCAAGCACCTCCTCGCGGGGCACAGCCTTGCTGACAAGTCCGATCTGGTCGGCGGTACGGCCGTCCAGACGATCAGCGGTAAGGAGGTAGTACTTCGCCTTGGCCATGCCGCACAACAGCGGCCAGATCAGTGCGGCATGGTCACCAGCCACGAGCCCGATGTTGATGTGCCCGTCGGTGAACTCGATGTCCTCGCCGATGATGCTGATGTCCGCCATGAGGCCGACGACTAGTCCAGCTCCTGCGGCGGGGCCATTGATGGCGGAGATGATCGGCTTGTCACACCCGATCATGTTCTCGACCAGCTTGCGGGCTTCCTCGAGCGAGGTCACGACGCTGGGATAGTCCCCCACCTTCTGGAGTTCCTCCTGCAGGTCACCCCCGGCGCAGAACGCCTTTCCGGCCCCAGTTACCACGGCCACCCGCGTCTCCGGGTCATCGGAGATGTCTGGCCAGACCCTGACGAACTCCTTGAGCATCACCTTGTCGGCCGCGTTGTACCTGTCCGGGCGATTGATGGTGACGACCAGCACGCCGTTGTCCCGCCGCTCAAACGTGAGTCGCTCGTAGGTACTGAAATCCATCGTGTTACCAACCTCTACCGTCAGGCCCTTTGATCACACAGTACACGAATGATCAAGTCTGCAAACTGTCTTAACTTTAGTGCGGGAGGTGACACGGTCGCTGACTCGCCATGCTCCCACCCCCTGCCCTTCCGTCACTAGACGCCAGTGAGGCTTAAGTCCGTGACCCCGAGTTCGGCGAAGGCGGCCGAGACCGAGCTGAGCAGCAACTCCGTGTGAGTCACAGCGGCAGGGTCGATGGTGAAGCCCAGCGTGCAGAGTCCCTCGTACGAGACAAGAACCGCCATGATCGGTATGCCGGGCAACGGTCCGAAGGCATAGAAGCGGGACACGTGCACTCCCGCGAGGTAGACCGCGCTCCTGGGACCGACGACGTTGCTGGCCTGGAGGTCCACCCGCGCGGCATATGCGCCCAGTGCGGTGGTCGCTAAGCGGGGCGGCACCTGGTGCAGCAGGGATGCCAGCCGTACCGGCGCGTCGACTCCGGGCTCGGCTCGTCGCGCCGCGATGAGATGGCGCACCGCATCGAGTCGTTCGAAAGGGTCTTCCACGGAGCACGGTCCAGGGATCACACCGGCACTGAAGTGATTGCCACTCTCGGTGGACGCGTCACGTGAGATGTTGATGGGAAAGGCTACATTGACGTCGACCACCTGCTCTCCGGACGCCTCCTGGTACGTACGCAGACCTCCGAGCAGGCCTGCGATGAATACGTCGTTCACCGTTGCTGAGCGACCAGCGCCGACGGCCCGAATTTGCGCCAACGGCATCTCGATGGTCGCGAATCGGCGTGCCCGGCTGCGTGACCGCAGGAGGGGAGACCCCGGGGCACCCGCCGCCGTGTAGATCCTGGCCACCGATCGGGCATACCGGTTGGCGTGCACCACGGTGCCGGTCGGGTGCCACGACGCGTCGAGAGCTAGGCGCACTGCGGAGTCGACGCGACGCCGACGCGCCTCGAGCACTTGTGAGGTAGTACGGACCCACCGCTCTCCGGAAATCCGGATCCCCGAACCCATGTGTTCCAGCGCCGGAAGCTCCTCCCGCGAAGGATGCGGTTCCAGGTCGATTAAATGGGTCATCATGCGAAGCAAACGCAGGCCGTCAGCGATCGCGTGGTGCACGCGCAGGACAAGCACCGCACGCTGGCCCTTCACGCCCGTGACCAAAGTGGCGTCCCACAATGGCTTCGCGGGGTCGAAGGGAACCGTCGCGTAGCTGGAGGCGAACTGGAGCACGTCGCTGACCGATCCGTCACCAGGTGCTCCCACCTGTCGGATGTGGCTGGCCGCGTCGAACGCCTCGTCCCCGACCCACGTCTGGTGGGAGCCCGTCCAGCTGGTGGCCTTCGCCACGCGCTGGCGCATGCGGGGAACGACCCGTGAAGCGCGCTCAAAAGCCTCGGCTAGGGCGTCGGACTCCGGGATCCCGTCCAACACCAGGGCAGAACTCATGATCGCCCGGGTCGTGGGATCTGCATCTCCCTTGAGCAGCAGGGCGTCGAGAGGTGCCACCAGCTCAGCCAGATAGTGCGACATACTCGCCTTTCGTCAGCCTGGTGCCCGTCGGTCCTCACCCACGCCATCGGAATGCGACAGCACTTGGTCGCGCAGGACGAATTTCTGGATCTTGCCGCTTGGCGTGCGCGGTAGCTCTTCCCGCACGCGCACCACCTCGGGGTAGAACTGTTTGGCCACGCCGCGCTCCTCGAGGAACCTCCCAAGAGCCGCGACGGAGGGCATCTCCGAACCGGGGACGGGCACGATGCAGGCGCACGCGATCTCGCCCAGGCGGTCGTCGGGTAAAGGCACGAGTGCAACCTCCTTGACCGCCGGGTGGGTGATCAAGAGGTTCTCTATCTCCACGACGGGGATGTTTTCCCCGCCTCGGATGATGAGGTCCTTGGTGCGCCCGCAGATCCGGATACTGCCGTGCTCATCGAGCACCCGCGCCCGGTCGCCCGTCCTGAGGAAGCCGGACTCGGTGATGGCGTCCTGATCCAGGTCTGGACGCTTGTAGTAGCCGCGGAAGAGCCCGGGTCCCCGGATCAGAAGGTCACCTTCCGCGCCGACGGCCACTGGATCGCCAGCCGGGTCCACCACGATCACGTCAGCGCGCGCGATCGGACGGCCATCGGTGGAACTTGCCGCGCGCGGGTCATCTCCCACGGTTGTTGCGGTTCCCACGGGGTACTCGGTCATGCCCCAGACCGCGACGACGTGGCACTGGTGCTCGCGCACCGCGCGCTGCACGAGCGAGGGTGGGATGGGCGCGCCGCCACAGACGAAGACGTTCGGGAACGAGGGGGACGGCCGTCGGCTGGCCGCGTCGAGGAGGTCACTCAGGAAGGGGGTGGCCCCCATGGTGAAGGTGACGTCGTATCGTTCGACGAGGTCCAGCGCCTGCTCTGCATCCCAGGACTCGAGAAGCACCACGTCACCGGCGCCCCGTAATGGCATGAGGATTCCCCACGTAAAACCGGTCAGGTGTCCGAAAGGCGACATCACTAGGGAGGTAAGACCGGCGCCGTACTGCGCGTGGACGACGAGGTCGTCGATCGCCGCATGCATAGAGGCATGCGAATGCATGACCCCCTTCGGCTCACCGGTGGTTCCTGAAGTGAAGGCGAGAACAGCAGTGGCGGCGGGATCGATGTCAGCGGCTGGGACAACCCCATGCGGGGCGGAGAGGAGATCCCGGCTCGACAAAGCGCCGTCCGCGTCACCCTCCCCTACGCGGATGATGTGGTTCAGCGACGGCAACCGATCCCGGAGCCTTGTCGCCATCGAGAGATAGTCGAAGCGACGGTAGCTCGCCGGCACGACCAGCACCTTGCATTCGGTCCGCTGCAATATGAAGGCGAGCTCGCGCTCGCGGTAGATGGTCGTGATCGGACAGACGACTGCCCCGAGGCGAGCCGCTGCGTAGGTGTAGATCACGGCCTCGGTCCAGTTGGGAAGCTGAAGGCAGATGACGTCGTTCACGCCCAGACCGAGAGCGGCAAGTTGGGCGCTTGCACTGATCACTGTGGAAAGGAGGTCTTGGTAGTCCAGCTCAACCCAATCCACCGCATCTCGGAGCCCAGAGAGGGCGCGCCGCCCGGGGTCGCTCGACTCAGCGGCACGCAGAAGCGACCCAAATAGGGAGTCGCCGACGCTTAGGTTGAGGTCGGCAGCCGTGCTTAAGGCCTGCGTGAGCTCAGTCATTCGGATTACCACTTGGGTTAACGGGTTTTGTCGCGTGCGGCGTCGAGTGTCGCTCCAACCACTCCAAGACCCCCGGCATGGTCTGACGACGTGCGACCGAACCCATCAACGCACCGGCATGACCACCGGGCACCCGCAGGATCTCTACGTCCTTGGACCCTAGGAGCTCAGCCAAGGGCTCGGAGTTAGCCGGCGGGACGAACTCGTCACGCTCCGCTATCACCAGGAGGGCGGCAGCAGTGATGGCGTCGAGGCGAACGGGCCGCCGGCTCAACTCGGCCCTTCCGGTGGCAAGCTGGTTCTCCCGTACGTAATAGGTAACCATCTGCAGGAATGCCGGCCCGGCCATCGCGCGGTGGTTCCATGCCCAGTGGTTCACGGCCCGGTGGGCCTCCACGTAGTCGTCTCGCCACAGGTGTTCCCACAGGGTGACGTACTGCACGAGGTCCGACGTCGGGGCCATCAGGCGGAACATGGCGCGGACGGCCTCAGCAGGCACCAAGCCTGTGTGCTCGTCGATGGCGTCCTCGGCACGCATCTTGCCGTCGCGGTAGCGCTCCATGAATGGAGGCGCGTGCGTGTAGTCGCATGGCGGCGTGAACAGAAGCACGTTACGCGCAGGGATGTCCTTCCGACTACCCAGCGCAAGGAGGGCCATGAGCGACCCCATGCAGTAGGCACCCAGCGAGACCTCCGTCGCCTGGGCGGTCCTGCAGACAGCGTCGATCGCGTGGACGAAGTACTCGTCGAGGTAGGTCTCCAGCGTGTGGTCCCCCTCGGCGGCCTCAGGGCGTCCCCAGTCGAACAGGAACACGTCGAAGCCTTTGCCGATGAGGACCTCGGCCCACGAGTTGCCCGGATGAAGGTCGAAGATCGCGGAGTCGCCCATAAGTCCTAGGAAAAGCATCACCGGCGGACCAAGGCGCACATGGTCGTTGCGGTAGCGCCATAGTTCTGCCTTGCCAAGCGACCACACCTGGTCCTTCGGCGTGAGGTTCACCCCCGGTGGAGGCGTCCTGGCGATGAGCTTGATCCCCTTGCGTGCGCGCAGCTGGGTACGCTCAACCTCCCTCCGGATTCCCCGAGCAGCGTCGATCGCGGTGCCGACGGGATTCACGACCGCCCCCGCTGGTCACGCGCAGCCTGAGCGCGGGAGCGCCTCATAGCACTGATTTCCCGCTCAACCGCGTGGAGCCCCTGACGCAGTTCGCGCACTTCCGAGTTGGTTGGCATGCCGAGCAGGTGCAAACCGTATCCCGCAACCGCCTGGACCGGCTTGACCACGGCACGTACGAGTCGGCCGGCCTTGAGAGTCCCCGACTGAAACTCCGTAGAACTGGTCAAGCTCGCCAGCGGTTCGCCCACGCGGTGCTCTACCTCGTCGAAGACTCGACGCCACAGCGGAGACGGCTCTTTGCCCATCTCACTCCGCTCCGTCCTGTACGGGGTTCGCGCGGCGCACCAGTCCGTTGGTGTATTGCGTGTAGTGGGCACTGCGCGGCGAAGCCCGCACGAACGTGCGCATCTCGTCGACGCCGATCGCGCGAGCCCCTGTCCAGGCCTCGCTGGTGCCGTAGTCCTGTGCCGACAGGAAGTCGGAGACCATCCGCGCGGCCCCGGACGCAGCATCGTGAAGAAGGTAATGACCCCAGTTCTTCACGACGCGCAGCCGCGCGTTGGGGAGGTACGCGGCGAGAACGGCAGAATTGGCCATGGGAACCAACCTGTCGTGCGAGCCTGTGAGGAGCAGCGTCGGTTGCTTGACTTCGTGCAGCCACGGGAGGCTGTTGAAGACTGAAAAGGCGGTCATCTGTAGGAAGGACCCGCGCCAGGAAGGTGGCGACTCGTGATGCCACCCGTCCCACTGGTGTCGCAGGGTGTCGCTCTTTTTCTCTGCCGGAGCCAGGTCCACCATCTTCATGGCTATCCGGTAGCCTGACTTGACGTAGTGCCGCAGCGGGGTCATGACGGCCATCAGGGCTACCAGTGAGCCTGGCACCGCGCCAGCGCCACATGAGGTACTGACCAGCACCAGACGCCGCACGCGCTGGGGAAAGTCGTGGGCGAGCTGTTGGGCGACGCCCCCGCCAAGCGAGTACCCGAGGACGTCCACCTCGTCATACCCAAGCTCGTCGAGCACGTGCGCTGCGACCCGGGCGATGTGGGCGACGCTGTAGGGCAGCACGGGCGCATCAGACCGTCCGGCGCCCGGCGCGTCAAAGGAGATGACCTGGCGATCTGGCAGCTGATCCACCAGCTGCCCCCACATTGCGGTGTTTCCCCCTAGGCCATTGATCAAGAGGAGTGGCGGGCCCGAGCCCTGGACCCCCACGTGCACGGTCCGTCCGGCCACGTCGAGGAAGTGTTCGGTCTGAGGCAGGGGTGTGCGTGTCATGCGCTCAACTCGTCAAGCAGCAGATGGTGCACCTGCTGGTCCTGTGCGCGGTGGGTCAGCAGCATCAGGTCGTGGAGGTCCCCGTTACCGTCACGGACGAAGTCAGCCAGCAAGGCCTCCGGCTCGAACCCCAGGTCCTGGAACATTGCTACGAGCGCTTCCTGCTCCGCTACCACCTCGATGTAGGCGTGGCTACAGCCCTGTTCGAGGGCCTCCATCAACGCGGCTTGGGCGAGAAGTCGCCCGACCCCTTGACGTCGGTGTGAGGAGCTCACCAGGACGCGCAGTTCCGCCACGTGAGAGGACCAACCACGCCCGAGGAAGACGCCCGCCATGCCGACGATGACACCCTTCGGCAGGTGCGCAATCAGGCGGTGGACTCCCGGCTCCGAGACCATGGTGGCAAACCTAGATTCGGAAGTCTCTAGGGCCTCCTTCAGAAACCGACGCTCGCCCTCCGCCACCGTGGCCGCAAAGAGGGCGAACTCCTCCGCGTCCGCAACGGTCAGACGGCGCACGGAAATCGGGCGATCGGCGGCCTCCGGCTCAGGCATGGCGTTGAGTATAAGTTTCAGTAGCGCAAAGGTCAAACTTTTTACGCTCGGTTGAAGACGCGCGGATTGTCAACGGCGGAGGGCGTAGTCCTTCAGCAACGACCGGCCGATGATCATCTTCTGGATCTCAGCCGTGCCCTCACCAATCAAGAGGAAGGCTGCCTCGCGATACAGCCGCTCGATCTCGTACTCCTTGGAGTAGCCGTAGCCGCCGTGGATCCGGAAGGCCTGCTCCACGACCTCGTTGCAGAGCTCTGCCGCAAGGTACTTCGCCATGCCCGCCTCTACGTCATTGCGGTTGCCCTGATCCTTGAGTCGGGCAGCGCGGACCGTCATCGAGTGGGCAGCCTCCACCTTGGTCGCCATCTCGGCCAACTGGAACAGCACGGCCTGATGCTGGGCAATCGGCTTGCCGAAGGTCTCACGTTGCTGTGCATAGGCGATCGCCAGCTCAAACGCTCGGTTGGCGACCCCCGTGGCGCGCGAGGCGACGTTGACCCGCCCAACCTCCACACCGTCCATCATCTGGTAAAAGCCCTTGCCCGTTTTCCCACCGAGGACCTGGTCGTCGGAGACGCGGAACTTGTCAAAGACGGCCTCGGTGGTGTCCACGCCCTTGTAGCCCATCTTGTCGATCTTGCCCGGAATCGTGAGGCCAGGAGCGACCTCACCGAAGCCCGGCTCCTTGTCCACGAGGAAGGTCGTCATGTTCTTGTACACCGAATCCGCGCCCTCATCAGTCTTCGTCAAGAGCGCGATCAGGGTCGAGGACCCGCCATTGGTCAGCCACATTTTCTGCCCGGTGATGGAGTAGCCGTCACCGTCCTTCACGGCCTTCGTCCTGATGGCCGACACGTCGGAGCCCATGCCCGGCTCGGACATGGAGAAGGCACCGCGAACCTCGCCCAAGGCCATCCTGGGGAGATACTTCTGCTTCTGCGCTTCCGTTCCGTGCTGCATCAGCATGTAGGCCACGATGAAGTGCGTGTTGATCACGCCAGAGACGCTCATCCACCCACGCGCGATCTCCTCGACGACCAGCGCGTACGTCAGCAGCGACTCGCCCAGCCCGCCGTACTCCTCTGGAATGGTGATCCCGAAGATCCCGAGCTCCTTGAGCCCCTCCACGATCTCGGCCGGGTATTCGTCGGCATGCTCCAGGCGCGACGCCACCGGGATGATCTCGGCGTCCACGAACTGACGCACTGTTTTGAGGATCTCCTGCTGGACGTCGGATAGACCCTCTGTGTGGCACAGGCGAGCCATGCGGCAACCCCCTTCCCGATCGATGAGTCAACCTTCGCAGGCTCGGAACTGCCTGACATTTACCATACTGTAGTAGTGTCGAAGGAGGATCAAGCGATGATGAAGCCGAACTTGCCGGAGCGCCCACCAGCGGCCCTCGTAGCTGTCGCCAGAATCCAGGCGTACTCCCCTGGTGCCACCATTTTTGATCAGGGCGCATCCGGCGATACCGGATACGTTGTGATGTCTGGGAAGGTAAAAGTCGCTCAGAGCACCAGGAGAGGATCGGTCCAGCTTCTCGCCCTCCTAGGGCCGGGAGAGGTCGTTGGAGAGCTCTCACTGTTCGATGGAGGGCCCCGGTCTGCGTCGGCGCAGGCCGTGGGACCAGTGGTCCTCAGCACCTTCGACCGTTCAGTGGTCACGGAGGTGATGGGAACGAGCTCCGCCGCAGAGGCCTGGCTGATCCGGCAGTTGGCTCATCGCCTCAGACGCGCCGTGGAGGCTACGTCGCTCCTTGCGTTCGCGGACGCGCCAACACGACTCGCTGCCTTGCTCGTCGACTTGGCTAGACGCTTCGGAATGCCAATCGGCCACGACATCGTCGTTGAGCATGGACTAACCCAAGTTGAGCTCGCGCAGCTCGCGGGCATGACCCGCGAGTCTGTTAATAAAGGCCTGTCTTCCTTTGCCGCGCGAGGTTGGATCAGTGTCTCCAAAGGATGCATTTATATCCTCGACGAGCCGGCGCTGACGCGACGAGCCGGACGAAACCCAGTCGCGTCAACTCCGGTTGTGATCTCTCCGAGCCCTCCGCTTCCGGGGCGACCGCTCACTCCGCGCGTGAATGAACGTACCAATCGATGACGGATTGCACCCCCTCCTCCAGCCCGACGGATTGGTGGAGGTCCAAGTGCCGCAACATTCGTGTCCTGTCGGTGGCCTGGAAGCGAGTCCGCTGCTCGTCCCAAGTCAGCCCCTGCGGGTCGTGACCGTACAGCCGCACCAGCGTGAAATAGATCTGTGCGGCCGTTACTGGCTCACCTACGATATTGATCGCCATGTCGACGGCGTCGCTGGTCAGGGCACGGACGCACGATTTTGCCACGTCGTCCACGTGGACCAGTCCGTGCACCGATCCGCGAGCCCACGGCACGTGCGGGACCTCGCCGGCGTCCAGTGCCCGCAGCACGTCCAGCATCGTGGCGTTGTTCGAGCCCTCACTAACCCGGGGGCCGTAGATCGTGCCGAACCGAAGGGACAGGTAGGGCGCACCGCCACCGCCTCGGAACGCCTCAAGATAGGCCTCTGCCGCGAGCTTGGTGGCGGCGTACATGCTGAGGGCGCGTCCGGTCCCGCCAGTCTCCGTCTCCCTGTAAGGAAAGCGCTCAGGATCGGCGAAGGCACCGTACACCGTGTGCGACGACCCGAACACGAACCGCTCGATGCCGTGCGCCGCGGCTCCAGCGATGAGGTCGTACGTGGCGTCGACGTTCACCTCGTGCGAAAGCCGCGGATTGGAGTCGGACGAGCGCGAGCGGACCGCCGCCAGGTGCACGACATGCGAGACACCCGTAAGGAGGCGCCCGACGGTCTCCCGGTCGCGCAGGTCCGCTCGTTGGAAATCCACAGCCCGATGCCCGGCCAGCTCGGCCGAGTGGTCGTTCTCCACCACGTCAACCATCAACACGGGGGTCCCGGAGGCAGCCAACAACTCCACCACCCTAGAACCGACAAAGCCGGCGCCGCCCGTCACAAGCACACGTTCCAACGTTGTCACGTTCTGTTTCTCCTGATCGCCCGTGACCCTTGGGTCAATTGGAATGTGGTCAATGGCTCACCGCACGACCACTACCGGTCGCCACCGGAGCACTTCAGTGCCCCCGACCGAGCTCATCACCAGCAGAGTCAACGCCGCCAGACCATCTGGGAGGTGCCGGACCTCCTCGATAGTCACCGATGAGCCCACCAGGTCGCCCTCATGCACCGGGGCGACGTGGTCGCACCCGTGCCAGCCTGCGACCGCCACGAGGCCTGGAAGGACCTGGCAGACGTGGTTCAGTGCGAGGCCTATGGTGTGACCGCCGTATACCAGACGTCCACCACCGCCAGCCTCGCTCTCGTGGTGCACTCGTGCCAGGTTGCCGGTGAGCCGGGCGAGTTCGGGGGCGCTGGACACTAGGTCCCGACCGAGAACAGCGTAAGTCCCGGTCAGCGGGCCCGCTCCACCTGATGAGGTCGGAAGCGCGCGGAGGTCCCATCCCTCGATCGACGCAACCGCGCTGCTGCCATCCGCGTCGTCGTGGGACAGCTCGTCCGCATACCCAGTGGGCGCCGCGTGTGGCGAAAGCAGGATCATTGCGCATCGGCGGTAGTCGAGCACGACGCGTTCGTGCTGGTCCACGGTCGTGATGCGGAGTTCGGCCAGCCCTGTCGGCGGCCGGTCAGGCCGCCGAGTATTTTCCCGGAGGGCCACCACCCGCGTCGTGGTGGACAGGGTGTCACCGAGCAGAGGCTGCCGATGGAACCAGAGCCCACGGTAGAACAGGTTCGCCTTGACATGCTGGGTCGCGACGGTGGATTGGCCAATCGAGATGTCCCAAACCAGCGCAGGGCCCGCCAGCGGACCCCCAGCGACGCGGCGCCCAAGCTCATGATCGAGGACGACCGGCACCCGGTTACCTACGATCGCTGTGTGTGCGCCTTGCAGGCCACAGGTCAGTGTGACCGCAGGCGGCCGCGCAAGCACCATGCCGACGGCAAGTTCGTCGAAGTATGGCCCTCGGACGAGGCTGGGCACTTCCTTTGTCATGGCCGCCTCTTCCTCACACGATTCCGGCTGTACGCAGCCGCCCGATTTCGGCACCCGTCAGACCAAGAACGTGCGTGAGGACCGATTCCGTGTCGGCGGAGAGCATGGGAGCAGGCAGAGCTGGCGGGTTGACGTGGTTCCACCGCCAGGGTGCGGACGCCGCCAGCATGGGCCCGATTCCCGGCTGCTCGATCTCGCGAACGATGCTGTCGTTGGCTCCTCGTTGCTCCTTGGCCAACTCGGCCATGTCCTGGTACGGGCTCCAGAGAACCTTCGCTTCGTCGAGTAGTCGCTGGAGGGTGGCGTAATCACGCGCCTCGAACCAGGGTCGCAAGATCGAGGCGATGGTCTCCCGCAGTCGATATCGGTCACCTTCGCGATCGAGGTCGGCCCCCAATGTCTCCTCCAGGGCCGCGAACACATGCTCGGTGCCCGTGACCCTCCGCAGCGCGATCCACTGCCCTTCTGTGAGCGCGACGACCATGATTCGCCGGCCGTCCGAGGTCGCGAAGTCAACGCCGAACGAGCCGTACATGTGGTTGCCGACACGTGCACGAGGGCGACGCAATTCGTCCGCCTCGGCGAGCCAACCCATGCCAGCGACACCGGCGATAGCGACGTCCGCGAGCGCCACTTCGACGCGAGCTCCCTCTCCTGAACGCTCACGACGGTAGAGCGCCGTGGTCACCGCGGACGCGGTCAACATGCCGGTCACCAGGTCCCAGGCAGGCAGAACGTGGTTGACCGGAACGGCGGCATCGACTGGGCCGGTCATCAGGGGCACGCCGACCTCGGCATTGATGGAGTAGTCGACGGCCGGCTTGCCGTTACGCCGGCCCTCGACATGCACGTGGATGACGTCCGGGCGCCGTTCGGCGAGTTGCTCGTAGCGCAGACGTCGAGCCCCGACGAGATTGTCGACGTACACGCCACCTTGGCGGCCGGAGGAAACCACCAGCTCGAGCAGCAGTTCACGTCCTTCCTCGCGACGGTAGTCAATCGTGACCGACCGCTTCCCCTTGTTGAGGTTCGCCCAAAAAAGGCTGGCGCCGCGGGTGGAGAGGGGCCAGCGACCGGCGTCACTGCCACCCCCCGGCGGGTCCACACGGATCACGTCTGCGCCCAGCTGCCCCAGCGCCATTCCCGCCGACGGCGCGGCGACGAAGGAGGCGGCCTCGACGACACGGAGACCTGCGAGGGGGCCGGTCGCCACGGTCAGGCGTCCGTGTCAGGCGCCCGGCGGGACAACCGTCCGAACATGCCTTTGGTCATCGCGCCGCTCTCCCGGCCGCAGCCGCGAGGCTGATGTCGCGAGCCACCAGCATGCTCTGGATCTGATTGGTACCGTCATAGATCTCGGCAATCTTGGCGTCGCGAAGCCGTCGCTCGACGCCGAGAGCCACGTCGTCGCCAGCCGGTCCGAGAAGCTCCAGACACGCCGCCGAGACGCTGGTGCCGAGGGCCGTGCAATGCAATTTGACCAGCGACACCTCCGCAACAGGCTCATCTGGGCTCGTGTCGACTCTGTCGCACACCGACAGAAGCATCGCCCGAGCGGCGGTGATCTCACCGCGCAGCCTGGCCAGTTCGAATTGGAGGTCTTGGGCTTCGCGGGTCCTCGATGACAGCAGACCCAATGGAGCAGCCCAGTTCACCGTGGCGTCGTACGCGCCTTCGGCGAAGCCGAGACCCTGCGCCGCCGCACTGATGCGCGAGCGGATCACCGAGCGCAGGAGAAGCGGGTAGCCCTCGCCCTCCCCACCGAGGCGATTAGCCACTGGGATCCGGCACTCCTGAAGCGCGAGGGTTACAGTCGAGGCGCCCTTCTGCCCCAGCTTCTTCATTGGGCGGCCGACCGAGAGGCCCTCTAGGCCATCGGTCTCGAGGAGGAAAGCAGTCACGCCTTCCTTGCCGAGGGTCAGATCGACTGATGCAAACAGCACCACGACGTCCGCCCGGTCACCGTTGGAGATGAAGGTCTTCTCACCGGTGATGACGTACTCGTCACCGTCGCGGCGGGCGATTGTGCGCATCGTCGCAACGTCTGAGCCGGCGCTGGGCTCGGTCAGGGCTATTGACCCGATGGCGCTGCTGTCGCACAGGCGTGGGATCCAGGTCTCGGCCTGCTCGCGCGTACCTTGGAGATGAAGAGGGTGCGCGCAATGCATCTGCGTCATGTAGACAGTCGACGTAGCCCCGCACTCGGCGCTGATCCGAGCGAGGGACTCGGCGTACGTTGAGATGCTGGTGTCTGCTCCCCCGAGGTCTGCCGGCATCAGCATGATGCCGAGACCCTCTCCGGCCAGTTGGCTGAGCGCCTCGGCCGGGAAGGTCCCCTCGGCGTCGATGCTCCCCGCCTGTGGACGGATGGTGCGGTCGATGACGGCATCGACACTCTTGATGACGTCGGCGTCCACCGTCGGCCAGACGTAGGTCATGAGGGCTCCTCGTGGAAGTGGGGAGAACGTCGCTCGGCGAAGGACGCGATGCCCTCTTGGCCGTCCCTCGACGCGATCGACAGGGCGGCCAGGGCGGCCTCATGCTCAAGGGCTGCGGGCGCGACAGCGCGACGAGCTGCGTCCAGGATGTTGGTGATGCCCCGCCGACTGCCTGAGGCGATCAGGTCCGCCAGCCGGCTCACCTCGGCGTCGAGTGCGTCGGGCGCGAGCGGGGGCACCGAGAGCAACCCGATCTGCCACGCGCGCTCGGCGCCGATGCGCTCACCGGTCAGGAGGAGGTGCATGGCCGCTGGGCTTCCAACCGCGTGGGGCAGCCTTTGGGTACCGCCGAACCCGGGAATGCAGCCGATGCGCGCCTCAGGGAGGCCGAACTGGCTTCGCTCAGACGCCACCACCAGGTGACAGGCGAGCGCCAGTTCGAAGCCGCCACCAAGCGCATACCCGTCCACCGCAGCGATCACAGGAACGTCAGAGGCCGCGATCGTCGTCATCGTGCGATGTCCGGCGTTGATGAATTCCTGCGCCTCCTCAACGCCCAGCCCTCGGATCTCGTCGAGGTCCGCGCCCGCGCTGAACGCCCGGGGACCTGCACCGCGGATGACGACACAGCCGATGGCGCTATCGTTCTGGATGTCGAGGATGGCGGTGCGGACAAGCGCGAGCACCTGGGAGTTCAGCGCGTTCATGTGCTCAGCACGTGAGAGTTCTATGCACAGGACCCTGCCGGAGCGGGACGTTTCAATCACGGAACCCATACGACACTCTCCTGCGCCAGTTCGTCGATGGCTTGCTCGTCCAAACCAATCTCCCGAAGGATCTCCCGGCCGTGCTGGCCCCGTATCGGCGCTGGTCGCCGTGGTTGACGTCCGTCCGGGTCCGAGGCAAGCCGCCAAGGAGCGCCGACCCCCCGGAAGGCTCCAGCAACCGGATGCTCATATTCGACGATCGTTCCCYGGGCGACCACCTGTGGGTCTGTGACCACCTCCGAGAGGTAGTTGATCGGTGAGCATGGGACGCCGACGTCCTGAAGGAGCTTGAGCGCGTGGACCGAGGGCATTGTCCCCAACTTCGCTTGGAACTCGTCGACCACTTCTTGGCGGTGGGCCCGCCGGCCGGCATTGGTGCGCAACTCCTCGCGCTCGGCCAGGTGCTCGAGGTGGAGCGCGGCACACGCACGCTGCCAGTGGTTGTCGTTGCCGAGAGCGAGCACGATGTTCCGATCGGCGGTGCGCATCGATTGGTAGATCGCGACGACCGAGTCGGCGCCCCCGCACGGCACGGGTTCAGGATCACCGGCGAGGAAGCTGGCAATTCTCGGCGACATCAGCGCCAGGTCGGCCTCGAGTAGAGCGATGTCAACGATTTCGCCCCTGCCCGTTTGTTGCTGGCGCACGAGGGCAGCGGCGATCGCGAATGCTGCCACGGTGCCCGAGGCAACGTCGGAGAGTGCTGTGCTCACACGCTGGGGAACGCCGTGGTCCCCGGTCACGCTCATCATGCCCGACCGTGCTTGCGCGATGAGGTCGTAGCCCGGCAGCCCCGCGTCGGGACCGTCCAGACCGAAGCCTGAGAAGGCGCAGATAACGAGTTGAGGAAAGCGCGCGAGGAGGCCATCGAGACCCAAGCCGTGCTTCTCGAGCTTGGTCGGGACGATGTTCTCGATGAAGACGTCCGCCGACGCCAGCAGTTCGAAAAGGAGCCCGCGACCCCGCTCGCTCCGCAAGTCGAGGCACATACTGCGCTTGTTGCGGTTGACCGAGAGAAACCAAGCGGCCTCTCCGTTGAGGAACGGCGGCCCCCAACTTCGGGCGTCGTCTCCGCGCAGTGGCTCGATCTTGATCACGTCAGCACCCATGTCTGCGAGGTACATCGAGGCAGTCGGGGCGGCGTAGGACGACGCAATGTCAACCACGCGAACGCCGGCCAGCGGTCCGTTGCGGCTCATGCGCCAACCTCGTGCGGGGTTGCGGTGGAGTAGCGCAGCACGTACTTCAAGTGCCGGTCCATCGCCTGTGCAGCTGCATCAGGCGATCCATCGCGGATGGCGCTGAGGATCGCCATATGCTGACGCACGGTCTCCCGGCCCACGGCGGGCGTGACCGCAAGGTAGCGCGCCGGCAGCGTCGTCTCGTGAATGGCCGCGATGAAGGCGGCCAGGAGGCGGTTGCCGGAAGCCTGCGCGATCGTGACGTGGAAGTCCCGGTCGTACAGGGCGATTTGCGGGTCGTCGATCGTCGTGGTGCGTTGGAGTTGGACAATGTCCTGTAGCGCCGTGACCTGAGGCTCTTCGCGCTTGTGCGCTGCCCACCTGGCTGCCGGGACCTCCAGCACCCGCCGCATCGACGTCAGTTCGTCGATGGTGAGCGAGCCGAGGCGCACGATCGTGTCCATGGACTCACTGAGCATGGAACTGAGCGAGTTCGGGGTCACGGTGTTGACAAAGCTGCCGCCGGCGACGCCAGGAACCTTACGGATCAAGCCGTCGGCTACCAGCGACCCCAATGCCTCCCGAACGGTCGGCCTGCTCACCCCGAATTGCTGGGCAAGTTCGGTCTCCGGTGGCAACTTGTCGCCCTGGCGGAACTCGCCGCGGAGGATGCCCTCTCTGATCTGGTGTTCGACCTGCGCTCTCGGCCGCAGGATCTGCTTGGCCTGGAAGGCGTTGCGTGCTCCTGCTCCCTCGCGTGTCACGACCGTCGCCCCACGGGCTCGCCGAGGCCACGCGTCGCCACTCGCGCCACGTGCAGGCGGCGGCCGCCAGACCGGGCCTGCAGGCTGATCGCGTCACGGAGCAAACCCGCCACCGGGTACTCCTCGATGTAGCCGTAGCCACCGTGCGACTGAATCGCGTCCAGACAGTTGTCGATGGCCGCTCGTCCTGCGAGCGGCGCAACACCGTCGCTTGCGCCCTGCCCTCGAAGCGCCTGGTCAAGCTGGGCGCGCACGGGTTCGACTCGAAGCGACATCCCGGCGACCAGGGCGCGCAGCCCGGCGAACGACCCGATGGGGACCCCGAACTGGTGACGCTCCAGGACGTAGCTCGACGTGAGCCTCACGGCTCTCTCCGCGACCCCCACCAGGGCTGCACCCAAAAGGAGCGCCCAGGTGGAGAGCGCTGCCTCCGCGTCGCGCTCCAAGGAACCTGGCGTCGACCGGAGGTCCAGCGTGCCGAGTCTCGCACCTGCGAGCCCCGTCCGGGGAAGACGCTCTACCGTGAGAGCGTCCCAGGCCATGAGAGCGAGCTGCGGGGTGTCGACGTCGAGGAGGACGACGGCGTCGGGGGTGGGGGACGTCGCTACGACGGGCGCCGCCAGGTGTGAACGCAGGGCGAAGGTCGGGGACTGGATGGTGTCCTCTTGAACGATCAGATCTGCGGCGTACCGCCCGGCGAGGATGTAGCCGAGGGCCGGGGACGACCCAGCGGCCACACGCACGGTATGGGCCAACCACTCCAAGGCGTCTGCTTCCTCGGCGGTGTCGCGCGCCAGAGTCCACAGACCAGCAGTCGCGACAGGGGCCCATCCGTCGACATCGGCAACTGCGGCCGAGACCTTGTCGACGACCTCCAGAAACTCCTCGAGGTCTTTGCTCAACGCGGTCATCGATAGGTCTCGTCTCGGCTAGGCGAGCGCAGTGAGTCCAAGAGCTCCGGGACAGTGTGGATGCCCGACTCAGCGGAACTGGCTGGGGAGCTGACCGGGGTGGCTACGCCCTCCGTGGTCGAGGCCAGGATGTCCGGGTAAGTCATCAAGTGGAGCCCTCCCACCTCGCCTAGGTCAGGCGATTGCGCATTGGTAAAAAGTTGACAGCACTGTACATTGTCTTACACCTACGGAGCAAGGCAACTGGCCCCAAGCGAGGCCGGACAGATGAGGAGAGCGAATCGTGGCAACGTCACGCTTGTCTGGTGTCTGCGTCATCGGGGCGGGCACGATGGGGCGGGGGATCGCCCAGGTCGCTCTCGCTGCGGGACACCAAGTGAGTTTGGTCGACCCGGACTCCGCACAGCTGGCCGCGGCTGTTGCAGACATCGGGCAGCGCCTGTCCCGCCGGCACCCTCAGGTTGGCGGACGTCTGAGCGACGTTCTCGGGACGCATGAGTCCATCGACGAAGCGCCCGTGTGGACCCGCGCGCTCGTGATTGAGGCCGTGCTCGAGTCACTGCCAGTCAAGACCGACGTGCTCTGCGGAGCGTGGACTCATTTCGGTCCAGAGACCATCCTCGCGACCAACACCTCGTCCTTGTCGGTCACGGAGATCGCCCAAGGGACGCCCGCGCCCGAGCGGGTCGTGGGGATGCACTTCTTCAACCCGGTGCCGGCGATGCGACTTGTGGAGATTGTCACTGGCATTCAGACGGACCCCGAGATCGCCGACGAAGTCGCCGATCTCGCGGTGTCGTGGGGTAAGCAGGTGGCGCGAGTGAGGTCAGCCCCTGGATTCATCGTCAACCGCGTCGCTCGAGGGTTCTATGGCGAGGCGCTGCGCCTGGTCGAGGAACAGGTTGCGGCCCCCGCGACCATCGACGAGGTCATGCGTGGGGCGGGACAGTTTCGGATGGGTCCCTTCGAACTCATGGACTTGATCGGCAACGAGGTCAACGCCGCAGTAACACGGTCGGTGTGGACGGCCTTCAACTTCGACCCCAGGTTCGAACCGTCGAGGATCCAGGACGAGCTGGTAGCCGCCGGTCGCTACGGCCGCAAGCGTGGTCACGGCTTCTACTCTTATGCCGAGGGTGCTGTCCTGCCCCCGCCGACGCCTGTGCCCGCCACGGGTCGCCCCGCGCGCGTCGTGTCTCGGGGTGGTTCCTCCCAACTGGACACCCTCCTTTCACGCTGCGGCGTCAAGGTCGAGCATGACCCGGGCTACGAGCTTGGCCTGTCGCGGTTCGACGACGTCGTCGTCCGAGTGACGAGGGGGCGTACGGCCGCCGAGGAATCTGACTTGCTCGGCGGCGCTCCGGTGGTCCTGGTCGACCGCATGTTGAGCGCGGAGGACGCCACGGCGGTCGCCGTGTCAGCGTCGGACCCCGCCAAACTCGGCATGGTCGCGGCTGTGTTTGCTGACGCTGGCGTAGCGGTGCACGAGGTGGCCGATGCCCCCGGGCTGGTTCTCGCGCGCACGTTGGCGGTAATCATCAACGAGGCTTGGGAAACGGCACTGCATGGCGTGGCCACGCCTGAGGACATCGACGTGGCCATGGAGCTGGGCACGAACTACCCGTCGGGCCCGTTCGAGTGGACCCGCCGCTGGGGGAGAAGCGCGGTTCTGCAACTCGTGGACGCGCTGTGGTCGACGTACCACGACCCCCGTTACCGCGCCAGTCGCCACTTGCGGCTGCCGTCCGCTCAGCCCCCAGTACCCAGTCAGGAGTGACCCAGGGTGCGGCGCGGCGTCTTCGCTGAACCGCTCACCTCGCTGGGGGGAGAAGGTGGCGCACCTCGGGTGCAGAACGCGAGAACGCGCGAGCTTCGCGCTCGATCGCGGCGTCAGTCTCCGTGAGCCTGCCGTCATGCTGCCGCAGGTGCTCCCCCCAAGACCTCACCAAGTACACCTCGACGAAGCGAGCGGGCTGCTCACCGTCCTGAAAGAGCTGCCACCAGTAGGCGCCCGACCGTTGTCGCGAGCGTCGGACTCGCTCCATCGCGAGGACAAAGCCGGGACGGTCCTCTGGCGGCACGCTGTAGGCCAGTTCGACCATGATCGGTCCGACGCTGGGTTCGGGCTCCACGAGGAGTTGCGGCTGCTTCCAATACGTGGCGGATTCCCGTCCTCGCTCAGGCGGATTGAGGGTGGGCCACCACCGGATCGACAACGCGCCGATGGCCATGACACAGGCGGCCGAGGTCAACGACACCGCGACACTGGCCATATCGGAGATCACTCCCCAAAGGGCAGCGGCCAGCGCCTGGGCGCCGAAGATGGCCATCTGGTAGACCGCAAGTCCACGGGCGCGCACCCAAGAGGGCAGGTGCGATTGCAGCGTCGCGTTGATGGTGGACAACACCACCACCCAGCAGGCGCCGGCCGGCAGCAGTGCGGCGATGACGAAGGGGACTTCGCGGACGACACCCACGACCGCAGTGGAGCAGGCAAAGACGACGCTGGACAGCCCGATCAGGCCCGACGGCGCCAGCCAGAGTCGAAGGCGCGGCATCGTGACCGCTCCACCGACGGCTCCCAGTCCCAACGCCCCAAGCAGCAGGCCATACCCGCTAGGGCCGAGGCCCAAGCGTTCTGTTGCGACAATCGGCAGCAAGGCCCACGGAGCCATCGCCGGTGCCACGAACAGCACGGACCGCAGTACAAGGCGGCGGATGACCGGGGAGTGCCGCACGAAGCGTCCACCTGCCCGGAGCGCGGGGGCGAAGCGCTCGCGCCCGTAAGCCACTGGCACACGCTCAGGTCGCCACGTGAGCAGTACAACCGTGAAGATCACGAACGTGGCTGCGTTGATCGCGAATACTGCAGCAGTTCCGATGCGCGTGATGACGATTCCGGCGATGCCCGGCCCCACCGCGCGGGCGACATTCATGCTGACAGCGCCTAACGCCGAGGCGGAAGACAGCTCGGTCCGTGGTACGAGGTCCGGGATGAGCGCTTGGTACGTCGGCCACGTGAGTGCGGCCCCTACCCCGAGGGCGAAGGTGAGCATCAGCAGGAGCGGGGGCCGCATCTCTCCCGTTGCCGCGAGCAGCGCCATGGCTAAGGCGGCAGTGGCCAGGTAGATCTGGATCCCGATCAGCAGCAGCCGGCGGTCAAATGTGTCTGCCAGCACGCCCGCCGGCATGGCGAGGATTACGACCGGCAGCGTGCTAGCAGTCTGCACCAAGGCCACGAGTGCTGATGCGCGTGGCTCGTCGACCAGCATCAGTTGCGCGCCGACGGTCTGCATCCACGTCCCGGTGTTACTGATCACCACGGCGAGCCATATGGACCGGAACGGAGGGCGGCGCAAGGGGCTCCACGCATTGGGGGTGCCCGGCGTCGGGTGAAGCTCTGATGAGTCCTGCACATGGAGGTGACTCATGTCCTCACGCCCGCAATCTCACAACGACCGCAGGATGTCCTCCACGCGGTCCTTGGCGTCGCCGAAGAGCATGTGCGTGTTGTCGCGGAAGAAGAGCGGGTTCTGCACTCCGGCGTACCCAGCAGCCATGGACCGCTTGAAAACCACAACCTCCTGCGCCTCCCATACCCGCAGGACCGGCATACCCGCGATGGGACTCGTCGGGTCCTCGGCGGCGGCAGGGTTCACGGTGTCGTTCGCGCCGATGACGAGGACGACGGACGTGTCCGCAAAGTCGTCGTTTATCTCGTCCATTTCCAGCACGACGTCGTAGGGGACCTTGGCTTCGGCCAATAGGACGTTCATGTGTCCCGGGAGGCGCCCGGCGACGGGATGAATCCCGAAGCGGACGTCCACGTCTCGCGAGCGCAGCAGCCGGCAGAGCTCCGCCACGCCGTGCTGAGCCTGCGCCACGGCCATCCCATATCCAGGAGTGACGACGACCGAGCGTGCTGAACCAAGCAACTCCGCCACCGCGGCTGCGGTGGTCTCCCGGTGCTCCCCGTGCTCGGCGTCTTCCCGAGCCGGAGCCTCGATGCCGAATCCCCCGGCGATCACCGAGATGAAGGAGCGGTTCATCGCAGTGCACATGATGTACGAGAGGTAGGCACCCGAGGAGCCGACAAGCGCTCCGGTAATGATGAGTAGGTCGTTGTTTAGGAGAAACCCTGACGCCGCCGCCGCCCACCCGGAGTATGAGTTCAGCATCGATACAACGACCGGCATGTCTCCACCGCCGATGGAGGCCACCAGGTGCCACCCGAGGGCGAGCGCGACACCCGTCACGACGGCCAGCAGCCACAGCCGCGGTGAGATCACGAACCAGGCAGTGAGCGCTGCAAAAAGCACCAAGGCGGCGACGTTGAGGATGTTCTTACCTGGGAGGACGAGTGGGCGAGAGCTGATCCGGGCGGAGAGCTTCAGGAAGGCCACCACGGACCCGGTGAATGTGACGGCTCCGATGAAGACACCGATGACCACCTCTGCCGAGTGGACCCCAGCCATGCCCTGCGCCCCGAGCGCCACGTGTTCCGCGCCTGAGGGCTTTGCTTCGACCTCGAGGTAGCCGTTCCACCCGACAAGCACCGCGGCGAGGCCCACGAACGAGTGAAGGAGGGCGATGAGCTCGGGCATGCCGGTCATCTCCACGGCGCGGGCGCGCCACAGCCCAAGCGCCGCACCGACGACGGTGACAAGCACGAGGAGGCCTAGTCCCTGGCCCGATATGCCTCGGTCGGCGGCGAGGGCGATCGTGGCGGCCAGGGCCAAGGCCATACCTACGATCCCAAGCCGGTTGCCGAGTCTGGCTCGCTCGTGCCGCGACAACCCAGCGAGGGCGAGAATGAACAGGAGAGCCGCCACGATGTAGGCGGCGCGGGCACTGGTCTCAACGCTGACGAGGTCAGTCATGGTGGGCCTTCCTCAGCTCCGGGTGAACATGCCGAGCATGCGACTGGTGACCGCGAAACCGCCGAAGACGTTGATGCTGGCCAGGAGAACGGCTGCGGCAGACAGCGTCGTGACGGCTGCGTTCCCGTGACCGATCTGCAAGATCGCACCAGTCACGATGATCCCGGAGATGGCATTCGTCACCGACATGAGTGGTGTGTGAAGGGCGTGGTGGACATGGCCGATGACGTAGTAGCCGACGACGATCGCGAGGGCAAAGACCGTCAAGTGCCCCAGAAGTTGTTGCGGCGACAGGGCGGCGAGTCCGAATAGTGCTATGCCGCCGGCGACGGCCAGCCACCTTCGCAGCGTTGTCCGGTCGCGCTTGGGTTCGAGGACCGTGGTCGCCTCAGAGGGCGCGACGGGGGCTGCGGACACTTGTACGGGCGGAGGGGGCCACGTCGTCACGGTCCTGCCTTCGTAGTGCCGCACCACGGTCATCGACCGCAGCACCACGTCGTCCCAGTCGATGACAAGCCGGCCGTCGCGTCCGGGCGTCACGAGCTTGAGGAGGTTCAGCAAGTTGGTGCCGTACAACTGGGAGGCCTGGGCGGGCAGTCTGGCGGGCAGGTCCGTGTAGCCGATGATGGTCACCCCGTTAAGCGTCGTGACGCGTTGCCCGGGAACGGTCCCTTCGACATTGCCGCCATTCGCGGCGGCCATGTCAACGATGACACTGCCCGGGCGCATGGACGCGACCATTTCGGCAGTGATCAACCGCGGCGCGGGCTTGCCCGGGATGAGCGCCGTCGTGATGACGACATCCACGTCGGCGCACTGCTCGGCGTAGAGGCGGCGTTCGCGTGCCTGGTAGTCCTCGCCCATTTCCCGCGCGTAGCCGGTGGCTGAGACCTCTGCCTGCTCATCGGCCACTGATACGTAGGTGCCGCCGAGGGACCGCACCTGATCAGCCACTTCCGGACGAGGGTCCGTGGCCCGCACGACGGCACCCAATGAACCGGCGGTCCCGATCGCGGCCAGCCCGGCGACACCCGCGCCGACGACGAGGACTTTCGCGGGGGGCACCTTCCCGGCGGCGGTGATCTGCCCGGTGAAGAAGCGTCCGAAGGCGTGCGTAGCCTCCACAACGGCGCGGTAGCCAGCGATGTTGGCCATGGAGGACAGCACGTCGAGCGACTGCGCCCGCGAGATCCTCGGGACGGCATCCATGGCCATGGCAGTGACGGGCAAGCTCCCTAGCGCTTCGACCAGGTCCGGACGCAAGGCCGGCGACAACAGGGAGACGAGCGTCGCTCCGCTTGCTAGTAGCGCGAGCTCCTCAGTGGTCGGAGGGTTGATCTTCAGGACGACGTCGCTACCCCAAGCTTCTGCTGCGGCTGCCGTCACGGCTCCGGCCTCCACGTACGCGGAGTCTGGAAAGTCGGCACGCGAGCCGGCGCCCGCTTCCACCCGCACTTGGTAACCGAGCTTCCTGAGCTGCCGAACGGTGTCGGGAGTGGCCGCGACGCGCGCTTCTCCCGTAGTCGACTCGGCGACGACGCCGACGAAGGCACCCATGGAGGATCCATTCTCCGTCTCAGCCACGGCCATCCCTCCGCTGCGAGTACTGCTCCATGACGTGGAGGATCTTCGCGCGCACCTCCAGCTGGGAGATGAGGTCGATGTTCGCTGCGAGGCTCTCATCCAGGGCCGCGTTCAGCTCGGCGGTGGCGGCCGCTCGTGCGATGCGCTTGGCCCGAGCGAACGTCACTGCCGGTCCCTGCGTCATGTCGACAGCGAGGTCGTGGGCCCGCTGCGGGAGAGACGGCGCATCGCAGACTTCGCTCACCAGGCCCAAACGCAGCGCCTCGTCCGCGTCAACGAAGGCGCCGCTGGCTATCATCCTCGTCGCCGCGGGCAGCCCGATCAGCATGGGCAGGAGGTACGCGCCCCCAGCTACGGGCACCATGCCGAGATTGACGTAGCTCTCCGCGAAGCGTGCCGAGCGAGCGGCAATGCGGACGTCGCAGCTGAGCCCGAAGTCCAGGCCACCCGCGGTGGCAGCGCCGTTGTATGCCGCGATGACCGGTTTACTGGCGGACCACAAAGCGCGAACCGTGCCCTGCACGGCGGGCATCCACGTCTCGCCGAGGTAGTCCATGAGCCCATCGGCCCCGTGCTCCTGCTGGATCTCGTACATGTCCCTGACGTCCGCACCCGCGCAGAACACCGAACCGGTGCCGGTCAGGACCACCGCCATGACGTCGTCACGGGCGACCATCTCTTGCACGGCGACACCGAGAAGCGTCACCACCTCTGGGGTGACCGAGTTCCCACGGTCGGGCCGGTTCAGCCGCACCGTGCCGATCGTGTCGGTCACATCGAACACGACCTCATCACCCATGCCGCACCGCCTTCATCACGTTGTGGGGCGTGGAACGGGGATCCTTGACCCAGGCCCGCACGAGACGCTTGACGTCCCCGCGAGCGATCTTCGACTCACCGGAAGCCCGTGGCAGGGGATCGGCCGACAAGAACAGGTGTCGGGGCCGCTTGAAACCCGCCAGGCGTGAGCGGAGATGCTCCTCCAGCAAGTCGCCCGTCGACTTCTCCAGCACCTTCACATGGACGTACGCTGCAGGCGTCTCGCCCCAGTCCTGATCCGGAACGCCCACCACGACGGCCTCACGCACGTTGGGGTGGTCCTCGAGTGCACGCTCGATCTCGACGGGCTGGATGTTGGTCCCGCCCGTGATGATGGTCTCGCTCGCGCGACCGACGATGTAGATGCGCCCCTCGTCGTCGAAGTGACCGAGGTCCGAGGTCCGCCACCAACCGTCCGACAAGAGGCGCTCGGCATGCTCGGCCTCTCCGCCCACCAGGGCACTGGCAATGCTGGGTGTCCGGATGACCAGCTCAGCATCCACACCGGCCTCCGGACGGTCGAGAACCTGCCCATCCTGGTACAGCGAGAACTCGACGCCGGGGACGGGTCGACCGATCGAGGGCCACAGCTCTCGCCGGGCCATCTCTGCGCGACTGAGGAAGGTTGTCGAAGCCGGCGCCTCCGTCTGCCCCCAACACTGGACGAGCGCGTCCGTGTGCTCGCTGACGACGTCGAGGGCAGGAAGGGCCGCAGGCTCCCCGGCCAGCATCAGGCACGACAGCGCAGAGCCCCTCAGGCGGGACAGCTCCGAGGAGCCGGCCGCCCGCCGGAGCATCGTCGGCACCGCGAACATCCAGGTGATCCCCTCATCCGCGATCACGCTCAGCATCTCGTCGGGGTCGAAGCGGTTCATCACCACGTTGGTGCCCCCGCAGACCAGAGTGGGCATGACGCTCCACCCACCCGCGTAGACGACAGGTGCGACCTGCAGGGTCCGGGGCGAGAGAGTCGGCCCGCTGGTGGACATCACCCAGGTATTTCCCAGCATCGCGGCTCGTGCTCCCCGATGGGAGATGGCGATGCCCTTGGGCTTTCCGGTCGAGCCAGAGCTGAATCGGATGTGGTAAATGTCGTCCGGCCCGACCTTCACCCCGACCGGCGCGGCGGACCCGGCAGCGACGAGATCTGAGAAGCTGACCCAGCCATCGCGGGATCCGATCACGGCCCGCTTGGGGCCTTCCTCGCCGAAGACTTCGTCCACCGCCGCAGCGGATGCCTCATCGGCTACCACGAGGCGTACCTCAGCGAGTTCGAGGCAGCGCTTGAGTTCGTCAGGGGCGAAGCGGGGGTTGAGCGGTACCTTGACCAACCCAGCCTTCAGCAGCGCGAACTCGAGGACGACGTACTCGAGGTGGTTCTGCGCTATGTAGGCAACCCGGTTGCCGGGCTCGAGCCCGAGACCCAGGAACGTGTTGGCCAAGCGGTTGGAGTCCTCGGCCAGCTGCCCGATGGTCAGCGACCTGCCGCGTCCGGCCTCCTCGACGGCGACCTGACCGATCGGACGGCGTTCCACCTGGCGCATCAGCTGGACGACGGTCTCCGCGACTGCCGAACCGGGGCCGGTCGCCATCATCCCTGTCCGAAGCCGACGGGCATCGTCGCCAGGGAGAGTCCGCCGTCGACGACGATGGTCTGCCCGTTGATGGCAGCGCTTTGCGGCGAGACCAGGAAGGCCATGACGTCGGCCACCTCGTCCGGGGTCGGGTAGGCACCCGAGGGAGTTTGCGCCAGCCACTGTCTCGCATAGTCCTCCCACGCTTCCCCGGCGTAGTAGCGGAAGGAGTCAGTGTCGATGGGACCGGGACACACCCCAACCGTGGTGATGTGGTCACCGGCCAACTCGATAGCGAGGTACTTCACGAGGGTCTCCATGGCGGCCTTCGCTGCACCGAGCAGGGCGTGTCCAGGCAGGACGCGGAAACTGTCCCACCCGGACACGGCCATCACACGGCCGCCGTCGTTCATGTGCGGGGTGGCAAGCCGCACCAAGTCCAACAGGCCTTGAACAGTGAGGCTCATGGTCTTGTCGATGTGGTGGCCGTGGATCTGCGACAGGGGCTTGAAGGCGCTGGCAGCGGCGTTGGCCACGATGACGTCGAGGCTGCCGAAGCGCTCGACCGACTGGGCAACGAGCGACTCCACGGCCGGCGTCTCGGCGACGTCGGCCTGAACCGCGAGCGCCGTGCCGCCTAGCGACTCGATCTGCGCGACGGTCTCCTGGGCCGCACTCTCGTCCCGCCGGTAGTTCACGACCACGTTGGCTCCCTGCTCGCCGAGCTTCAGGGCGAGACGTTGCCCCATCCCGCGCGAACCCCCGGTGATGATGACGGTCTTGTCTTGCATGCTCATGGCTGCACCTTCTGTTGCTCGGGTCGTGTTTGGCTGTTGCATCGCCCGGACTCAGGAACTCATGGTGAGCCCACCACCGACACACAGCGTCTGACCGGTGACGTAGCTCGCCGCCGGGGACGACATGAAATCGATGGCCGCGGCGATCTCGGAAGGGTCACCTGCGCGACGCAACGGGATGGCACGCACCACGCTCGCGAGCAGCTCCTCGCCGCCTTGACTGTCGAGCAGGGGCGTTTGGGTAACCCCGGGGGCCACGACGTTGACGCGAATCCCGAACCGCGCCCACTCGCGGGCTAGGGCCTTACCGAGGGTCACCACCCCTGCCTTGGCCGCGGAGTACACCGCCTCCCCGGACTGTCCCGCGACCCCGGCCTCCGAGCTGGTGAGGACGATGCTGCCCCCGCCGCTCTCTCTCATGACCCGACCAGCCGCAGCCGACAGGTAGATCGCGGACATCAGGTTGAGATCGATGATCCGGCGCCAGTATTCGGGGGACTCGTCCAGGAATCGGGTGATGGCTGTCCATCCGACCGTCGACACGACTCGGTCCACTGATCCCAGCTCTTCCACCGTCGCGGCGAGTAGCCGTTCACAGGCGGCGGGATCGGTGGCGTCCCAGCCGTTTTCGCCGACGACCCGGATGTGCTCGTGTTGCCTCGCAAGCTCCCGCGGACCTGCCGGGTCGAGGTCGGCCGCCACGGTACGGATACCGCGGCTAGCGAACAGCTCCGCGACGGCACGGCCGATTCCGGAGCCTGAGCCGACGACTAGTGCTGTCTCAATGGGAGCGGGGTCTTCGTTGGTCATACAGGGTCCTCCTCGAGGAGATCAGTCGAGCTCGTCGTGTAACCAGGACAGCGCCTCGACCACGGGGACGAGTCCCACGCTGGTCCCCAGCAGAAGGACAGCAACCTGCTCGATCTCGGCGATGGTTGCCCCGGCCTCCATCGCGCGCGTGCAGTGAACGCGAAACCCACCCTCGTTGCGGGTTGCGGCAAAACCTGCCAGCAGCGTGAGCTCGCGTTGCCTTGCGTCGAGGGGTCCGTGTGCGTCGGCAGCGTGACGGACGCCTCTAAAGGCGGTCGCTACGTCAGGAGCGTGCTCGCGGAGCCGGTCGAGGTTCGAGACGAACCGGCGCTGCTTGCTGAGCGGGTACTTGTTGCCCACGTTACTCGCCCATTTTCTGTGGCTCGCTCAGGCGAGCGAGCGCTGGGAGCCGGTAGGCCTCGGCGTACTCTTGGGCGACCTGCCGGATCGATGTGGCGGGCGCCTTGGCGTAGAGACGTTGACGGCTCACGAAGGTGCCGGTCTGACGTCGGATGCGGACAGCTGCCTCAGTCGCGGCGAGAAGCGAGACGGTCCCATCGACCAGCGGCGCTCCGTCTACCTGTCGTACGTCGTTGGCGTTGAGGAATGCGGTCAGGCGCCCACCTGCAGGAATGATCACCTCGGCGCCCTTCGCCAAGGATGCGCGAGCCGCGCCGTGGAATGCCGCGAGTGCTTCGTCCCGCTTCCCAGGGTCAGAAAAGCAGACGTCGAGCTCATGCGGGGTCAGGCTCATCGCCTCGATGCTGGCGAGCCGGTCCCCCAATCCGTACTTTGCGACGTTCTCCTGGAATCTGCCGCCGAAGTACGGGTTGACCCCGACGAGGGCGAAGGTGCTACCCATCAGGCACGAGGTGAGCATGCAGGTCTCACCGAGGCCGAGGACCGGGATGTCCACCATCGAGCGGGCGTCGCGCAGGCCAGGATCCAGGATGTTGCCGATCGCGACGGCGTCGTATCCCGAGAGCTCGGCGTCGATCACCGCGTCGATGATGGAGATGGTGTCCAGGCTCTCGAAGAAGCGGTAGCTGTCGATGAGCCCGACGCGGGTGCCGCGGAGGTCGACGCGCGTGCCTGGCGACACGACCGAGTCGATGTAGGACCGCAGGAACGGGAAGTAGCCGGCCGAGTGTTCCGGACGCGACATGCTCAGGTAGAGGATGCGGGTCATCACGTGACCCGCTCGAAGATGGCCGCCAAGCCCTGGCCGCCCCCCATGCACATGGTCTCCATGCCGTAGCGCGAGCCCCGCCGATCCATCTCACGCAGCAGGTTGGCGAGGATGCGCCCGCCTGTGGCCCCGATGGGGTGCCCCAGCGAGATGCCGGATCCGTTGACGTTGACTCGGTCGAGGTCGGCCTGCGTAAGGCCCCAACCCTTGAAGCAGCCGAGGACCTGCGCCGCAAACGCCTCGTTGAGCTCGATGAGGTCGATTTCGGCCCATGTCAGGTCTGCATTCTTCAGTGCCTTCTTGGCCGCTGGAACGGGACCGATGCCCATCAGCTTCGGTTCGACGCCCGCTAGGGACCAAGTGACAAGCCGTGCGAGCGGGCGCAGTCCGAGCGCCTCCGCCCTCTTCGGCGTGGTGACGATCGCGACGGCTGCGGCGTCGTTCTGTCCGCTGGAATTCCCAGCGGTCACGGTGGCGTCAGGTCGCACTCCGCTCATGATGGGGCGCAGGCGGCCGAGGCTTTCTACCGTGGTGCCGGGGCGAGGGTGCTCGTCCTTGGTAATGGTGAGGGGCTCGCCTTTGCGCTGCGGCACCAAGACTGGAATGGTCTCGTCGTCGAAGAGCCCGGCCTCTATGGCCGCCACTGCGCGAGCGTGCGACCGCACTGCCCACTCGTCCTGGGCGCCACGGGTGATCGAGAATTCGCGTCCCACGTTCTCGGCCGTCTCGATCATGCCGCCCTCGACGGGGAAGCGGTGACCGCCTGAATTGTGCCGTGGGCGAGCAAGTCGATCGTAGAGCTGCGGAACACCACCAGCGTTCCAGCGCATGTCAGGGAGGTAGTATTCAGCCCTACTCATGCTCTCCGCGCCACCGGCCAGCACGAGTTCTGACCCGCCCGTGGCGACCTGCATGCAGGCGTAGAGGACCGATTGAAGGCCGGAACCGCACCGCCGGTCCACTTGGAGACCAGGAACCTCGACGTCGAGCCCCGCGTCCAGGGCAGCAATGCGTCCGAGGGCCGCTGCCTCTCCGTTGGGGTAACCCTGACCGAAGATCACATCATCGACGTCCGAAGAGGTAATCCCCGTACGTTCGACCAGTCCCTTGACCACGGTTGAGGCGAGTGCCGCGACGGTGACGTCCTTGAACATGCCTCCGTAGCGCCCGACGGGAGTTCGTACGGGTTCGCAGATGACGGCATCCATCACTGATCTCTCCCTCGGCCTCAGACGCTCGACTCGCCACCGTCGACGGCGATGGTTTGGCCGGTCAAGAAATCCGGAGCCTGCAATGCCAGGTAGGCAACGACATTGGCGAGCTCTTCGGGCCTTCCCATCCGATGGGCCGGGATTCGGCGCACCACCTTCGCCAGCGCGGCTTCGTCCTCGCGCATGGCCGCATTGATGTCGGTCGCGATGTACCCGGGGGCCACGGCGTTCATCTGAGCCCCGAACCGGGCCCACTCCGCCGCGACCGAGCGGGTGAAGTTGATCACCGCCCCCTTGGAGGCGCAATAGGCGGAAAATCCCGGCCGACCGACCAGGCCGAAGACAGAAGCCACGTTGACCGCACGGCCGCAGCCGTGAGCGGCGAACCTGCGCCCCGCCTCCCTACTGCAGAGGAACATGCCGCGGACATTGGTCGCGAAGATGCGGTCGAACTCCGACTCCTCGAGGTCGACAAGGTTCACTTGTGCAGTGATGCCGGCGTTGTTCACCAGCACGTCTAACCGCCCGAAGTGGGATTCAGCGGCGTCAAACAGTTCGACGACGGAGTCAGCATTAGTAACGTCCGTCTGCTTGACGATCGCGATGCCGCCGGCCGCCTCGATCTTGTCGCGAGTCCGTTCCAAGGCGTCCAGCGCCCGCCCGGCAAGCACAACCCGCACGTCGGCGGACGCGAGTTCCAGAGAGATAGCTGCCCCGAGCCCCCTGCCAGCACCAGTGACCACCGCGACGCGATTAGACATGAATGCAATATGTCTGACAATCAACCGGCAGTCAAGCGGTTTCGGGGACCGTCCTTCACGAGAAGCTCGGGAGTGACTTGGACTCCTCCTCGAACCCGAAGATCGACTTCACCTCGAGGTACTCCTCCAAGCCAAACACTCCCATGGAGCGACCGACGCCTGACTGGCGATAGCCGCCCATGGGCGCCTGGGAGTTGACGTTGGCCCCGTTGAAGACGATGCGTCCAGCCCGCATCCGGCTGGCGAAGTCATACCCACGCTGTCGATCCTCGCTGAACACGTACCCGCCAAGGCCGAAGATGGAATCGTTGGCGATGGCCAGTGCCTCCTCCTCGGAGCCGTAGGGCATGACCACGACCACGGGACCGAAGATCTCCTCTTGCGCCAACGTCATCTCGGGCGTCACGCCAGCGATGATGGTGGGCTTGCAGAAATAGCCCTTCTCGAATCCGTCGACCCTGCCGAGACCTCCGGTCACCAGACGACCGCCTTCATCGAGCCCGACCTCGATGTGACGCTGCACGCTCGCGAACTGCTGCGCATGGACGAGCGGGCCGTGAGTCGTGCTCGGATCACGGGGGTCCCCGATGCGCATCTGATCGATGGCGTCCAAGAGATGGGGCACGATGTCATCGACCTGGCTCTCGTGGACCAACAGGCGAGTTGGCGCGTGACAGGACTGACCGCTGTTGGAGAACCCACGGGCGATGTTGAACCGCGCAGCTTTCTCGAGGTCCCCATCCGGGAGCACGACATTCGCGGACTTGCCCCCTAGTTCCAAACACACCCGCTTGACCGTCTGAGCGGCCGCTTCGCCTACGCGGGCACCCGCGGTCGTGGACCCCGTGAAGGACACCATGTCGACGTCGGGATGGCTGGAAAGCGCCTCACCAACGACTCGACCCGGGCCGATGACCAAGTTGAAGACCCCAGCCGGCGTGCCGGCTTCATGCATCACCTGAGCAAGGGCGACCCCGGATGCCGGCGAGGCGTCCGAGGGCTTGAGCACCATCGTGCAGCCCGCAGCCACGGCATAGATCACCTTGATGACCGACGTCTGAATCGGCCAGTTCCACGGCGAGATCAGGGCGCAGACGCCGATCGGCTCACGTCGCACGACGGTGTCGGCGATCTGGCGTTCGAAGGCGTAGCGCCGGATCAGGTCCCTGGCGACCTTCATGTGGCTGGCTGGCCCCGTGACTTGCGCAGTGAAGGACACAGGCACCCCCACCTCTTGGGCGATAAGTTGCGCGAGTTCCTCCTCGCGGCGCTCGTACGCGGCGATGATCCGGTCGATCAAATCGATGCGCTCATCGATGGACGTGCCGGAGAATGACTTGAACGCGCGCCGGGCTGCCGCTACGGCGTCGTCGACGTCCGATGCCCCGCCCCCGGCCGTGACAGTGGCCCAAGGCTCTTCGGTCGTCGGGTCGATGAGGGGTCGAGTTCCGTCCCCAGCAGGCGCTCGCCACTGGCCGTCGATGTATAGCTCCCCGAAATGCTGCACGGGCCAACCTCCACTCTCGTCCCAGCTCCCCGTCCGCGCCATCTGGGACTCGTTGGCACCTGCCGGTGACGGGACGTGGAGCCGGCCGCCTTGAAGGGAGGGAAACCCTTCATAGGCAATCTGCGTAAGGCAATATGTCTGACATCTTGCCTTCAGTCAAGACTGTGGCTGCCTGTGCGCCCGGGCGGCCTATCGGGGGTCGTAGGCGGCACGCGTCCCTCCGTCCACAGGCAGGACTACCCCGTTGACGAAGGAGCCTGCATCACTGAGCAGGAAGAGAATGACGTCTGCCACGTCGTCGGGGCGGCCCATCCGCCCGAGGGGCGAGGCTCCTGAGATCCGGTAGCCCGACTGGTCACTGGCCTCCAGGGCGGCCTGGATCATCGGCGTGTCGGTGGAACCAGGGGCCACCACGTTGACGGTGATGTGCTCGGGGGCCAGCTCGACGGCAGCCACTTGTGCCAGCACATGGGCAGCCGCTTTCGTCGCCGCGTAAACCCCCCCGGACACCTTGGGCCTGATGCCGCCGACAGACCCCACCAAGACCACTCGGGCCGGACGTTCCTCGGTTGCAGCCGTGCGTAGCTGTGGCAAAGCCGCCTGTAAAGCCAGCAATGGCCCGCGGAGGTTGACCTGCAACATGAGGTCAGCCTCGTCGAGCGACACGGACGCGAGCGGGCCACCGATGTTGACGCCGGAGGAGTAGATGAGGGCGTCGATTCCAGCGTCAGGGGCGATCTCCGCGAACGCTCCCGCGACGCCGCGTGGATCCCGCACGTCGCACTGCTGGTACGTGAGCATTTCGCTTTGGGGCAGCTCGGTCGCCGAACGTTCGCGGGTACCCAAGCCCCACACCCGCCAACCCTCGTCGAGGAGGCGCACGGCCGTTTGCTGACCGATTCCCGAACTGGCACCGACCACCACGGCATTGCGCGTCATCACTACTCCTGACAGACTGTTTATTGCCCGACAGATACCATAGCAGTGCAGGATTCATCGGTCTCGCTGGCGCATCGTAGACAGCACGGGAAGGCGATCATGCAGCTGGATAAGAAGGTCGCCGTCATCACCGGCGGAGCGTCGGGCATGGGGTTCAGCATCGCCACTCGATTCGCGCGGGAAGGTGCGCACGTCGTCTTGGCCGACAGGGACCACGAGGCGCTGCACCATGCCGTGACGGAGATCGGTGCGTCGGGGGGCGTTGCCTCACCTCTGGAACTCGACGTGGGCGACCGCCGAGCAGTTCATGCGGGGCTAGGCGGCGTCGTCGAGAACCTGGGTCATGTGGACATCTTGGTCAACAACGCAGGAGTCACTCGCTACCGCCCATTCGCGACGGCCGACGCCGATGACTGGGATGCCGTCCTTGACGTGGACCTCAAAGGCGTCTTCTTCTGCGTCCAGGCGCTGGCGCCACAATTCAAAGCCCGCCGAAGTGGGCGGATCATCAACATCTCGTCGGTCGCCGGGACTGGGACGACACCCCACGCCACGGCCGGATCACCTGGCGGCAGCGCCGCTTACGCTTCGGCAAAGGCGGCGGTCATCCAGCTCACCAAGACGCTGGCCCGCGAGCTGGGCCCCTTCGGCGTGACGGTCAACTGTGTCGCGCCTGGGTTCTTCCTCACGCCGTTGACGTCGTCCTCGCGGACGCCTGACGAGGTGGCAGCGCACATCGAGGAGCGCAGCCGTGCCGCCGTGCTCGGCAGGCCGGGTCGGCTGGAGGAACTGGCAGCGGTCGTTCTCTTCCTCGGCTCGGCGGACTCCAGCTTCATCACCGGGCACACCGTGTATGTCGATGGCGGGCGAACCGACCGCATGTAACCGGTGCTCCTTGGCGACGATGGAGATGGCCAGGCCAGGGCGGCGGCCGAGGCGTGAGGGCGAGCAGGTTTACGGGGCCGGCCAGCAGGGGCCGACCCAAGATGCTCGGCGAGGGCCGCGCCTGGGAGGGCCTGACTGGGCCTGCCGAGCAGGCGGCGTCAGCGCCCCGCGTCTGGGTAGGGCGGATGCTCAGAACAGCGAAGTCCCCATCCCGCCGTCCACGACGATGCTCGACCCGGTGATGAATCCTGCCTGCTGAGAGGCCAGAAAGCCCACGACTGCGCACACTTCCTCCTGGGTCCCCAGTCGACCCAAGGGGCTGAGGCTTGACCGGTGCTGGGTCTGCTCGGCCGTGTAGGCGGCGGCCCCCTGCCGGTGCGGCGTCTCGATCAGGGCGGGAGCGACGCAATTGACGGTGACCCCGAAGGGCCCGAGGGCAGCGGCCAAGCCCTTCATGTAGGCCGTCACCCCTGCCCGAAAGACGCTTGAGAGGGCGTGGCCCTCGACCGGTTGCTTCGCGTGCGCCGAAGTGATCGCGATCAGGCGCCCCCAGCCGCGTTCTTGGAGCAAAGGGCCCAGACCGTTCACCAGGCCGATCACGCTGGCGAGTTGATTGTCGTACGCCAGCTGCCACCGCGCCGAGTCCGTTTCCTCCAGCGAGGGGCGTAACGGCGTGGGGGGCCGCGGGGAAACGAGGACCGCGATGTCGAGACCTCCCGTGTGTCGCAGGTGCGCGATCAGCGCCGCGATGTCCTGGGGCGAGGTCATGCTGCCGGCGTGTGTGGTGACCGTGACACCGTGCTTCTCTCTGATCTCGCTTGCCGCCTCGCCCAACTTGTCCTCATTGCGCGAAAAGAGTACGAGGTCGACTCCCTCAGCGGCGAGGGCCAGGGCGATGTTGCGTCCCATCCCCGCGCTCGAACCGGTGACGAGCGCGCGCCGCCCGGCAATCCCCAGGTTCACGGGAGTCGTCCTCCGATCACGCGATGGCTCGGATCAGGTCGACACCATCGTCGACGGTGTCCAACGCCTCGGCAAGGCCGCGTATGCGCGCCAGGTCGTCGGCCGTCAGCGCTAGGGCAGACGCGCCGGCGCAGTCGTCGAACTTCTGGGTCAGCTGGTCCCAGCTCAGAGGCGCCTGACGAGTACCGGGAACGGAGGTGCCTTGCTTCTCCAGCCGTCTCCCGTCCTTGAGGACGAGCTCGACCCGTCCGGAGGGGATCTCCAGCTTCCAGTCGAGGTTCGGATCCGGCACAGGCACGACCATTCCGGCGAGCTCGCGGATGGCACTGTCATTGCGACGCTCGGCGGTGAAGTCGCGGACACCGACGTCGCCGCGATCGACCGCGACAGCAAGGAGATAAGGAAGGCTGAACTTCGCGTCAAGGGCCGTCTGAGGTGCGCGGCGCTCCTCGAGCGGCGTGCACATCACTTGATGCCAGTCACCCACGAACGCCCGGATCTCCTCGAGGTCGGCGGCCTTGACCGCGTTCTCCTGCATCAACGCGATGGTGGCGTGGATATGGCTGTGGGAAGTGCTCACGGACGGCCATCGCTTGTAGAGCGTGGCCGCACCCTGGTACTCCTCGCCGAGCCCGCCCAAGATGGCCGCGCGGTCGTAATTGCCGCCGAAGTACGTGTTGAGGAAACCGTATTTCCCTTCGAACAGGGTGCTGATGCCGGTGAGGCCCTTGGCGGCCAACAACGCGGCATTGACTGCACCCCTGGCCGAGTACGCCGCGTAGATCCCTCGGACGTCGCTGTTGCCACGCACGACCTCCATGGTCCCGGCCGCGCTCATGCTCGCGATGCCCATGGCGTTCGAGATCTGGGTGGCTGACAGACCCATGACCTTGGCTGCCGCCGCCGCGCCGGCGAAGACGCCCATCACAGGTGAGATGTTCCAGTCCTGCTGCCACTCCACGTACTGCCGGAGTCTTCCAAATATGTCCTGGCCGACCGCGACGGCGGTGATCAGGTCCCGGCCAGAAGCGCCGCCGGCCCGCTCGGCGACGGCAAAGACCGCGGGCACCAGAGTGCTCGCGGCATGGTGACCCCAGTCGGTGTAGTCGTCGAAGTCAAGGCAGTGCGCCATCGCCCCGTTGACGAAGGCAGCCGCCTCAGCCGGCAGCCTCACTCCGGAGGCGATGACCGTTGCTTCGGGCTTGCCGCCTGCCTCACGCATGAGTTCGAGGACCGTCGTGACGGAGTCCTCGAGCCGACTCGCGCCAAGACTGACGCCGAGGGTGTCGAAGATGCTTTGTTTCGCCGCCTCAATGGCCTCCTCCCCCAGGCTCGAGAAGTCGGTCGCGGCAGCCATGGCACCGAAGTGCTCGACAAGGTCTGCTTCCTGTGATGGCACAGTGATACTCCCTTTCATGGGACCAGTACTGGGCTTGTCCCGATCTGCAGGATGGGCGTTCATTCGGCCCCGGGACGGCGCCCAGGGCCTCGGGCTAGTGACTGGTCTCGAGGGAGGCAGCGAGTTCTTCTGGTATGGCGATCGCCTTGGTCTCGACGAAAGCCCCTAGCCCGTCGGGGCCGTACTCACGCCCGAGCCCGCTCAGCTTGACCCCTCCCATCGGGGCACGAGGCCCGGCCGGGCTGCCATTGAGTTCCACCGTCCCCGTGTGGACGCGTGCTGCTACCTGAAGCCCGTGCTCAAGGTCTTGGGTGAACACGGCGCCGTTGAGGCCGTAGTCGGAGTTGTTGGCGATGTGGATCGCCTCGTCTTCGGAGTCGTAGGGAAGCACGCACACGACTGGCCCGAAGATCTCCTCCTGCGCAATGGTGGCGTCTGGAGCCACACGGGTGAAGACAGTGGGTTCCACGAACCACCCATGGTCGAGGTTGCGCGGGCGGCCGCCTCCCCGGACCAGCGTGGCCCCTTCGGCCGAACCCACCTTGATGTAGCCCTCGACTCGCTCACGTTGACGGGACGTCACCAGGGGCCCGATGTGCGTGGCATCGTCGTGCGGATCACCGACCGCCATTGAATCGACGAGGGCGCCCAGGTGATCGAGAAACTCGCCATGGCGGTTCTCTGGAACGAGGAGGCGAGTCTTCAGGCTGCAGATCTGCCCGTTGTTTCGGAAGGAGCCCAGGCGTAGTGAGTCCATCACTTGTGCGAAGTCCGCGTCCTCCAGCACGACGGCAGCGGACTTTCCGCCCAGCTCCAGTGTCACGCGTCGGAGGTCCTTGGCACAGATCTCCGCGATCCGCCTGCCGGCAGCACTGCTTCCCGTGAACGTCACCTTGTTCACGTCACGTTGGGAGATGAGGTACTCGCTGGCGTCCCGGTCAGCCGGCACCACGTTGACCACGCCTGGCGGCACACCTGCCTCCGTGAGCAGGCTCGCCGTCAGGAACGCATCCAGCGGGGTCTCGGGAGAAGGCTTGAGCACCACAGTGCAGCCGGTGAGGAGGGCAGGGACGATCTTTTGAAGGCCGAGGGAGAACGGCACGTTCCAGGGCACCACGCCTGCGACGACTCCCACAGGTTCACGTACGACCAAAGACTGTCCCACCCTGGAGCGGCGGACGGTGCTGAATGGATATTCCTGAGCGTCCTCGACGTAGCCCTCCAAGACGGCGATGGGCGCAGGGACCTGGATGGTGCGCGCTTGCGTGATCGGGCAACCCATTTGCTCGGTGATCAACTGAGCAAAGTCCTCGGCACGTTCTGTGACCAGGTCACGAAAGCGCAGGAGCACCGCAATTCGCTCCTCCAGGGGTGTGCTCGGCCAGGGACCCGAGTCAAAGGCACGTCTCGCAGCGCGGATCGCCCGGTCCATGTCATCTCGGTTACCGGACGGAACCGAGGCGATGACCTGCTCGCTCCACGGAGAGACGACTTCTAGCCGCTCAGATGCCGCGGAGGGCACCATCTCGCCGTCGATGAAGACGCGCGTATGGTCAGTCAGCAGATCCCCGAGAGCCGTTCCCATGTCAGAACCTTCCTTGCCTGCGCGTGAAGTGCACGTCCAGCCCTACGGCGAGGACGAGGATCAGCGCCTTCGCAACGTTCTGGGCGTACGACGAGACCCCGAGTAGGGACATGCCGTTGTCGATGGTCGCGAGCAGGAAAGCGCCCATCACTGCCCCAATCACGGATCCGACACCGCCGCGTAGGGAATTGCCGCCAATAACTGCGGCGGAAATGGCCACCAATTCCAAGTTGGTACCGGCGTCAGCCGTTGACACGCCAGCACGTGCCGTCAGCATGACCCCGGCCACGCCATAAACAACGCCCATGATGGCGAAGGCGATGACGACCGTACGGCGAGCGTTGATGCCGGCATACACCGCGGCCTCTCGGTTTGACCCGAGCAAGAAGACCTGACGGCCAAACTTCGCCTTGCTGAGCATGACGCCCAGAACAACCCCGACCACGGCCACCCAGATGAGCGCGTTGGGCAGCCCAGCGGCACCGGTGCTGATCCAGACGGCTGCGAGAGCGAGCAGGACGGGCACGCCCAGAGAGCTCGCAAGCTCACTCACCGGAAGGGGATCGCCGGCAGCCCGTGCCGCGCGCACCAATCGGTAGGACCGCCAGAACCCCATCACGAGGACGGCAACGACGAGGGCAATGGCGAGTGCGTCGTGCATCCGTCCCTCGGTGAGGGCCGAGAATTCTCCGCTCACAGGCCCGACACCGCCGGCGTCCGTCCAAAGAAGGCCGATGCCTCGCCAGAGGAGGAAGCCGGCGAGCGTGACGATGAAGGCGGGGATCGCGAACCAGACGGTGACGAGACCCTGGACGACGCCGATGACCACCCCGACGGCGAGGGCCGCGAGAATGGTCACCACCACCCCATGACCACCCACCTGGAGCTTGGCCGCGACGAGGCCGGTCAGAAACGCTGCGCTGCCCATCGAGAGATCGATCTCGCCGACGATGATCAGGATGGCGACTCCAGCGGCAAGTACCGAGACGACTGCCGCCTGCCGGACCAGCAGCGAAGCGTTGGTAGCGGTGATGAAGGATCCGCCCGAGGTCTGTTCGAAGTACGCGATGAGGGCCAACGTTGCCACCACCAGCACCGCGGTGCGGGAGAGCAGGACCGCGCGCAGCCGCGAGCCACGAGCAGGAGAGGTATCGCTACCCGGCGGCGTTGACCGATTGAGGACTTGAGATCGTGAGTTAGAGGCATTCATCATTGGGCTCCCGTGGCCGCGGACAACAGGTCGTGGGCGGTCGACCCGCGGGGGAACTCCGCGCAGATCTTCGTCTTGTACATCACGAGGATGCGATCGGCCTCGGTGAGCACCTCGTCGACGTCGCTGGAGATGAGCAGCACGCCGACGGAGAACTCTTGGGCGACAGAGCGCACGATGTGGAATATGTCCTTGCGAGCACCTACATCCACGCCGAGCGTCGGCTCGTCGAGGATCAGAACCTTCAGCCCGTCCACGAGGCACCGACCTAGCAGAACCTTCTGCTGGTTGCCACCGCTCAGCGCATCGATCGGAAGGTCGGTTCGGCCCGGCCGAACGCCCAGATTCCCCATGAGCTCATCCACACGATGACGCTCACGGCCCTGGTCGATGAAGATCCGCTTGCTGCTGAATTGTCGCAGCAACATCGACGGCGTCATGTTGCGCGCGACGGACTGACCCGGAAGCAGGCCTTGAGACTTGCGGTCCTCTCCCAAAAGTGTCATGCCACGCCTGACCGCAGCAGAAGGGCTGCGCGGGAGGCCGGTGCTACCGGCGATCCGGACGGTGCCGTCCACGGGTCCCGGCCAGGCGCCGTAGAGAGCTCTCGCCAGCTCGGAGCGGCCTGCACCGACCAAGCCATACAGACCCAGGACCTCCCCGGGATAGAGGTCGAAGGCAATGTGTTGCGCTCGAGGCCGTCGGGTGCCATCACCGGTGTAGACACACAGGTCCTGCACCTGGAGGACCGGCTCGACACCGACCTCAGCGGCGGCCGATCGGGCGATCTCCCGCAGTTCCTTCAGCTCGCTGCCGAGCATGGCGCCGACGAGTTCCGACCGCGAGGGCACCGATTCGAAGTCCGCGACCTTGACGCCGTTGCGAAGCGCCAGGACACGGTCGGCGATCTGGTCCAGTTCGTCCAGGCGATGGGTGATGTAGATGATGCCCACGCCGTGATCTCGGAGCTTGCGGAGGTGGCCGAGCAGGACCTCGGCCTCTGAGTCCGTGAGGGCAGCGGTCGGCTCGTCGAGAATGAGGACCTTGGCCGAACGGTACAGAGCACCTGCAAGGACGATCAGGCGCCGCTGCGCGGGCGAGAGCGTGCGGGCCAGATCGCTGGGTTTGAAGTCGAGGTCGAAGATGGCCAGTGCTTCACGCGCCTGCTGGAATGCGGCCTGTTCGTCGTAGATGCCGAGCCGTCCGGGCAGGTGGCCCTGGAACATGTTCTCGGCGATGGTGAAGTGCGGCACGACGTGCAGCTCCTGAGGAACGAGCACCACCCCGTGGTCGCCGCTGGCACGGATGGAGGTGAACTCGACGGGCGCGCCATGCACGCAGATCTCGCCGTCGTGGTCACCGGCCGGGATGACACCGGCGATGATCTTCATGAGCGTCGACTTGCCCGCGCCGTTCTCACCGACGACAGCAAGGACCTCTGCTGCCCTCAGCTCGAAGTCGACGTCGCTGAGGACGGTGACGTTTCCGTACCGCTTGGTGAGCCCGGTGCCCGACAGGAGCACCTCCGACCCGGCACCCTTCGCCGGGTCGGTAGCGGGCTGCACCTCACCCGCACTCAGTGGTCCCGGCACCGAACACCTCGTCTGGGGTCACCCAACCCTTGGGGGCGATCTTGGTGATGAAATCGCAGAGGTTCGACTTGGTGACACTCGTGATCTTGACGTAGTCGCGCGGCACCCCGTCGACAGTGGCGTCGGGCGCCGGCGGCTTCTGCCCCGCCGCGAACGCGTGCGCGATGTCGGCGGCGTCCCTAGCCATCTCATCGATGGGAGTCCACACCGTCTCGCCCTGCCAGCCCTGCGCGATGTAGGCCAGGCTGGGTGTCGACGCATCGGTGCCGGTGACAAACACCTCGCCAGGCTTCTTTCCGGCCGCCTTGAGGGCGCTGACGACGGACTGTGCGGCCTCGTCCCACATTGCAACGAACACCTTGATGTCGGGATTCTTCTGCAGGGCCGCCTCAGCTTCGTGCTGGGCCTGTTCTGCGGACCACTGCGGGGTCGCCACGTCGTAGACGATGTTGATCCCTGAATCCTTCTTCAGGATGTCGTTGTAGGGCTGGCCGATCTCCTTCTGTGCGGAGTTGGCGGCGTCGCCCCTGATGACTGCGTACTTGCCGGAGGGCACTGCCTTAAGGGCGTCTTCTGCGTGCATCTTGCCCAGGTCAGTGTTGTTGCGAGAGATCGCGTAGTCGGCCTTCGCGCCCTCTACCGGTGTGTCGTAGGCGATCACCTTGATGCCTTGCGCCTGGGCCTTGCTCGCGATCGCCCCGGCGGACTTGGAGTCGAACGACTGCAGGATCAGCACCTTGATCCCGCGTTGCATCATGCTTTCCACCTGGCTCGCCTGGGTGCTCGAGCTCGACTTGGCGTAGTTGACGATGACGCTGTCGCCGTTCTTTTTGGCTTCCTCGGTGATCGCGTTCGCCTCGAACGGGTAGCGCTTCTGGTCCTGCGAATAGAACGCGACTCCGATGAGGTTCCCCTTGCCCTTCGACGAGCCGGACCCACCACCGCTTGAGGACCCGCAGGCCGTGAGAGTGGCGCACATGGTCGCGACCACGGCGCCGATGGCGACGGCGTGCACCGGGCTGCGCAGAGAAGAACTGAAGGGTCGGGCCATGTGAACGCCTCCACATCTAGAGTGCCAATGAGTGGCTTGGACCGCCACCCTCACAGGGGAATCCACGCTGACGTGACCTGCATCACCGTCGGTGCGAATAGTCTGACGTTAACACCCAATTACAGCAAGGGCAATAGTCTGACAGTTCAAAGCTATGCGATTTCTCGAATGCGTACCTCGGTGAGGTTGGTCCACCGGAGGTGAGGTTGATTCGGGCGCCCGTACTGTCCCGCAGGCCGTGCTTGCGGACTCAGCAGTCTTTAGCGCCCCACTTCAACATCAATTCAGTCTGGTCGGCCGAAGGTCCCAGCTTGCCGATCGCCTCGATCAGTACCTGATCGATCACGGCCCCGAGACGAAGGTCGAGGCCCACGTGCTCGGAAAGCTCATTGGCCAGCCGCACGTCTTTGCGCATGAGGTCGAGGGTGAAGCCCTGCGCCTGCCCCGTCGCGACGAGGGTCGGATACGTGTACTCGGTGACGTAGCTGCGTCCGGTTGACTTGTTCAGGACCTCGACCATCAATTCGCGGTCAATACCACAGGCCCGAGCGAGGTTGAGGGCCTCGACGGTTGCGACCCGGTTGCATGAGTTGAGGAGGTTGTTGACGAGCTTCGCGGCGTGTCCCGCACCGACCGGGCCGAGATGGAACACCTGCGTGGTCACCTTCTCGAGCCACGGTCGAGCCCGTTCGAAGTGCTCGTCCGAGGCCCCGACCATCAACGTGGCGTCACCGGAGTATGCACGTCGCACCCCACCCGCGATCGGCGCGTCGACATACGCGACTTGCCGAGTTCGCAGCTCTGAGACGAGGTCGCCGTCCACCACGGGGGTGCTGCTGGTCGTATCGATGATGAGGGTGCCAGGTTGCAGCTTGTCCGCCAGGCCACCTTCCCCGATCAGCAGGCCCCAGACATTGTCCGGCCCTGGAAGGGACAGAAAGATCGTGGAGCACTGCGCCGCGAGTTCGTCACTGGCGGCGAAGCGGGCACCCCGCTCGATGAGCGCCTCTGCGAGCGCGGGATTGAGGTCGTTCACCATGAGATCGCATGAATCGACGAGCCTCGACGCTATCGCTGACCCCATCGCCCCGATCCCGATGAAACCGATGGACTCTCGCACGGAAACCTCCTCGATCCGCCACCTCAGCGCGGTGGCTGCCTGTTCCACGTCACCACGGGCAGGCCCCGGGGTGCACACCTGAGTAGCCCAACGCGGCGGATTTTCCGACATGCGGAGGCCTCGCCCACGTTGGGTCAGCGGGCCACGTAACCGCCGTCTACGGGTAGAGCCACTCCTACGACGAAGGCAGAAGCTGGACTGCAGAGCCAGAGAACTGCGGCGGCAATCTCTTCAGCAGTTCCCAGCCGACCAATCGGCGCCAGCGACGTGACGTCCGACTCCGCAAGGTCACCACTGGCAAAGAGCCCGTCCACCATCGGCGTACGGATGGTCCCGGGACAGATGGCATTGACCCGAACCCCACGCGGGGCGTATTCCAGCGCCACGCTCTGGGTCAAGCCCAGAACCCCGTGCTTGGATGCGTGGTAGGCCGCCCGTCCGGGGTTCCCCACCAAGCCGCCCAGGGACGAGTTGTTGACGATCGCGCCAGATCCCTGCGGCCCCATCACCCGCAGCTCGTGCTTGATGCTGGCCCAGACACCGCGCAGGTTGATGGCCTGGACGCGCTCGAACTGCTCGAGCGACTCCTCCGCTGCGTCGGTCGCCGGAACCATGATGCCGGCGTTGTTGAAGGCCATGTCCAAGCGGCCGAAGCGGCTCACGGCCGTGTCGACGAGGTGGGCCACCTCGTCCTCGGCGGACACGTCGCAGGGCACACCCACGACGTCATGGCCGCTGGCCTCGAGGCCAGCCACGGAAGCGTCCAGTGCCGCCTTATTCACGTCACCCAGGACCACTTTGGCTCCGGCTTCGGCGAATGCTTGCGCGGTGGCCAGTCCCATGCCCATCGCCGCCCCGGTCACCAACGCCACACGGCCTGAGAAGTCATACGACGGATTCACAGCGACACCTCAATATCGTTCATCCCGCAACTGGTTTGCGTGCTTGACTCGTGTCCTTCAGGGGGCATCGACATCGCGCCACGATGTCAGGGACGCCGCGTCTTTTCCGCGGCGCGGGCCTAACGCCGGGCTCCGACCATGACCGTGGAGTGGACGCAAGGCTGGTCCCCAGTCACACGCCAAGCGTGCCTCGTACCGCGCTGGATGAAGGTGTCGCCGGCGCGGAGGACGGTCTCGGTCTCCTCCAGCACGACGACGCACTCGCCAGCGACGATCGTGATGATGTCGACGCTGTCGGTCTGATGCATTCCAGGGTCAACGTCGCTGTCCACATGCGACTCTCCGGCGCCCGCGGCAGCCATGGAGGCTTCGTAACCGCCGGCACCGTACTCCCAGGTACTGTCCGGCGGGAAGGTCGCCAAAACGTGGGTGAAGCCCCGAGGAGGCGGAGGAATGCGGGCCTCGCTCGTGAGAGCGTTTTCGTCATTGACGTGAGGAGGCAGCTCCGTAATCTGCCAGATCTGGTTCAGGACGAACGCGTCCGTCACCAGCCGAGTCTCCGTGTACGCGTCGCTGACGATCGTTGACCGTCCGTTTTCGTCGAGCCCGGAGACCACCCGCCTCACGCGAATGTCTTGGTGCGCTCCAGCCATATCCGCTCCTCCTTCAGCACCGCTTCGAGGCTGGCCAACATGAGTCGGCCACCGCGACATCGAAGCACGAGATTGACAGAAACGCAAGTGTCAGATATTTATCAGTCTGCCGCGCAGTTGACACGCGCCAGAATGGACCGCGCCCTGGCAATCACCGGTGCGTCGACCATCGCACCGTCAAGCACTGACACTCCTTCCACCGCGGATGCGACCACCCGCTCCGCCCAGGCCACCTCGGCTGGCGTCGGGCTCATTCCTGCGGTGGTGGGGCCGACTTGGCGAGGGTGGATGCAGAGGCGCCCAGCGAAGCCGACCTCGCGAGCGTGACGCACGTCCTCGATCAGCCGAGCTGGGTCGTCCAGGTTAGTGGTGACTCCGTCGATCGGTCCCGGCAATTCCGCTGCAGCGCTGGCGAGTACAAGGGCACCCCGCGCTGGCGCAAGGGCTGCTCGGGAGGCCGGGTCGACACCGAGGCTCGCGGCGAGATCAACGTTACCCAGTACCAAGCGCGCCACGGCTCCACTCGCGGCCAGGGCATGCGCGGCCTGGACGCCGCGTGCTGTCTCGATAAGGGCCAGGACCGGAGCCCCACCCGTTGCCTCATGGACGCGAATGACGTCTCCTTCGCTTTCTGCCTTGGGCAGCATGACCGGGACACCGCTCCCCCGCAGGGCATCCAGTTCGTGGGCCGCCCACGGGCTGGCCAGAGAGTTGATCCGGACGATGGCGCGGTCGTGGTGCTCGACCCATGAGAGGACTTGCGTCAGTGATGCTTCCTTCTGGTCGGCCGGCACCGCGTCCTCGAGGTCGAGGATGGTCAAGTCCGGTCTTGCGGCCTCAGCCTTGGCGAAGCGTTCGGGACGGTTGCCCGGCACAAAGAGGAGGCTTCGCGCGGTCAGCAGCGCGAGCTGTCGACTCTCAGGAGTCACCGCGGGCGTCCGACCCGGGGGGCGACGACGAGTTGGCGGCGGGTTGGTACCGTACGTCCCAGCCAAGATGTCATCTGTAGGACAATATGGATACCTACGAGGCTGCTATTGCCCGACCGGCCATGACCCACCGCTGCACCGCGATACAAGGAGACACCAGCATGGCGAGCACCGGAACGACCGACAAGCGTTTTCAGGCGCAACAGGTCACTCGTCCGCGGGACCAGGTCGAGGCGCAGCTGCGTGAAGCGATCTTGGAGGGTCACTTCGCTCAGGGCGAGAAGCTTCCGGCGGAGACCGAGCTTGCGTCGCAGTTTGGGGTGAGTCGCCCCACGGTGCGCGAGGCACTCGGTGCCCTCGTCAGCTCGGGCCTGATTCGCAAGATTCCGGGAGTAGCCGGCGGCAGTTTCGTGAACACGGTGACCCCGGGTTCGCTCAGCAAGATGCTGAGCGAATCCATGGACACCATTGTGCGCATAGGGGCCTTGGACATCGACGAGATCACGGAGGTCCGCCGCGTGCTGGAGATCCCTGCTGCGCAGTGGGCTGCGCGAAACCGCACAGACGACGACGTGGAGATGATGCGGTCCGTCGTCGAGATTCAGAAGAAGACCACCCTCGACGACCCGGACATTCCGAGCTACGACCTCCGGTTTCACACAGCCATCGGCCGCGCATCGGGCAACAGACTCCTCGAGGCCTTCATCGCCGCCGTTCACGACGCCACGCACCCGGCCCAGTTCCTGGAGGTGACCCGCCCCGTTGCTCAGAAGACGGTGCGGCAGCACATCGCGATCCTCACCGCGATCGACCGTCAGGACGCTGACGCAGCTGGCAACGCAATGCGCGAGCACTTGGACTTCGTGCTGCGCTACTCGCACTCGTCGTAGTTCGCCTGGGAACGGACAGGCGTCTGCCGTATCGGCGTGCAGCGCGGGAGCAGTCATGGGAACTGTATGACACCCTTGCCGGCGTCCTGCTTGTCGAACCACTGATAGGCCTCTTCGACTTGGTCGAGCGTCCAACGGTGAGAGAACAGGTCGTCCACAGGGACACCGTTCCGGGCGACGAACTTGCTGCATTCCTCCTGCGCCACCAGTGACATCGACCAGGAGGTCATTACTGTCATCTGGGACCGATGGAAATCCATGACGTCGAAGCGCACCTCTCCGCCGAGGCCGACGACACAGAATCGGCCCCAGGGTGCGAGGATTTTGAGGCCGCTGGCGGCCGCAACGGAAGACCCCGATGTTTCGAGAACGGCGTAGACGCCCTCCCCCTCGGTCAGCTCCCGCACCCGCTCGACCACGTCCGTCCGCAGCGGGTTGATCGTGGCGAACGCGCCAGCCCGGTGTGCCAAGGCCAAACGGTGGTCCTCGGTGTCGAGTGCGATGACCTTGGCGCCCAAGGCAGAACCGAGCATCGTGCCGGACAGTCCGACCGGCCCTTGACCGAATACCGCCAAGGTTGCACCACCGAGGTCGCCCAGCCTCTGCAGACCTCCCCAAGCGGTGCCAGTCCCGCAGCCAATTGCAGCGCCTGCTTCGAACGTCAGCCGCTCGTCTAGACGGATGAGCGTGGCCGCCGGCACCTTGAGAAAGGGCGCGTGCGAGCCGTTGCCGTTCATCCCCAGCACGGTGACAGGTCTTGTCGTGCACATCTGTGTCCATCCGCTGCGGCATTGGCGGCACTGACCACACCCGATGTAGTGGTGCACCATGACGCGCTCACCGATTCCCGGTGCCGCGTCGGGCACACCTGGGCCGACAGCGTGCACCACGCCAGCCGGCTCGTGCCCGGAGATCAGGCGTCCGGACGCGAACGTGTCGTTACTCGGGCCCCGGTAGTACTTCAGGTCGCTGCCGCACATGCCTGAGGCGCGAACCGCGACCACGACCTCACCGGGACCTGGAACCGGGTCGTCGACCTCGACCACGGCAAGTCGGCTGTCTCCCAAGAAGACCGCAGCTCTCATGATGCAGAACTCATTTCGCTAGGGGGGAGGCTGACCGACAAGGGCAAGTACATCAACGGCCCATTCATCGGCTCGCCAGAGCGGCACGGGCCGCGAGTGAGTACACGGCAACGGCGAGGAGCAGGATCGCGCCGTAGATGATCTGCGTCCAGGCGAACGGCAAACTCACCGCTTGCGCTGCGTTGCTGATGACCGTGAGGAACACCGCGCCGAAAGCCGCGCCGACGAAGGTCCCGCGTCCACCCGTCAGAACTGCTCCTCCCAGAAAGCACGCCGCGAATGCTGGCAGAGCCAATCCCAGGCCCACGTCGTTGCTGCCGACGCCCACCTGAACCGACAGAAAGATCCCGCCAAAGGCGGCGCCGAGCGCGGCAGCGATGTACCCCATCGTCTTGATCCGTCCTACGTGGACACCTACGCGCAGGCTTGACTCGCCGCGCAGCCCCACAGCCCGACTCGACAAGCCGCCGCCGGAGCGAAAGAGCCAGAAGTCGCCCAGCAGCGCAATCACGAGGACGACGAGGAAGCCCAAGGGGACGAACCCAGCCGCACGGAGCAAGCCGATCCCAAAGTCGGCATCGATCGTCCCGCCCGGCTTGGGCCGAAGGAGAATGCAGACACCCGAAACGATGCCGAGGGTCCCGATCGTCGCGATTAGCGGGCTGACCCCCAAATACTGGGTGAGCAGGGAGTTGACCAGTCCGACGAGGACGGCCACCGCAAGGATCACCCCGATGCCCACGGCGAGCGAGCCGGGCGACCCGCTGTCGAGCAGGAAAGAGGCCAGGACGACACTCAGCGTCGTCGTCGCTCCGATGGAAATGTCCAGCTCTCCCACCAGAAGACAGAACTGCAGACCGATCGCGATCCAGACCAGAGGCAAGGCGGACAACATGATGTTGTTGAGGTTGAACGACTCGAAGAAGAGCGGCGTCCGGCTGCCAGCGTAGACCGCGAGCACGGCCGAGAGAAGCGCAAGCACGCCCACCGGAACCCAGGGTGACACCAAGAGCCGGGCCAGCCGGCGGCTCGTCTGCCCCTCCTCTTCCGCCATCTGCTCTGGCTTGTCAGTGGTGCTCACGAAGCGTCTGACGATGCTGGACTCGCTCAGTTCGCTCGAGGCCTCGTCAATAATGGATCCGTCTGCGAGGACGTACACCCGATCACACAGCCCGGCCAGCTCGCTGGAGTCGGACGAATTGATCAGGACGGCGACACCTTGATCGGCCACCTCTCGGATGACGTGGTAAATGTCCAGCCGAGCCTTGGCATCAACTCCCTGGGTGGGTTCGTCGATGACAAGAACCCGCGGGCTCCTCAGAGCCGCACGGGACAGGACCACCTTCTGCTGGTTGCCACCCGACAACTCACCGATCGGCTGGAACGGTGACGCCACGACGATCCCGAGCTGCCTCACGACACCGCGGAACCGGTCGAGTCCTCTCGACGGAACGTTCAGACCGCCCCGGCCTAGCTCAGAACCCAGTTGCACCGTGCTGTTGTCGGCGACCGCCATGCTCGGGAACACTGACTCGGCGACTCGGTCGCCACTTTGAAAGTTGATGCCGGCCCGCAACGCCCCAGTCGGGTTGGCGGGGACCTTCCGCCCTTCGACCTGAACCGAACCCGACTTGCGCCCGACGCCGACCAAGGCCCTCAGCAGCTGACGCTGGCCGCTGCCTTCTGCGCCCGCGATCCCAACCACCTCTCCTCGCCCCACCGTGAGTGAGACGGGACCCATGCCGGGCGCCTGGAGGTCCTCGACCGCGAGAACCACCGCCCGCTCAGCAGTGGTGGCAGGCCGAACAGGGAACTCGAGGTCGACGGGGGCGCCAACCATGAGCTCGACGATGTGGTCGACCTCCCAGTCCATACTGGCGTGGGTGCCCTGAATGGCGCCGTCACGCAGAACGGTGAGGCGGTCCGCCAGTCGCCGGACCTCTTCCAACCTATGGCTGACGTAGACGATCGCACAGCCACTGTCGCGGATGTGGCGAATCAGCGTCTGCAGCCGCTCGGCTGCCGGAATGTCGAGCACGGCGGTGGGCTCGTCTAGGAGGAGCACCTTGGGCTCGTGGACGACGGAACGGACGACCTCGAGCATCTGCCGTCCACCAGGCCCGAGGTCGCCGACCCGATCAGCCGCCCCGAACGGAAGGTCGAAGCCACCCAAGACCTTGTCGAGGTCTTTCGGGGCCTCGTCACCGAGGCAGTGGTAGGACAGCAGGAGGTTCTCGGCAACAGTGAGGTCCTCGACGAGGGAGCTGTCCTGGTAGGCGGTCATCAGACCGAGCCGCCGGGCCTTGCGTGGTCCGCCCTGGCCCAGCTCGGCAGAATCGATCCAGACCCGGCCCGCGTCAGGGGCGAGCAAGCCGGCCGCCGTCTTGATCATGGTGGACTTGCCCGAGCCGTTCTCACCCACAAGAGCGTGAACCTCGCCTGGGCGGCACTCGAAGCTGACGTCGTTCAGGGCCATCACACCGGGGTAGGTCTTGGTGACGCCGGCGAGAACCAGACCTCTTGGCGTGGTCATCGGCTCCTCCACGCGCGTATCAACGTCGGACATAGCGTCGGTCACGTCAACGATTCCTTTGCTCCATGGGTGCTGATCCGCCCGCCGGCCGGGCCGTCCCTTTGAGACGACCCGGCCTTGTCACTTGGCGCGTACCAGTCCGCTTCTGCTTAGTGCTTCAAGGACTCGTTCTGATCCTGAGCATCAAGCGTGCTGCCGAGAAAGGCTGCTTGGTTGATGTTCAGGTCGATGGACCCGATCACGTCCTTGAGGTCGGTGAGCTTCATCGGGTACTGGATTGGATTGGACGACGCCTTCTTCCCGTCCTTGAGTGACAGTTCTGTCATGAAGGCGAGGTTGACGGTCCAGACGTTGGAAGGGGCCACCCAGATGTCGGCCTTGAAGCCCTTGGCCAGAGCGTCCTTGTAGGCCTTGGCCGTCCCGACGGTGCTCGACGCTGTCAGGACGAACATCGGCAGGTCCTTGATGCCGGCGTCCTCATAGGCGTGGATGAAGTCCTCGGCGTAGGTGTCGTACACGATGACACTCGGCTTCTTGCCTGATGCCTGCAGGGCTGCCGCTGCCTTGACCGTGCCCTGTGGCGTCCAGTCGGTGGTGCCGTCGTAGACGCCTTTCATCCCCTCCGCCTGCAGGGCCTCCTTTACGCATGGCTGCCAGGTAGCCGCGAACGAGTTGCCTGCCGGCCCCGTGAATAGCGCGAAGGTAGGATTGCCGATCCCCTTGGATTTGAGGTGGGCTGCGACATCCTTTGCTCCTCCGTTCTTCCACATGTCACACATGGAGGCCTCGGTCACGGTCGAAAGCTTCGACATCACTTCGGGTGAGAACATGCAACACCCGTTGACCACGGGGATTCCCTTGGCCTTGGCCTGCGCAATAGCGGGACCGGCCTGGTTGCCCAGGGCTCCGTACTGACTCACGATCATGTCCGCGCCCTGGCCAATGGCCGAGCGCCAGTCCGCGAGGTATTGCTGGACGTTGAGGTTGCTCGAGAAGTGGATGATCTTGGCGACTGCACCCGACTTGATGGCTACCGAAGTGACTTCAGCGCGAGCCATGCTGTACCAGGTGTTGACCTGGTCATCCACGATGGCCAAGGTGTATTTGCCCTGGCCAGTCTCACAAGAGTCCTTCGCGAGACACGTCTTGAGAGTCTGGCGCTGCGCTTCAGTCAGTGGCTCGCTCGCGAGCATCATGGCCTGCTGGATTTCCGGAGCCAGAGCGTTCACGTCTGCGTTGCCGTTGAGCACCTTGGCAGCGACCTCTTTGAGCTTGGCCTGGTCCGGGGCGAGATAGGCGGTCTTCTGCCACGACGCCGCGTCCGCGCTGCTCGCCTTTGCTCCGCTTGGCGATCCTCCGCACGCGGCCAGCAGAGTGGCGAGTGCGGCGAAGACCGCCACAATGCCGCTAGCGCGCCGAAGGCGTCGCCTTCTGGTCGGGTTCATTCCACTCCTTCGATTGCAAATGTCATCCTTGAGCCGGGTTGGCTTTCGGGGGTGCAGAGGGTCAGGTTCACGATTGGGCCTTCTGAGCGCGCCGCTGGAAGAGAGGGTCAACGCCCCGACGGACGACACGGGCGAGAGCGCCGGCCGCCACGGCGAGCACCAGCAGCACGCCTTGGACCAGCACGCGGACGCCGCTGTCCATCCCCTGCAAAGTCAGGGCTTGGTCGAGGGTCTGAAGGAGCAGGCACGCTGCGACCAGGGCCGAGATGCTCACCGGACCGCCGCTGAAGACCGCGCCGGCGATGGCGACGGCGGTCAGGGTCGTCAGCTGATAGGTGGACCCCAACGTCGCGTCAGGACTGCGGACAAAGCCTGCTGTAAGTGACCCTGCGATTCCATAGAGCGCTCCGGCCGCGGCAAAGGTGCTGATCTGGACCGCGTAAAGCCGGATCCCGAGCAGGCGCGCTGCGGTTCGGTTGGCGCCGACGAACGAGACCTGACGTCCCGCGCGGGTGCGGAAGAGCAGAACGCTGCCGAGTCCGGCGATGACGACCGCCACGATGAAGATCGCGTTGATCCGCCACACATTCGCTCGCCCGAGGTCGATGAGCCACCCCGGAGCATCCCCGTCCTGGGAATAGGTCTGCCCCAGCGCCTGGACGAGCACTCCCGCGAGGAGCGTGTTCATGGCCAACGTCACGATGATGGAGTTGAGCCGCACGACCGAGACGAGGACTCCACTGAAGGCGCTGATCACGGCGCACACGAGAACGGCAAGGACAGCCGTGACTCCAGCTCCCCAACCGGCGTTGTGGTAGTGCACGTTCAGCGCAGCGGCCAGTGTCATGTACGCCGGCACCGAGAGGTCGATCTCGCCGAGCATGACGATGAGGATCTGTCCGAGGCTCGCGACGAGCAAGCAGCCGGCCAGCGCTGTGATGAGTTCGAGCGAAGCTGTCCGGAAGGTATCGGGCCTCAAGATCGTCGACAGCAGAATCGTGAGCGCCAGCCCGGACCAAGCGATGGTGTATCGCGCCGGCAGCCTGTACCGCAGGTCGACCAGTGGACGTGGTCGTACCAATGAAGCCGTGTCAACGGGCGAAGCAGCCACCATCCACACCTCCTTGTGCGCCAAGCCCTCACGGTGATCGCGGTCGCTCCGCGCGTACAACGTGACGCTTGGCGTACATCGGATCATAGAATTGACATAGGATGCAAGAGTCAGTCTTCATAAACTCATGTATTTTGTCTGACCGATACCAGGAGGAGGCATCTCCCGCGCGGACCACTCAGCCGCGCACCAGTCCTCCATCAAGCCAGAGGGTCTGCCCGGTGATGAAGGCCGCCTCCTCGGACACGAGAAAGGTGAGCAGGCCGGCCACGTCATGCGGCTCCGCCACCCGGGGAATGGCGCAGCGTTCCGCGAAACTCGCAAAGGACTGCGGTTCCTCCTGGCTCGGTCCGACCGTTCCCTCAGTCCGCACCACACCGGGCGCAATGGCGTTCACGGTGACGCCATCGCGGCCGAACTCGGTGGCTAATGCGCGCGTGAGTCCGACCACGGCGCCCTTGCTTGCGGTGTAGTGGCTGAGATCCGGGATGACGATGCGCAACGTGTCAGAAGCCATGTTGACGATGCGCCCCCAACCCGCACTCCGCATCGAGGGAGCGAAGGCCTGGCACATCAGAAAGACCGAGTCGGCATTCACGCTCATGACGCGTTTCCACTGGGAGAAGGCGATGGACTCGAACGGAGCGAATGGGTATATCCCCGCGTTGTTGACGAGCACGGCGACGTCACCGACCAAGCCCACGGCCTCGCGGTGGATGCGATCCACGTCGGCGGCAGAACTGACGTCACCGACGAGCCCGTGTGCTGAGCCTCCTGCGTTGCGAATGGCTGAGACCGTGACCCCAGTGTCGGCGAGGTCTACGCACAGGACCGTTGCACCATCAGCAGCAAGCCGTTGCGCGAACGCCCTCCCCAGACCTTGGGCAGCGCCTGTGACTAGGGCCGCTCTTCCCATGTTGGGACTCTCCTAGATGTCGGGCCGACACTTGGGGTCGTGGCTCCAGCGGACAAACCGCGCAGTGGAGGGCACCCCTCTCAGGAGAGGTCGAGACCCTCGGTGTACGGAACGCCATACATCTCCTGCGCCTTGGCGATGATCTCGCGCGAAGGCTTGGAGTAGAGCGGGCCCCGGCTCGTCCATTGACCGGTGTACTGATGGATCGCGACCGCGGCCTCGGCGAACCTTGCAAGCACTGCATAGGTATCCTGGATGACTACCCCGTCGACCTCGCGCAGGCCCGCTTGTGCAGCCAGAGTGGTGTGCACCCCGGCCCCGATGATGGTGTCGGCGCCCTGGGCGATGAGACGGCGGGCCGACGCCGCATAAGCCTCGACAACAGCTTCTGCCACGGTCGCATCCGTGAATCCCTCATGAATACGAGGCAGGTAGTCAAATCTCACCGAGTCCACGCCGACAAGTCGATCGGAATATCCGTATCCACGGACCAACTCGCGGTAGCGCGGGCTGAACTTCTGGTTGGTAGCCACGATGCCGAACCGCTCCCCGGTCATGCCCGCCACAGCACAGGACACCTCCATCTGCACCACGACGGGGATGTCAAGGATCTCGCGCAAGGCTGTCACGCCCGGGTCGAGGGAGTTGCCGATGGCGAAGACGTCGAACCCGTCGTGCTGGGCCTTCAAACCGTTCTCGATGATGTCGCGCTCGTCGTAGTGGAACAGCAGGCGGTACTGGTCGGAAAACGCTCCGTGCGGTGTTCCTCGCACGACGATCTCCGTACCGGGACTTACCACCTGGTCAAGCTGTCGCTGCACCTCGTTGATGAAGCCGGGACTGCGAGTCTCGGACGCCATCAGCTGAAAGAGAATTCTCATCTTGGCCTCACGTATGGACGGTCTACCCTCGATGAGGGTGGAAGGAATCAGAGTTGGGTGAACACGGACTTAGTCTCAAGGAAGACCTCAAGGCCCTCAGGTCCGAGCTCACGACCCCACCCAGACTGCTTGTAGCCGCCGGTGGGCATCGAGACATCTGCCAGGCCGTGCACGTTGATGCCCACGCGGCCCGCTCGAAGGGCTCGGGCGATCCGGTGAGCCTTGCTGACGTCACGGGTCCAGACACTCGCTGCCAGGCCGTAGTCGGAGTCATTGGCCCACTGGACCGCCTGCTCGGGGTCGCTGAACGGAATGGCCGTGACCACGGGCCCGAAGATCTCCTCCTGAACGACCCTCATTGACGAGTTGGCGCCTACGAGGACTGTGGGTTCCACGAAGTACCCGACATCTCGGCCTCGCCCGCCAGCCGCAACCTCTGCCCCCTCGGACTTGCCTACCTCGATGTAGCCGAGCACTCGGTCACGCTGCTTCGCGGAGATGAGGGGGCCCATCTGCACATCGGGTTCGGTGGCGTAGCCAACCCGGATGTTGCCGGCGATCTGTTGCACGCCCTCGACGACGCGCTCGTAGGAGCGCTCGTGGACATACAGCCGAGATCCCGCGGTGCAGACCTGGCCGGAGTTCTGGAAGATCGCGTTGGCGGCGGCCGGGATGGCGGAGTCGATGTCGGCGTCGTCCAGGATTACGACGGGGGACTTGCCTCCGAGTTCGAGAGAAACCTTTTTCAGGTTGCTGACGCCTGCGGCCCGCACGATCTCTCGACCGACCTCCGTCGACCCGGTAAAGGCCACCTTGTCGACGTCGTCGTGCGACGCCAGCGCGGCACCTACCTCGTGGCCGTAGCCGGTGACGAGGTTGAGCACCCCCGCGGGGACACCAGCGTCCAAGCAGATGTGGGCGAGCAGAAGTGCCGTCAGCGGCGTCTCCTCCGCCGGCTTGAGGATAGTCGAGCACCCCGCGGCCAGTGCCGGCGCTACCTTCCACGCGGCCATCAACAAAGGCGTGTTCCAGGGCACGATCATGGCGGCGACACCGACTGGCTCTTTGCGCGTGTACGCGTGGTAGAGCCGTCCGTCCGCCGAGATCTCGCTACTTCGACCGCCGAGCTTGTCCGCCCACCCGGCGTAGTAGCGGAACACGCGCGCAGCCCGGTTGACGAAGGTTCGTGCGTTTCCTCGGGGCATTCCCTGGTTCAAGCTCTCGATCGTCGCGATGGTGTCGACGTGGTCTTCGAGCAGGTCTGCGATCCTCCACATGATCTGCGACCGTTCGGGCGACGGGATCCTCAGCCAGCTCTCCTCATTGAAGGACCGGCGTGCAGCGGCCACGGCAGCGTCAACGTCCTCCTGGGTGCCCTGCGGAATGCGCGCGATCACCCGCTCGGTGCCAGGGTCGTAGACGTCGATCGATGAGGTAGACGTGCCGAGGGTCCATTCGTCGTGCACGAGCATGGGCCACGGGACGGGGGTCGGGTCTCCTTCCACCAAGCTGGAGACCTGCTTCTTGAGTCCGTGCATGAATGGCTCCTATCAGTGCGCAGTCGTGGACAAGTGGGTCGTCACGAAGCGAAGGTCGTGCCATCGATGACGAAGCGGTACCGGACGTCTCCCGCGACGACGCGGTCGAAGGCGGCGTCGATCTCGTCCGCGTTCACGACCTCCACCTCAGCGGCAATCCCGTGCTCGGCACAGAAGTCGAGCATCGCCTGAGTTTCCGCGATTCCGCCGATCATGCTCGAGGCCACCGAACGCCGGTTATGGCGCAGCAGGTAGGTGGAGACGCTCAGCGGCTTCTCGGCACCGCCCAGGTTGACGAACACACCGTCGACGCCCAACATGGCCACGAACGAGTCGAGATCGGGATTAGTTGGCACCGTGGAGATGATGAGGTCGAAGCTGGACTTCAAACCGTCGAGCGCCCCCGGGGAGCGCGGGTCGATGAATTCGTCTGCTCCGAACCTGAGGGCGTCGGGCCGCTTACCTGGGTCCAGATCGAAGACCGTCGTGTGCGCGCCGAACGCTCGGGACATCTGGACGCCAATATGACCAAGCCCGCCGAGACCGATGATGGCCACTCGTTTGCCCGGGGCCGCACCCCAGTGGGCCAGCGGTGAGTAGAGCGTGATCCCCGCGCACAGGAGCGGTGCGGCTTGGTCCAGCGGAATCGCGTCTGGGATGCGCAGAGCGAACTTTTCGGTCACCACGACGCTGTCGCTGAACCCGCCAAGGGTGTGGGAGCCATCAGCGAGTGGCCAGTTGTACGTCCGGGTGAAGTCCGCCTCGCAGTAGTTCTCCATGTCGGCTCGACACGCTTGGCATTCACCGCATGAGTCCACCATGCAGCCGACCCCGACGCGGTCCCCCACCGTGAGACCCGAGACGGCGTTCCCGACGGCCGCCACCGTGCCTGCAATCTCGTGTCCCGGGACGAGTGGGTAGCGGGCCTGGGCGAGCCTCACGGGGTTGTGCAGAAAGTGGATGTCAGAGTGGCAGATGCCGCAGAACGCGATGTCAAGGCGAACGTCGTGCTCGCCGAGCTCCCGACGTTTGACATCGAGGCGGGAGAACTTCTCCCCGGGTTCAGCGATTCCGCGGGCAGTGGCACTGGTCGTCATTGATCCTCGATTTCACTCTTGCGCTCCGGCTTGCGGGCCGCATCACGGTTGCGTTCTTGGCCAAGCCGCCGCGCACCACACACGGGTCGTGCGACATACGGCTATCCCGATCGATATCGCGCCTGCCGCGGCTGGCTGTCTCGAACGAGTATTGTCGGACAAAAGTCCGCTTGTCAACGTATGCACGTTCACTCGCCGGCTATGGGAGCCCTGCCGCGGCCACGTCGACCCGCACCGAGTCGATGTACCCAGACATCTCTTGTCGCTTTATGCGCTCGAAGTCGGTGTCACTGGTCAGGAGGAAAAGGGTCCGCCGATCGGCACCGCCGAGCATGGGTGCAAGAGCCCACCGGCCCGGCGTGGCGATCCGATGCGTTACCTCGCCGCCCTCCAGAATTCGCAGAAACTCGTAGGTGAAGCAGGAGCCGACCCACAATGCTCCTTCGGCGTCCAGACAGATCCCGTCGGGCGTGAAGTCCTTCAACTTGACCCACGCCCGCCTGTTCGAAAGCGACCCGTCAGTCGCGCGGTCGAAGGCAGTGATCTCGCCCGCCTGGGTCTGGGCGATCAGCAGAGTTCCGCCATCGGCCGTTACCGCAACCCCATTCGGAAAGAGTAAGTTTTCAGCGGCTACTCGCGTGACCCCCTCTGCGGTCGTCATCAGCAGCTTGCCGGGCGCTGGCGGCTCACCGGTGAGGAGGTCATACTCCAAGCATCCGGTGTAGGTGATGCCGTCACTCGCGGTGACGCAGTCATTGAGCCAATACTTGGTGAACTCCGACAGGTCGGCGAATGGCTCCGGGTCGACGCCGGATTCGGTCAGCACCCGGAGCAGCCGGGGCTCCTGTTGAACAACGATGCGCCGTCCGTCGGGTAGCTGACCAAGTCCGGATGGCAGGCCCTCGAGGGGCGCGATCTCGACAAGCTCTAAGCCGTCCTCACTCATCCGGAAGACCTTGTTGCCGTAAAGGTCGGAAAAGTACAGCTGCCCGTCCCACCATCGTGGGGACTCGGGGAACCGTAAGCCAGACGCCAAGCGTTTCGGCCGTAGTTCGACAACTTCCATACCGGGAGTAGTAGCCATCATCACGCCTTCCTCTTCTTTGAGGTGGGTCCAGGGCGGTCGCGCTGGACCGGCCGCATGTCTTGACGACCCGCGCGAGCCGCGAACTGCCCGGTTGAACAGCAGCGATACTGTCCGACATTCGACGGGTCGTCAAGGGTGTGACACGCCACCCTCACCACGGCACCCCCGTCCACACATACGCGGCTCGAGCAGGGGCAGAAGCCCCCAGCAGCGTCATGTGCCGGGTCGGCCGGACGCCAGGCCTAGCGCGGGAACCAATGCGCCTAGGCGAAGCTTGGTGTTACTCCGGCGTGCCAAAGACTCTCCACCGTTACGGACGCGGTCCACGAGTGGATTTCAGCGCTCGCGACTCCGCCCGGCGCGGTCTTCCTCGGTGCGGTTGTAAATGACAACGCGAAGATGCTCCGGATCGCTGTGCCCGACGACGGTCCGAACTCCGGTCCGCCGCGGTGCCGGTAAGCATGGCGAGGCACGGCCGGGAGCCGCGGTGGATTCAAGGTGCACCGGGTCCTTGTGACCATCGTTTGCCGAGCGTATGGGATTTCATTGTTGGATGAAAGGACAGCTGTTGAACTTGGCGGCCATGATCAGGCTGCGCGCAAGTCGCCCAAATGTCTTCGGCGCCATACTCCCGGAGCCATCTGGTCGAGCTTTCGGAATGCCCTATTGAGCGCGGTGTCGCTCTCGTAACCGACCGCAATGGCGACTTCTAGGACCGACATGGATGAGTCAGACAGGAGGGTCTTGGCTCGGTAGACGCGCCAACGCGTCAGGTACACCAACGGACTGTGACCTGTTTCCGACTTGAACATGGCAGCAAAACTTGACCTTGACATCAACGACAGGCCAGCGAGTTCGGCGACCGTCCACGGACGCGCCGGGTCGCGATGCATTGCGATAAGGGCCGGCCTGAGCTGAGGCACGCGCAGCGCCGCGATCCAGCCCACATGAGCACCGGGACCCGAGTTGCACCAGGCGCGCAAGACTTGGATGAAAAGCACATCGGCCAGCCTGCCGGTGACTGCCGCTGAACCCATCGAGTTCGCTGACTCCAGCGACAGCAAGTGGAGGGTCGTCCGGATGGAAGAGTCATCTAGCTCGTCGAGCCGGATGCGCATGATGGGCGGCAGAGAACTCATCAGGAGCTCAGATGCATCGACATCCAGGCTGAAACGACCGGTGTGCATCTCGGTCACCGCGCCCCCGCCATCGAGTGTGGCTTGCCGATTGTCGCTGAACGTCAGGCCGTCACACTCGACAGGAACGGTCGAGAGGTCATCCTGAAGCGCGAGCTCGACCCCGGCCTGCACGATGACGCAGTCACCCGAGGTGAGCGCCATCGGTTGGTCCAGGGCGTCCGATGTGATGACGCACTCGCCCTTGGTGACGACGATGAGTCGTGCAAGTGGAGCCGCGGCAGAGGAGAACGCCCAGGGACTCGTGCCTCGGACGCTTGCGTACCAAGAGCGTTCGATGGTCACTCGACCCAGCATCTCGTCAAGTACGTCGGTCACGTCATGCGAAACCTGCTCGATGGCGTCGCTATTCCGCTTGGACGCTGGACGATCGGCCCGGATCTTCGGACGTCAGGCGTTGGGACGCGCTCATCACGACTTCTAGCGTGAAACCATGATGATTCCTCCGACACCGTTGGCACCCCCCGTCCACTCCATCTCTTTCATCGGGGCAGGCCACATGGCCGAAGCACTTTCAYGGCGCGCCATCAAGGCCGGCCTGGCGGTGAACGTCAGCAACTCACGAGGCCCCCAAGCCCTCAAAGGATGGGTCCACGAGCTCACACCCACCGTCCAGGCCACGACGGCACGCGAAGCTGCCACCGCTGGTGACGTCGTCGTCCTGGCGATACCGTTCGGCAGCTTCGAGCAGCTGCCCGCGGACCTGGCGGCGGCCAAGGTCCTGATCGACCTGACCAACTACTACCCCGGCATGTACGCGCCGCAGCCGCTGCTCGACGCTGCTTCGATCACGAGCAGCGAACTGCTCCAGCGCCATTTCCCCGACGCACGCGTCGTCAAAGCGTTCAACACCATCGCTTCCCACCACATCACCAACCTCGCGAGGCCGGACGGCGCACCCGACCGAACGGCGATCCCCATTGCGGCCGACAACGCGTCCGACCTAGTGCTCGTTTCACGACTCCTGGACGACCTCGGCTTCGACGCCCTGCCCGTAGGCGCCCTCGCCGAGAGCTGGCGGTTCGAGCCCGGGACGCCCGCGTTCGTCACCCCCTACCTCAGCCGCCCCGACGCCCAATGGCTCCACGATGTCGGCAAGGCCATGCCGTCAGCGGAGCTCAAGACCTACATCGACGCCGCCCGGCGTTGACCCTCCCGAACCACCACACATAACCACACACCAAGGAGTTCAAGATCATGCGCGCAGCCATCTACCGCACCGTCGGCGGACCGGACGTCATCGAGGTCGTTGACCTTGATATCCCTGAGCCCGGTGACCATGAGGTGCGCATCAAGGTGCAGGCCTCGGCCATGAGCCTGGCCGACGTCGCCGCATGGAGTGGGGTCTTCCCCGGTCCCGCAGAAGGCACCCACTACGGCATCGGCTGGGACATCGCCGGCGTCATCGACGCCACAGGCGGCGGCGGTACGCCCGCCCTCTTCAGCAAGGGTGAACCCGTCATCGCAATCACCAACGGAGCCGTGGCCGTGGGCCGCGCACACGCCGAGTACGTCATCGTCCCCACCCACGCGGTGGCACCTGCCCCGGCCGGGGTTGACCCCGTCCTCGCGTCCACCATCCCCCTCAACGGGCTCACCGCGACGCAGACAGTGGAACTCGCAGCGGTCCGCCAGGGCCAGATTGTCGTGGTCGTCGGTGCCGCCGGCGGCGTCGGGGCGATCGCCACCAAGCTCGCGAAGCTGCGCGGAGCACACATCATCGGCATCGACGTCCCTGAGCGGGAGGATTACGTCCTACATACCGCCGGCGCCGACGAGTTCATTCCTGCCGGCGACGACCCGGCTACCGCGATCAAAGCTCGCTACTCCGATGGCGTGGACACCGTGATCAACATGACCGACCAGGGCCAGGCCGTCATGGGCGCCATCAAGGACGGCGGCACCTACAGCACGACCCGCTGGGACGCCATGCCTTCGGCCGAGCGTGGCATCCGTTTACGTGCAACGGTGGTCGCCCCAGACGCCGCGACACTGACGACATTGTCAGACCTCGCAGCCGCCGGTGAGTTGCCACTCCTCGTCGCTGCGACCTACCCCTTGGAGGCGGCGGTTCAGGCCTACGCGAAGTTCCAGGCTGGCCCTACGCACGGACGCTTCGTGCTCGAGATCTCCTGAACCAACCCGTAGGCCACTGGTCACCCCGGGCCTCGTGGTCCTCGATCTCCCGTTCAAGTACCACGGTCCCTGCCCGGGAGTGGGCACGCCGATCCGAGTGGTCGTCGTCCGTGGCGGGCATGTCCGCCTACGGAAGACGACGGTGCGAACCCTGTTGAGCATCACCCGGTGTTCGCCGTGCCAGCGTACGGCCCGGGCCAGGCATGCACTGGGCGTCACGGCCGGCCCCGACGAGCTCCTCAGGGCCGTAGGTGTGGTCCACCCTGATCACCTCCTGCTCGATGATCGGTCCCTCGTCGAGTTCTGGCGTGACGGGGTGGGCGGTTGACCCTACCTGCTTGACCCCGCGCAAAAGCCTGGCGGGAGGGCTTGGCTCCCTTGAAGCTGGGCAGGAAGGAGTGGTGGATGTTGATCGCGCCGGCCCTCGAGCTCGCTTCTGACCCGGGATCGCCCGCCCACCGCAATCCTGTTCGACAACGACGTGGTGGCCGTCGCCGGACTGAGCGCTGCCAAGGAGGTGGGGCTGCCGCGTCCCAGAGGATGTCTCGTTGCTGGCATACGACGAATCTCTCCTGTGCGAAATCGCCTAACCAACGATCTCCGCCCTCAGCCGCGACGTGTACGCCTGCGGCGCTCACACTGCAAGAGTGTTGCTCCGCTAGCTCGATTCGGCTGACCCATTCGGCGACGAGCTTGACGCAGAGCCGCGCTTGATCGAACCAGGATCGACGGGCGCGCCCCCACCATCTCCCGCAGATTGAACCCGCCGTCAACTCATTTCTGGCGACCTCACTGGTGAGCCTGTCCTCCACAATCGGCCGAATGGGTCCCGGCGCTCTGGTCGCAAGGTCACTTGCCAACCCGCGGTTCTGCATGCTTATTCGGCCACGTGGGCGACAGAGGGGGCGCAGCCCTAGAGCGCTCCCTGCGGCAGGCTTCGGTATGGCGCCCAAGGGGTCCCCACATGCCGCCTAGCGCGTCTGCCGACGCTCCTCGAACGCTAGGCCGATAGCGCCCTGATGGTCTTCCTGCATAGCCTCCCAGCCACCGCGCTCCTTGTTCGCCTTTGGACTTCGGCGCTTTACACCGCGGCCGCGACGTAGTTGGGCGGCTGCCTCGTTCCTCTCGTAGCCGAGCAGTGCGACGGCGCGCTTCACCTGCAGCCGGGTCTCCTCGCGGACATGCGGGTCGGCGTTCAAAACCCGCGACACGGTCGCGAAGCTCACCCCAGCCAAGCGGGCGACGTCTTTGATGGTCGGGGGTCTGGGGGCGTCAGCTTGGTCCCCCGACCCGTTGGCAGGGGTGGTATCAATCTCGACGTTCGACAGTCGGGAGTCCCGACACGCGGCTGAGGCGTCCGTCATGAGGGTTGCCGCCCCCTTCACGAAGCCCGAGGCATCCCCCACAATTGGGTGAGTGCCGGCAGACCGACACGCCGTCGTATGAGCAGTCGCGCCGCCGGGGTCCGGCTGGCAGGGGTCACGAATCTCCGGCTCGGCGCTGGTCGGCGGGTTCCAGCGAACATCAGGAGACCTGCCGCTCATGTCGGGGATGGTTCTGCTGGGGGTTGGATGGCGCGCCCGGCGCGGTGTTGGATCAGCTGCCCGGTGTCGGCACGGTGCTGCATCCAGGCGGCATCGGCTGCACCGATGATGCCGGCGCTGTTGATCGACTGCGCGAGCCGGACCGGGGTGCGCGGGTTGAGGTGGTGAAGCCACTTTTCGGGGTTCTTGGAGATGCCGCCTCCCAAAATGATCAGGTTGGGCCAGATCAGGTTTTCCAGGGCCTTCAGATAAGTGTCGGCGCGGGCGCCCCAATCGGCCCAGGTCAGCTGGTCGCGTTCACGGGCTGACGCAGCGGCGCGGCGTTCGGCGTCAACGTTTTCGATCTCGATGTGGCCGAGTTCGGAGTTGGCGACCAGCTCGCCGTTGTTGATTACGGCGACACCGATGCCGGTACCGAAGGTGACGACAACGACGACGCCTTGCTGGCCCCGGGCTGCACCGTAGTGAGCTTCGGCGAGGCCGGCGGCGTCGGCGTCGTTCAGAAAGGTCGATGGTCCACTTAGCCGGACACCGATGAGCTGGTGCAAGGAAGTGCCGATCCAGCCGTCGTCCAGGTTGGCGGCGGTATGAGCAACGTCGTCGAGGACGACACCCGGGAAGGCGACGCCTACAGGGCCGGCGAAGTCGAAGTGGGCGGCAACGGCGGCCACGACGTCGGACACGTCGACTGGCGTCGCTGGATGTGGGGTATCGAGCCGATACCGCTGACTGACCAGGGACCCTGATGAGATGTTCACCAGACCGCCTTTGATTCCGGTGCCCCCGATGTCGATGCCGAGGGCGACGTCTGGCTGGTAGCTCATTTGGGTGCCACCAGACGCTCACGGAGGAACCGAATCTTGCTTTCGTCGTGCTGCCTGCTGTGGGAGTGCACCCCGAATGGGTTGACCTCTATGCGCTTGCGCGCGGTGATGGCGTTATAGGCAGCGAAGACCGTTGATGGCGGGCACACTCGATCCATCAGACCCACAACTATCGAGGTGTCTGCCGTGATGCGGCGTGCGAGAAGGGCGTTGTCTATGTAACGCAGCGTGTCGCGGGCGGCATCGACCAGGTCGAAGTGCATGGCGAGGAAATCGGATATCTCGGCGTACGGGTGTTGGTCCGAGAGTGTGATCGCGCGTTGGATGTCGCATAGGAAAGGTACGTCTGCCGCGCATGCACGCACTGCTGGCGGCAGAAGTGCCGCCGCCGCGAGGGCGAGCGCGCCGCCCTGACTGCTGCCGGTGACGCCGATGCGATCAGGGTCTACGCCGGGTAGTTGAGCGGCGACCTCGACTGCACGAACCGCGTCGACGTAGAGCCGGGTGTAGTAGTAATTTTCGGGGTCGGCGATGCCTCTCGTCATGACCTCGGCTCGTTCCGCGAACGTCCCTGTCCCGTCCGGCGTCGCTCCGGTTGACCAGCGACCGCCTTGCCCCCGCGTGTCCATGACGAGGTGGGCGAAGCCGACGGCAGCGAGCGCGAGGTGGTCRCTCGGGACGCTGCGTCCGCCGCCGTAGCCGATGTAGGTGATGACTAGAGGCAGCGCCGTGTCGCCGGAGTCTGCTGGGCGCAGGTACCAGCCGCGTACGCGGTCACCGCGAGCGCCGGAGAACTCGACGTCCCAGACTGGCAGGTCTCCGTAAACCTCTGGCCGGTGACGCGTCATCGTGGTCGGCCGTGCCGATGCTCGCGCTTCGTCGATCCGGGCGACCCAAAATTCGTCGAGCCCCTCAGGCTCAACCGTGGTCGTGCGGTAGGTGCGCAGTTGGTCCTCGGGTAGGTCAAACCAAGGCATGGCGTAGGCCTTTCGGGGCTGTCGAGGATGGAGGATGCACGCTGCGTAAGAGGGATCATCGGACGCTGACCCACGCACGTGATGAGGACGCAGGGTCACGCGCTGACCCTGCGTCCTCATTTGGTGCACGAGCGTTAGGTCTGCGACGTCACTTCCTGCGGGCCGATGCGTACGTGTCCCAGGCGGCTAGGGCTCGCACGTAGTAGGCCGCTCGGTAGGTCGTGGGGTCGTAGCCGTTCCACGCCTCGGGGGTGTTGAAGGCGTATGCACCACCTGCGGCTGCGCTCGGGCTGTAGATCTGGTGTACCAGACCCTCCGCGAGCTCGTTGCCGTCGGCGACCAGGTCGGGTCGTCCGAGCCGTCGGCCTTCCCGGATGAGCGTCCCGGCGAACTCAAAGTTCGTCCCGGTCCACACCTCCGCGGCCTGGAACCCGAGTTCCAGGGGCCGGTTGAGCAGGAACGGGTACGGCTTGCCACCGTAGGGGACGAGGTTCGGCGCCCCTAGCATGTGCCCCGTGGGGTCCTTCAGCTGCGTCATGAGGTCGAAGGTATTGGTCAGGTGGGCTGCCACATGTGCAGGCGGATTGATGTCCGGCAGGCCGAGCTGCTCTGCCACGTGCTGAGGCCACAGCACGTCGACGAAGGCATCCGTGGACCGGGCTCCTGCGTCAGTGAACTTGTAGTAGCTCCCGGTCCAGAAGGCCGCCTCGTACGCGGCGCGGGAAGTGGCCCGCGTGTGGTTGAGGGCGTTTAGATCCACCGTTGAGGCTGCGGGAATCCCTAGCCGCTTTGCGTCCTTTGTAGCGGCTGCCATGATGTCTGCGGCCAAGACGTAGAGGCCGGAGTTGTAGACACCATGCACTCCACCGGACTGCCCCATGATGTCGTAGGTGCTGGCGAAGGCGGCCGGCTCCGTGGGCAGCGTGTCGCCCTGCGGTATGCGAGATTGGACGTCGTGGGTCCAGGCGCGGAGCATCGCAGGGTAGATGTCGCGCAACAGTGCGTCGTTGCCGGAGCTGTGATACGCGCCGTACGAGCGGATCAGGTATTTGGCCGGACGGTCGAAGAAGGTGGTTTCGGGGACGGCTGGGCTGGCGGAGTGCTCCCATAGCAGCCACGGTGCGGTCAGGTGCCACCAGAGGTAGCTGCCGACCTGGCCATTGAAGCCAGGGCTCCCGGGTACTCGGCCGTTCGGGTCTTGGGTGACCATCTCGGAGGTTGCGCGTACCCAGGCGGCTTCAGTGGATGGGAACAATTCGCGCAGGGCGATCGCCATCTGCCCTGCGACGTCGGTCTCGCCGGCGTCGGCCCAGCCACCGCCCGTGACCGTGTGGAACAGGTGGGTGCCAGGAACCGCCGAGCCTATCCGGGGTGCACCGGTCAGGTGTGGACTGGAGACGAGGCCGGATTCCCAGAAGGAGCCGTTGAATGGGAGCTGACCAAGTTCGTTCAGAGCGGCCATGCGGATTGCGGGCGACACCGTGTTGTCGAATGCCACCGGCTTCCACCAGCGTGCCACGGCTTTCGCTGCCTTGTCTTCGCGGGCGAGGTTCCGGGCCGCGATGGCGAAGCCCTGATTGCCGGCATAACTGCCCGAGATGTAGTTGTTTCGTGCGTCTTCACGGGCTCCGTAGTAGGAGGTGTAACGCCGCATCCAGACTGTGTCCCCCGCAGTACCGAAAGTGACTTGCGGGAAATCCCAGGCCAGGACGAAGTGAACGGTTTGAGTGTGATGAGCAGGCAAGTTCATCGCGACTGCGAGGGCGCTGGCGGAGCTGCTGTTGTCGATGGCAGCGTTGGGAAGGAGACCGGTTGCCTTGAAGGGGGTGTAGATGTCAGAGCCGTCACCGTCGGCGTCCCAGGAAGTTGCGTAGGTAACTCGCTGTCCGGGTTCGCTGCGAACGGCAGTGGTCCACTCGCTGTTCTGCGAGTCTGCGGTGTTGTCCGGGCTGGAGGCCCCCAGCGTGATGCCGGTGATCTTGTTGAGGTGATCGACCGTCTTGTGGCTGGTGTAGCCCGTGCGGACACTGGACACGGGGCTGGGGGTGTTCTGAACAGTGCTGGCCACGTGGGTTGGAGCGTTCGGGAAGGTGAACATCGTCGACACCTTCGTCGCCTTGCTCGTCTTGTTCGTGAGTTGCACATCGAAGTAGGCCACCGGTTGGGACGAGGACTCGTCGTTGCCGGCCACGATGGGAGACCAGAAAGTGGTAGACACAGACGTTGAGGGCACGGGGTCGGTGTAGTCGATCCGACCGAATGGATAGAGCGCGCTGTAGGTCCCCTTGCCAGCATCTAGGGTCGACCAGGCAGGAAGGACGGAACCGAACTCGGAGCTGTTGACGGCCAGCGTCCTCGTCGAGGCACTTCGGCCTCGCTGCTGCTCGCGGATGTGGATAGCAGCTTGGGGCAGGATCCGCTTCTCGTAGTTGGAGTTTGTGGCTCCGCCCATACTCCAGGGACCGAAGGTCCCAGCTTGGTTGATCATGAAGGAGCCCGCTCCGAGTCCACCGAGCGGGATGCCGAGGCCGGGCTGCGCCATGGGGTTGCCGAGCCCGAAGGGCACGGTGTCGGGTGCGGAGGCATCCCCGGCGCACCGCTGCCAGTCGCGAGGGCTACATGGGGTGCTGCCAATCACTCCGAGGGGTCGCTGGTATGCCGCGTCGCCAAGGGCAGTGTGTCGCGCCGGTTGCGCGGCTGGCGCCAGCGGCACCGACGCTAGGGCTGGTGCGATGCCGGTGGCGGCTATGCCGACTGCGACAGCAAGGGCCGCCCGGCGCCTGCGGCCCCTCCGGCTTCTGGAGAAGTTTGGGTCTTYCATGGCTTGACTCGCTTCCGGTCGGCACTGACGGATGGGACATTCCGAAGGCGTCCGAGGACGGCCTTTGGGCTTGATTGGGGCTGGAGATCAACCCCGGGCCGCGGCACTGACGACCCCCTGCCGGGGCGTCGTCGGCTTGACCCACGCGCCGGTGCGCGCTGACTCCAGAACGGCGTCGGTCAGTGCGGCCGCGCGAAGCCCGTCCGCGAAGGTGGGTAGGCCGTCCGGTCGCTCGCCGCGCACCGCCCGGTGGACGTCTCTGACGAAGTTAGTGAAGCAGTCTTGGTATCCCTGGGGGTGCCCTGCAGGGACCAGGTCGTAATGGGGGCCGATGACTTGGTCCTCCGCGGCACGCGGCAGTTCCACGTTGTGGCCCCGTCCGCCGATCCAGAGGGAGTCCGGGTCTTCCTGGTCGAACTGGTAGGAGGCGTCGGCGGTGTCGATGGAGAACCACAGCCGGTTCTTGCGACCGGGTGAGATCTGGCTGATAACGCTCGAGCCGATCGCCCCGTGGTCGGTGACGAACTGGATGACTGCGGCGTCCTCGGTGCCCGATCCTCCGGCTCCTGTTCGCGGTAGCGCCAACAGTTGCGCACTGACCCGGGCGATGCGATGGCCGGTCACGAACTCGACCAGGTCACACCAGTGGACGCCAATGTCGCCGAAGGCTCGCGAGTGTCCTCCGAGGGCGGGGTCGACCCGCCAGTTCGTGTCGTCGGGACGTGATAACCAATCTTGAAGGTAGCTGCCGTGGATGATCCTGACGCTGCTTTTCGGGGAGGCGAGGACACGTGCTCGGGCTTCGCGAACGGAGCCGTAGAAGCGGTACGCGAATGGGATCGCGTGGACCACTCCAGCCGCGGTTGCTGCCGCCTCGAGGTCCTCGGCATCCGAAGTGCTCGTGGCCAGCGGCTTCTCACAGATGACGTGCAGGCCTGCGGCGATCGCTTCGTGCGCGAGCTCTAGGTGGGTGTGGTTGGGGGTGCAGATGTGGACGACATCGACCTGGCCCCCGTTCAGTGCCTGCTCCAGGGCGGTGTATGCCGACTCCGCCCCGAACCGTGTCGCAGCGGCGGCCGCTTGGTCGGCGCTGCGCGAGACGACGGCCGCGACGGTGCCCCCAGAGGCGCGTACCGCCCGAGCATGAACGTCGCCCATGAATCCCGTCCCCACGATGACAGACCGAATGGCTGACGGGATGGCGGTGGGGCTCATGACGTCAGACCCGGGGCGGTGGCGAACGCGGAGTCGAACGACGTTTCAGGCGGTTCAAACAGTTGGCTGCGCAGGTACGTCACAGCCTCGGCTGCGCCCTGCAGCCGGTCCATGCCGGCGTCTTCCCACTCGACGGAGATGGGTCCGTCGTAGCCGATGGTCGTGAGCATGCGGAAGCACTCGGCCCAGTCCACGTCGCCGCGCCCGGTCGACACGAAATCCCAGCGGCGTCGCGGGTCGGCCCAAGGCAGGTGGGATCCGAGGATGCCGCGGCGACCGTCGGGGGTCCGCATCTTGGTGTCCTTGCAGTCGACGTGGTAGATCCGGTCGCGGAAGTCCCAGATGAAGTTCACCGGGTCGATGCCCTGCCACACCATGTGCGAGGGGTCCCAGTTGAGACCGAAAGCGGGTCGGTGGTCGACCGCCTCCATGGCCAGCTGTGTGGAGTAGTAGTCGTAGGCGATCTCGGAGGGGTGGACCTCGTGCGCGAAGCGGACACCGACCTCGTCGAACACGTCGAGGATCGGGTTCCACCTGGCGGCGAAGTCGAGGTATCCGGCCTCGACCATCGCGCTGGAAGCAGGGGGGAACATCGCGACGTACTTCCAGATCGACGACCCGGTGAACCCGACCACGGTGGTCACGCCCAGCCGCGCGGCCGTGCGCGCCGCGTTCTTGACCGCCTCAGCCGCCCGATGACGAACTCCCTCCGGGTCGCCGTCACCCCAGACCGAGGGAGCCAGGATGCCTTGATGGCGTTGGTCTATCGGGTCGTCGCAGACGGCCTGACCTTGGAGGTGCGCGGAGATCGCGTACACGCGCAGGCCAAAGCTGTCGAGGGTCTTCCGCCGCTCGGCGATGTAGGCGTCGTCGACGGCGCCGCGTTCGGCGTCGAGGTGGTCTCCGGAGCATGCGATCTCCAGTCCGTCGTACCCCCATGAGGAGGCCAGCCGGCATACTTCCTCGAATGGCAGGTCCGCCCATTGGCCGGTGAACAGAGTCAGGGGTCGCCGCATGGCGTTCTCCTATTCGTAACGCTTCGGTGCTGGTGAGGTGGGGGCGAACTACTGGCCGGCGAGCGAGCCGCCGATTCCACCCACGCTGAAGTACTTGTTGAGCAGCACGAAGATGACGACAGGCGGGATCATCATGACGACGGCGATGGCCATGACTCCGCCCCAGTCGGTCGTGTTCTGCTGGAAGAAGGACTGCACGCCCAGAGGCAGCGTGAACGCGACGGCTGAGCGCAGAAAGACGATGGCGACGAGGTAGTCGTTCCAGGCGACGAGGAACGTGAAGATGGCGGTCGACAGGACGCCGGGCAGGGAGTTGCGCAGCACGACCTGGGCGAAGCCTCGGAAGAGTGATGCGCCGTCGATCCAGGCGGCTTCCTCGAGGGAGATGGGGATGGAGTCCATGTAGGCGGCCATCATCCAGGTGGCGACCGACATGGCGGAGGCRACGTAGACGATCGTGACGCCGAACAGGTTGTCGATCAGGCCGAGTTTGGCAAACAGGATGAACAGAGGGATGACCGAGGTGACCACGGGCAGGCTCTGGAAGACGAACAGCAGAAGTGAATAGCCGGACACGGCCCTACTCCGGCCCCTGGAGAGGACGTAGCCGGCTGGCGCCGCGACGGCGAGCGAGACCACGACGGTGCCGAGGGTGACGAGCAGGCTGTTCTGAAGCCAGAGAATGACATCGCTATTGGCGAAGACGTTGCTGAAGTTCTCGAGGGTGAACCCGCTGCTACTCGAGGTCACCGTGGGGGTGAACGCCAGAAACAGCACGACGGCAATGGGTATCAACGTGACGACCACGATGAACAGGACGAGGACGAAGCGCCACCACTGCCCGCGGGTGCCCTTCTCCTGTGATGTCAGCAGTTGCTTGCCGGCGACCTGGCCGACCTTGGCCGTTTGGTGGACGATAGCCATCAGATCGCTGCCTTTCGGATCTGCCGGTAGAGGAGGGTGGCGATGAACACCAGCACGACGGTCATCATGAACGCGACCGCGACTCCGAGGCCGACTTGCTGGTTCTGGAAGACGGTTCTGTAGGCGAGCACGACCAGGGAGTTGGTGGCGTCGATCGGACCACCGCCGGTGAGCAGGAAGATGGTGGGGAAGTCGTTGACGCAGAAGATCGTCATGAGGATCCACGAGATGTATGTGGACCGGGCGATCATTGGCAGGGTGATCCAGCGCAGCTGCTGTGGGCTGCTCGCGCCGTCCATGCGGGCCGCCTCGTAGACGGTCTCGTCGACGCTGGCCAGGGCTGCGCTGGACATCAACATCATGAACGGGAAGCTGACCCACACCTTGAACACGCAGACGAGAATCCGAGCCCAKGTCGGATCGGCGAGGAACAGCGGCGGGGCGAGTCCGAGGTTTTCGAACAGCGTGGGAATGGGGCTGGAGCTGGTGGCGACCAGCCAGTTGATCGCGGTGGAGGAGACGACGATGGGCACGACCCAGGGCAGCAGCAGCAGCACCTTGAAGATGCCGCCCGCCGGTATCCGGGTGCGCAGTAGGAGCGCCAGCGCAAGCCCGATGATCCAGCTGCCGAAGACCCCGACCACGGTGAAGACCACGGTGAACCCGGCGGCCTTCCAGAACGTGGGGCTGTTCAGGTTGTCGATGTAGTTCTGCAGCCCCACGAACTGCCCCGGGTCGATCAGGGTGCCATCGTGCAGCGACTGCCGGAACGCCTGGATGAGCGGCCACCCATGGATCAGCAGCAGCAGCACGATGGACGGCAGAGCCAAGAAGAACATGGTCCACGTACCGGGCTTGAACCGTCGCCCGCCCGGCGTCCCGGGGGCACGCCTCTCCCGAGTCGACGCGGCCGTGGTCGTGGACGTCATGTCACGACTTCACGATGCTGGACAGGCCCTGCTGCAGGGTCGTCAGCGCCGACTTGGCGTCCGTCCGCCCGCCGAGGACCGCTTGGGCGAACTGGTTCAGCGGCTGGCTGCCGTCGACCTGGCCGATCGCGCCGAACAGCTTGTCCGAACGTGCGCCAAAGGTCTTGGCGACCGGCTGATACTCCTTGACCACCTTCGCCTTGGCCTCGTCCTTCTGGAACTCGGGCAGGTCCACGATGGACTGCAGCACAGGGAGAGCGCTGATGACGCCCTGCTGCCAGTACGACTTCATGTTCTTGATGTAGTAGGACACGAACGCCTCGGTCGCCTGCTGGGACGGGGTGTTGGTGTACATCATGATGCTGTTGACGTATGCCAGGATTGCCTTGTCGCCGTGCGGACCTGTCAACGGGCTGGCAACCACCAAGTCTCCAGTGGTGTCTCCGATCGACTCGTTGAGTCCCGCAGTGTGAATGCCGAATGCGTTCTTCTTGTTCTTCCACTGGGCAAGGAGATTGTCTGCGGAGTAGCTAACCGAGGCGCGGTCGCTGATGCCGGCCTTCACCAGCTCGATGACGAAGTCGATGGCCTCGACGTTGCGCTCGTTGAGCAGGTCGAGCTTGCCGTCGGGCGAGAAGATGCCGCCGCCGTTGTTGATCATCATCATGACGATTCCCTGGACACCGAAGCTGTTGCCTGCTCCCGCCCCCAAACCGAAGCCGAAGTAGCCCTTCTTCTTCAGTGCGGCCCCGGCGGTCATCAGTTCATCCCATGTCGTGGGGATCTTCGCTCCGGCGTCGTCGAACAGGGACTTGCGGTACCACCAGACCCGGTAGTCGGACTGCCAGGGGACGCCGACGTATCCCTTGTCGGTCTTCATCGCCTCGATCGTGCCGGGGAGGAAGTCCTTCTTGAAGCCTTCCTTCTCCCACGTCGAGATGAGGTTGTCCGCCATGGCGATGTAGCCCTGGTCGGCGAACTGGAACGCCTGGAACCCGCCGCCGGAGCTCGCCGCGGGACCGGTCTTGGATGCCAGTGCCGAGGAGAACGTGGTCGTGAAATTGTTCCACTGGATTCGTTGCAACGCCGCCCCCGGCAGCCCCTTCGCCGGCTTGTATGCAGCGACCAGGGCCTGCGAGGCCTTGTCGTACGTGCCTGTGGACCATGGCATGTCCCAGAACTTCAATGTCCCGGCGGCGCCACCGGAGCCGGTCTGGGTTTTCGACTCGGCGCAGGCCGCCAATCCGGGGATGAGGGCCAGACCGGCAGCTGCGCCGGAGGCCTTCAGAAAGCCGCGTCGGGAGAAGTCAGGAATGCTCAGGTTGGTCATGATTGGTCCTCTCGTGGGTGTGCATTGTGTTGAGCCAGTTGGGTCAGTGCAGGGGTCATGGCGTTGGAAGAACGTCGGTGACCAAGATCAGGTCCGACCGCAGTTCGGTCAGGTCGGTCGTCAGCCGGGTCCCAGCGACGGCGGCGTGTAGTCGCCGCCATGCCGCGCGGTGGGAGGACTCCCACAGCGTGGGCATCATGGTGGCGCCGCTGGGCGTGGTGATGACGAGCGCAGCGGGTCGGGCGCTGGCGGAGTCCGGGAGGACCAGCTCGACCGCGGTATCGGCGGTCAGTCCCCGAACTCGTAGGGAGGCTTTAGTGCCGGACGTGACGTGGGCACTGAGAAGGACCGGTGATCCCGCGGTCGTCGACGCGCGCAGGTAGTAGCCGCTGCCGGTCCAGTTCAGCCTGTGGAGGTCCGCGAGGGGCTGACCGAGGCGGCGCAGGGTGGCCAGCTGGTCAAGCAGGGTGGCGCCCAGCTCAGACGCATCGTGATTCGTGGCCGCGATCTCGATCAGCGCGTCGGCCGGCCAGCCGACGAACGCCTCAGCCGCCGCGGCCACGGCAGGGTTCCCCGCAAACCGGTAGTCGACGACCACCGGAAGGGAACTCACGTCGGGAACCTGGTTCGCCAAGACTGGTGTGGGGTGGACGATCAGCAATCCACGGGTCTTGTGGCGGAGGCACTCGGCGGTTCGCTGTAGCCAGCCAGAACCGCCGTGGACGGCAAACAGATCGGCCGCCTCGGTGGATTCCGCGGCTACCAAGGAGGTCGGCAGAGACGCGATGACGGGGAGGATGCTGTCGGCGACGGCCCCGTCGGCCCCGGCGCTGACCCGCAGGGCGGTCATCGGGCACCGGCCGGTACGGAGCTGCTCGCCAACGCCCCTGCCGCCTGAGCGGACAGATCGAGGGCGAACGTCAGGTCGGCTATCAGATCAGTCGGGGAATAGCGGGGCGCGTGCCCGAGAGCGAGGTCGTACAGGTGTTGCCACTGCTCGACGTACCCATTCCGCGCGCTGGGGGCAAGCCGCACCTGTTGGTCGGCTGAGCTGATGGCTGCCTCGGCGGAGCCTGCTTGGACGTATGAGGGCGTGAATTGGATTGAGCCGACCCGGTCTTCGGCATACACCTCCAACAACCAGTTTGGGTTCCAGTTGTCAGACAGGTGGGCGTGCAGCTCAACGACCTGGTCGCCGCAGGAGAAGACGACCAGATATCCGAACGGGCTCAACGTCTGTGCGCTGCGAACGACGATGCTGTCCGTGGAGGTCAGGAACGCACGGATCAGAGGGAGGTCGTGGATGGCGAGTCCGAGGATCCCGCCACGCAGCCGATTCGCTCGGTCGTCGACCGAGTTCGAAGGCGAGGACTCCTGCCGTGGCGGGCGGCTGGTCACTTCGGTGGCGAAGTCCTCGAAGCGAGGGTTGGGCGGAAGTACCACCGAGCAGCGGATGTGAGACGCGCTCCCTCGGGTTGGCCCCCAAGCCTCGGTGAACGAGATCCAGCCAGGATCGTAGGTGTGCATCGCGCCGACGATGATGGGTACACCGGTCTCCTGGGAGACCTGCGCGATCCGTGACGCTTCGTCGGTCGTGGTCGCGAACGGCTTCTCGCACAGCACGGCTCGCTTACCCGCTCGGCAGGCGGCGATGACCTGCTCGGCGTGGAACTGGTGCGGGCTGCATACCGCAACGACGTCCACCGTGGGGTCCTGCAACAGGTCGTCGATCGACGTGGTTGCCCGAGCCCCGACTCGCGCGGCGACCTCATCGGCGGTGACTTCACTGACATCCATCACCGCTCGCACGGTGAACAGGTCGGTCAGCCGTGCCAATGCGGGGAGATGGATGGCCTGGGTAACCGGCCCGCTTCCCAGGAAGCCCACGCCGAGCGCGGCGGTACCGGTCATGACGCGGAGACCTCGAAGGCCGGCTGGGCCTCGAAGTAGCTCAGGCCGACGCGTGCGCTCTCTACGCGCGTCGGCAGGTTCGGCACGTCCACCTCGAGGACGGCCCACCCGTCGAAGCCATTCAGCGCTGCGATCACAGCGTCCAGGTCGACATCACCACGTCCGGGCTCGGTCCAGACATGCCGCACGGCGGTCGCGGCCTGATAGTCGTCGCCTTGCTCGCGGGCAGTTGCGGCTGCGGCCGCGTCGACGTCCTTGATGTGCACGCACGCCACTCGCGCCGCGTAGGCCTTGACCATGCGCGCCGGGTCAGCGCCGCCCCAGAACAGATGGCCTGTGTCGGGACCGAACCCCAGGGCAGAACCTTCCGACCAGTCCAGCACCGCCCGGATCTCTTCTTCCGTCTCCACCCACGAGCCGACGTGCGAATGCAACGCGGCGGTGACTCCTTCGGCCTGCATGACCTCGGCAGTTGCCACCATGCCGTCGGTGAGTCGCTTCAGTCGTTCGTCATCCGGGAGATGTCCGATAGCCGGACGAGCCAACCGCTCGGTCGCCATGTCAGACGCGATGAACATCTGCGACAGGCCCAGCTCGGTGTGCGCCTGGGCGGCCCGGCGCGCGCGCTCAAGGACCCTATGGCCGGAGTCCGCGTCCGCGAAGTCCTCGGAAAAGTAACCGGGGGCCGGCTCGAACCCGTAGTCCGCGAGGGTCTGGCTGTACTCCTTGACCGTCATATCGTCTGGCACTTGGGCGTGCATAGCGCGGAAGCCCACCTCGCGCAGGTCGGTCAAAGCCTCGACTAGCACCGTACGGCTCAGCTGGAACCGGCCGTTCTTGAGCACCCACGGAAGCGGGTTGACGGCGACCTTCATCTTCGAAGCAGACATCAGTGTCCTTGTCGATTGCGCCAAGGGAGGTGCGGGTCGGCGAGGTGCGGTTGGCCTCGGCGTTTCTATTCGGAGGATCGGGGCGGGTGACCCGAGCGCCGTGTGATGCCGAACATATGTACCTCACGGATAAAAGTCAAGGTTTGGGACGCGAGGGATTTAACTGTGAGGGATGTAACCTTGCGAAGCGCCCGATCAACTCCGGAGGACACGTGGCAAAACGGCTTGTCAGTACGGCTCCTGTCGCGTCGAGCGACACCCACCTCGAGCAGGTGCTTGAGCTAATTCGCGAAGGCGCCGCGAACACCCGCCCAGACCTCGTCCGCGTCACGGGGCTCAGTCGGAAGATCGTCATCCAGCGGGTCGACCAGTTGACCACGGCGGGTTTGGTCCGCGAGGGTCCGACCGTCGCGTCCACGGGAGGGCGCCCGCCTGGTCGGCTCGACTTCGTTGCGGACGCGGGGAGCGTGCTCGCGGTCTCGCTCGGCAGCACTGGCCTCACCGCCGCGATCACCGACCTGTCAGGCCGTGTCCTGGCAACCCGCCACCGCCGGCTGCCACTCGCAGCGCGTCCGGACGTGGCGCTCGCGGGGGCCGAGACAGTCTTCGCGCGGTTGCTGGGGGATTGCCCCGCAGGCGCCCGAGGGCCCCTGCGTGGAATCGGCGTCGGCGTGCTCGGCCCGGTCGGGCCTGACGGCCTGACCATGGATACGACGCGCGACGGTGGATGGGCTGGCTTCTCCGTCGCCGACTGGTTCAGCTCCAAGTACCACGTGCCCGTTTGGGTCGACAACGAGGTGAACATGATGGCCGCCGGTGAAGCGCGCGAGCGCTCCACCGAGGAGTGTCGGAACATGCTGTACGTGAAGATGGGTACCGGAATCGGTGCGGGACTGATCAGCGACGGAGTGCTCTACCGGGGCGCCTCCGGCGTGGCCGGCGAGATCGGCCACATGACGATCTCCAACGATCGCTCGTTGATCTGCTGGTGCGGCAACTCGGGCTGCCTGAACACTTTGGCCAGCGGGAGGGCAATCACCAAGTTCGGAGTGACGGCGATGCGTAAGGGGAACAGTCCCTTCCTTGACGGGATGCCGGCGCGCCAGATCCGAGACGAACACATCGTGGCGGGCGCGCTTGCTGGCGACGAGGCCTGTGCGCAAATCATGGCGCGAGCGGGCGAAGCACTCGGGTTAGCTGTCGCCGGCGCAACGAACCTGATCAACCCCGCGTTGATAGTTATCGGTGGCCGAGTGGGAGGCAAGGCGGGCCACCTCCTGACCGAACCGGTCCGGCGATCCGTGGACAAGCGCTCATTCCCGCTCGCGACGGAGCGCCTGAAGGTCGAAAGCTCGCAGAACGCGAACACCGCTGGCGTGGCTGGTTGCGCAGACACCGTCATCCGAGGGCTGCTCTCCGGCGAACAGCTGGAGGCCTGGCAGACGGCCGTAGATGATCCCTCGCTGGAGCCGGCTGCTGGATAGCCGCCCTGCCGGACTCCATGAAGAAGATCGAGGCTCGGGCACCGGTGTGGGGATCACATCTTCATGGAGCTCTTCTCGGGGTTGACCCATGACTCGCGATGGTCATGCGCCTTCATGGCTTGTGAGGTCAACCCCGGTCATGTGGGCCAGTTGGCTGAGGAGTCGGTCTTGATAGTGGCTATCGGCTGCTGCCTTTGCACAGCGCGCTGGTCGGCGGTGATGCCAGACCGACCCGCTGCGCAGCGCCTCGGGGTCGTCGCTAACGGCGAGCCAAGTCTGGGTGAGATGACCTTGTTCGAGGTCGTCGGTGGCGGAGGGGCCACCCATGCGGGTGGGTACCCAACCTGGGTCGACGGCGTGGCTAATGGTGTCCTTCCAGCGGCGGGCGACGGCGAGGGCTAGCGCGGTAACGAAGAGCTTGCTGTCGCAGTAGGCCTGGGTGCCGTTCCAGCGACGGGTCTTCCAGTCGAGGTCGCTGAGACTGTCGTCGCCGCTGATATGCATGTCGCTGGTCAAGTAGATCAGCCTGTCCGGTCGTTCAATCAGACCGGTCAAGACGTAGGGGGCGAGGGTGTTGACCGCCAGCGTTCGCGGGTGTCCCTCCCGGCCGGCGTGGGCTTCGTGGTCGCCGTAGACCCCGGCGTTGTGGATTACGGCGTTCATGCGGCCGAGCTCATTGACCTGGTTGGCGAGGTGACGTGTTTGGTCCGGGTCGGCGAGGTCTCCGGTGACGACCGTCGCACCGCGCTGCACCAGGTCGGTCAACCCGGCCGCTCGGCTCCTGTCCCGGGCGTGGACTACCACCTGGTGGCCTTCGGCCAGCAGCCGCGCCGAAGCGCTGCGTCCTAGGCCTTGGGCGGAGCCGGTGATGAAGATGCGGGCCATGAGTTTGGTGTGAGCTCTCTGCTTGGCCTAGGCGAGGAAAGGGTCGACCGGAGCGTTGTCAACGTAGATTCGTTGATCGGTGAATCTGCCGTCGGCAATGGTGAAGATCGAGGAGGCGTTGACTGATACGACGGTGTCGTCGTGGAAGTGCCAGAAGGTGGTTGCTTCGAAGATGGTGACGCCGTCCTCCTCTTGCCAGACGTTGGTCAGCGAGTGGGTCAACAGCTTCACCTTGCTGAGCAAGTCGACCATGCGGGCGAGTAGGGTGTCCCGGCCGGTGATGGTCGGGGCGTTGGCGAAGGTGTGGGTGATGTCGTCAGCGCAGTAGGCGCCGAGACGGTCGATGTCCTTCCTCTCCAATGCCGCGAAGTAGTCCGTCAGGAGGTCGATGGTGGCCTGCTCGGCTTGTGGCACGACGAGTCCTTGTTGGGTAGTGGGAAGATGAGCGCTCAGTTGGGTGTGACCGAGCCGGGTGAGGGCGGCCGTTCCGGGCCGTCACCGGCTCGGTGATAGAAGTGTTTGGCCTCTGTGGCCAGCGCGGTCAGGGCGTCCAGTTGCCCTGGTTCAAGCTCGATGTCGGCTGCGGTGGCGTTCGCTCGCAGTTCCTCAATGGTTTCGGCACCGATGATGGCCGCGGAGACCGCCGGGCGGGACAGGAGCCAGGCCAAGGAGGCCTGGTATGGCTGCAGACCCCATGTTTGGCCTAGCCGGTCGACTTCGCGGCCGATGGCGATTTCAGCGTCAGTGAATCCTGCTCCGGAGAAGCGCTGGTCGCCGGCAACGTCGCGGTCAAGGACGCCAAGGTCGGCGAGGAGTCCGCCGTGCAGTGGGGCGTAGGGGATGACCGACAGTCCGAACTGCTGGCACGCCGGCGTGAGTTCGCGTTCGGCGGTCCGGTCGATCAGGTTGTATTTCACCTGCGCGGCGACGGGTGAGTGCTGGCGCCGGTCGTCAGCGATCCATAGGGCCTGGACGACCTGCCAGGCCGGGTGATTGGAGAGGCCGACATATCGGATTTTGCCTTGCCGGGTGAGATCGTCGTATACCGCCAGGGTCTGCTCCAGTGGCGTGTCCGGGTCCGGGTCATGGGCGTAGTAGAGGTCGATGTAGTCGGTCTCCAGGCGGCGCAGACTGGTCTCGACCTGGCGAATGATGTGGCGGCGTGACAGGCCGCGGTCGTTGATATTGGGTCCGACGATGCCGTTGGACTTGGTGGCGATCACCATCTCGTCGCGGTGACCGCGGAGGGCGCGGCCGAGGATCTGTTCAGCGGGCTCACGGTCGGCGGCGGCCGGGGCTCCCGGGCGGTCGAAGACCGGCATGTTGCCGTACACGTCGGCGGTGTCGACGAAGTTGATGCCCATGTCGATCGCAGCACCGACGACCCGATCGGCGTGCTGTGCCGTGGGGGCCACCCCGAAAGTGGCGGTTCCCAGACAGATTTGCGACACCCTCACACCGGTCCCACCGAGGACGGAGTACTTCACTAGCGCTTCCCTTGCTCGACCTTGCACTGGAACGACCATCGACTCAACTATGAACGGTCGTTTACTAATTTAAAGCGTAAACGACTGTTAATGTTTGGTCAACACGGCGAGAGGGGCGAGCAACGGTAATGGCACGTGCCAACACCACAGTGAGCGGCGGGCGCGGGCCCTACCGCACTGGCCTGCGGCGGCGCGAGCAGATCATCGACGCCGCTACCGCAGTATTTGCCGAATATGGCTATGCCGGCGGATCGGTCCGCACCATCGCCGATCGAATCGGTGCGTCGCCGGCTTCCGTGCTTCAGCACTTCGGCAGCAAAGAAGGGCTGCTGATGGCTGTTTTGGCGGACTGGGACCGCCACACCGTCGAAGCCCGGCTCACCGATGTGGCCGGGCTGGACTACTTCCGCCGCCTCCCAGACGTGATGCGTGCCCACCTGGCCAACCGGGGTCTGCTCGAACTGTTCTTGACCATCGCCGCCGAGGCATCGAGCCCTAGCCATCCAGCCCATGGGTTCATTCAGGATCGCTACGCCGCCAACCTGGGTACGCTTGCAGCACATCTGCAAGAAGCCATAGAGACCGGCGAGATCGCCGAGCTTAGCTCCGCCGAGATCGACCTAGAGGTGCGTCTGGTGACCGCTGTGCTGGACGGAATCGGACTGCAATGGCTGCTCGACCCCACCACTGACGTCGTTGCCAGCGTCGAGACCTACATCAACCGAACCATGACAGCCTGGCGTACTCCCCCGGGCGACGGACCACACACGCCCTAGGTCAGTGATGTCGTCCCGAACCAGGGGCCTCAAACCGTCCCCGCAGAGGGCTAAGCGACGGCGCGAGCCCGCGGCTCGACCGCCACGAGCGACTCCACTGCCGCGACCAGGCGACTGACGACCTGGTCGTCGCCCAGCACGTCGACGCCAGTGGTCGTCTGCGAGAACTCGATGTGGTCCGGCACTACCGCGCCCGCGATCGTTGCCGACCGGCGCGCGTGGTCGTGCGCCCACCGACCGCCGTACTGGCTCGCCGTCGTACCGACCGCGGCGAACGGCTTGCCCGCGATCGCGCCTTGCCCGTACGGCCGGGACAGCCAATCAATGGCGTTGTTCAGCACCGCAGGCATGGTGCCGTTGTACTCCGGCGTCACGGCCATCACCCGGTCGGCACCAGCCACGAGGTCGCGCAACCGCTGCACGGAGGACGGGGCAGACCCGCCGTCGAGGTCCTCGTTGTAAAAGGGTATCTCGTCGAGCCCATCGGCAATCACGACGTCGACGCCTTCGGGGGCGCGCTCGACCACCGCCTCAGCGACACGTCGGTTGAACGAGTCCTGGCGCAGGCTGCCGACAAGCACGACAAGACGGGTGGTCGGGTTAGCGGTCACGGGGGGCTCCTTGGGGCTGGGTATGGATTGCTTTGCCAGGAGCATAAGCGGACCATGGTCCGCTTATATTCCCAGCCCTTAGACTTCCGGAATGAGTGGCGACCTCCTCCCACTGCTTGGAGGTCCCCGCCCCGAGCGCTCCGATGCAGCTCGCAACCGCGAGGCGTTGCTCACGGCTGCGCGTCGCATGGTCGAGGAGAAGGGCGTCGAGTCGGTGACGATGGACGCCCTCGCCCGGGAGGCAGGCGTCGGCAAAGGAACGGTCTTCCGGCGATTCGCCAGCCGAGCGGGTCTTATGGCAGCGCTCCTGAACCACGGTGAGGCACAGTTCCAGACCCTGGTCATGAGCGGGCCGCCGCCCCTTGGACCAGGCGTCGGTCCCTGGGAGCGGCTGGTCGCGTTCGGCCACACGCGTCTGCAATACAGCCTTCATGCGGCTCGCCTCATCGAGGCAGCGGGGCAGCCTGGCCGCCGCTCCGTCGCCGTGGAATCGTTCGCCAGCCTGCACGTGATCCACCTGTTGCGCCACCTGGAGGTGCGTGGAGACGTGCGGTTCCTCGCAAAGGCGCTGCTGGCACCCTTAGAGTCCGTCATCGTCGAGGAGACGGTGCGCCTTGACGATTTCCCCGTGAGCCGATTCCTCGCGGGCTGGGAAGACCTTGCTCGCCGCGTGGTCGAGGGTTGAGGACGGCAGCGGTGATCCCACCGAGCTCGACTCTCTCAACAGCCGTGCGGCCAAACCGACACGGCACGACAGCAGGAAGTCCCGGTGATCCACGGTTGGGGACGTATGGCGAGATATCGCGCGCCTCTTAAGAAGGCGCCTGCCTTGCAGGCTCGCCATGTATGACAGTCGAAGGGGCGGAGGTTCGCCCCCGCTCACACGAAGCCGAAGGCTAGCCGGCTGCCCCAGAGGCCCACATCTGCGCGTTGAGCGGAGGTGATGGCGAGCGCCATCTAGACAGGGATTTGAGCCGGGCGCCTCGGCGTCTCCTGCTTAACAGACGCCGGCTCGGTGGTTCCGAGGACGAGCGGTCGGAGATCCTTCTGCGTTCCCGGCGGGCAGCCAACTGTGGTCAGCCTCCACATCCACTCCTCGCGGCGAAGCGGGGCGCGGGACCCCGGCCCACGTGCGCCGCCCAAGGCGAGCCATTCTTGACAACCGCCTCCGCGGGGCGACGTAAGGCACGCAACTAGGCACGGCGAGCCGTCCTCGATGAGCGCGCTCGTGTTGACGTAGTCCAAGGCCTTGCAACTCCACGGTCCTACTCCTGTCTTGCTATTGGAGAGCGAAGGTCGGCCGAGCCAAACGTTGGCAGCGCAGCCCGGCCGGCACGCGCGGGCGACCGCGATGGATGCGGCCGCCAACGCGCCGTCGGCCGTCACATCCCAACGAGCTGCGGCGGTCAAGAAGCGATCACAAAGTCGCCGTGTCGATGACAAAGCGGTAGCGGACGTCGGAGGCGAGCACCCGCTCGTAGGCCTCGTTGACCTGGTCAGCGGGGATGACCTCGATCTCTGCGCCCAGCTCGTGCTCGGCGCAGAAGTCGAGCATCTCCTGGGTGAGGGCGATGCCGCCGATCATCGAGCCGGCAAAAGACCGACGGGCGCCGATGAGCGAGAAGACGTTGAGACTCAACGGATCCGCGGGGGCGCCCACGTTGACCAGGGTGCCGTCGACGGCCAGGAGGCCGAGGTAGGCGTCGAGGTCGATAGCGGCGCTGACGGTGTTGACGATGAGGTCGAAAGTGCCCGCGAGCTGCTCGAAGGTGTCGGGGTCCGACGTCGCGAAGTAGTGGTCGGCGCCAAGCCGCAGCCCGTCCTCCTGCTTCTTGAGCGATTGCGACAGCACGGTGACCTCGGCGCCGAGCGCGTGGGCGATCTTCACCCCCATGTGGCCGAGTCCGCCGAGGCCGACGATGGCGACCTTCTTGCCGGGACCGGTGTTCCAGTGCCGCAGCGGCGCGTAGGTGGTGATGCCGGCGCAGAGCAGCGGCGCCGCAGCAGCAGGGTCAAGGCCCTCCGGCACGGAAAGCACGAAGTCGGCGTCGACGACGACGTGGGTCGAGTAGCCGCCCTGAGTGGTGGTGCCGTCGCGGTCGGTGGCCGCATAGGTGCCGACCATCCCGTTGAGGCAGTACTGCTCGTCGCCCTTGAGGCAGCTGGCGCACTCGCCGCAGGAGTTGACCATGCAGCCGACGCCAACACGGTCGCCGACCTTATGGTTGCTGACGTCCGCGCCGACCTCGGCGACCAACCCGACGATCTCGTGACCCGGCACGACGGGGAAGGGCTGGGGACCCCAGTCCCCGTTGACGGTGTGGATGTCGGAGTGGCAGATGCCGGCGAACTCGATCTTGATGAGGACGTCGTTCGGGCCGACCTCGCGTCGCTCGATCATGGTGGGGGCCAGAGGCTGGCCGGCGGCGGGTGCTGCATAGGCGTTGACGCGCATGTGGAAGATCCTTCGTGTCTGGGTAGTGCGTGGCTGGGTGGCTTTGCTGGGCGGCTGTCCAGGGAGCGAGGGCTCAGGCGCCGTACTCCGCGTCGGTGACGGGATCGAGCCAGGTCACGACCTGGCCGTGGTCGTCCGCCTCCTGGATGGCGACGTGCGCCATGAAGCGGTCGGCCGTGGCACCGTGCCAGTGCTCCTCGTGCGGCTCGATGTAGACGACGTCGCCCGGACGGATCTGCTGCGGTTCGCCGCTGCGCCGCGCGACGTACCCGATCCCGTCGGTAACGTACAAGGTCTGGCCCTTGGGGTGGCGATGCCAGGCGGTCCGTGCGCCCGGGGTGAACCGCACGTGGGCGCAGCCGACGGCCGACTGCTCGTCAGGGTTGCGGATGCCGTCGATGTAGACCGTGCCGGTGAACCAGTCGCTGGGGCCGACCGCCGTCTGACCGCCGCTCTGGGTGAACTTCATGTGGTGCTCTTCCTTCTTTTCAGGTCGGATGGGATCGGCTCGTAGGAGAAAAACAAGTGCAGCCGCCGCGATTGACGGCGGGGCCCGCAGCGGATCATGGCTTGCTGGCTCCCTTGAGTTTGTCCACCAGCGTGCCGGCCTCTCCAGAGAGCAACTCGGCTCGCGCGTCGTTACCGGCGGAAACGGCGTTCCAGTAGTCGATCTTCAAGGCGACGTAACGCTGGCGCAGGACCAGGTGCTCGGCCTCCAGCGCCAGCCGACGCTGTTGCTCCGTGAGCAGCTCGACCTGTTCGGCCGCGGCGGACGGGCCCAGGCGCCCATTCGCGACGTACTGGCGCATGCCGCTCACGGACATCCCGGTGGCGGCGAGGCACGCCACCCACATGATCTGGTCGAGGTCCGCCTCGTCGTAGACGCGGTGACCGCTGCTCGCCCCGCGACCCACTGGCGCGATGACCCCGATGGACTCGTAATAGCGCAACGTGCTGGCCGGCAACCCGCTCAGCGCTGCAGCCTCCCTGATTGTGTACTCGTGCCGGGTGGTCACTGGGCTCATGTCCCCAACGCTAGGAACTTCAAGTACTTGAAGTCAAAGCTGGGAGATTGGTCTGCAACGAGCGGGAGAGGTATCGCTTGGGGCCACTGAGGTGGCTCATGGCGCTGGCGTACACCTTGCGGACCACCCGGTCTGGCGCAGCGAGTGGGCGTCCTGACGCCGTCCACCCATCGATACGGGTCCGAGGCGTCGTCCGTTTGACGGCGTATGTCCCGTGACACGGGTCACGGCGCGTCCAAGGGGCCGACGCGCCCTTACTACCTTGCCGCCAGGCCCCCCGCCTCGGTGAACCTCTGACCTCGGAGGTGGGGGTGCCGCCAACGCTATGCGGCAACCCGCGCCCCGTCTCAGGAGCTGGGGAAGGTGATTGCACGAACTGGGGCATCCGAGGACTCCGGCCCCACCAGACGCGCCATTTGACCTTTTGTTTACCTCACGCTGACCATCGCAATAGTGTTCGGGACGAGGCAGGCAGGGAGCCGGGGCGGGACCCGCTCTCTGAGCGGTCGGTCCGGTCACGAGGGGGCTCGGTGACCGGACGGACCCCTGTCGGCGTGGCGGGGCGGCGCGGAACACCGCGAGGCCTGCGCGCAGCCTGAGCCGGCCGGCCATGGCAATCCCCCAAGCCTCCAGCATGCAACCCCTCCCCTGCTTGGTATGACTCGCACCGCCTCCGTGGACACCTGTAACCATGCGCGCTCTCCGCTGATTGGTCGGTACCGCATGTTTTCCCGGCGCCGCGCACGTTCGCTGGAGACTCCGCCCTTGGGCGTGCTCACTCAGAGAGTGCTGTGAAGGTTCACTCGAAGCATCAGGTGGCACTCGCGTCCACGCCATCACCGTTGGACTCAACTCCAATAATGGCTCTGCGGGCGGACGGAGGCGCACTCACGCGTCGATGACCGGCGCGCCCCGCAATGGATCCAGGGCTCGGTGACGGATCAATCCCTCAACACCCTGAACGAAGGCGACGGCTCCGACGCCGATGATGGCCGACTGGATGCCTGAGAGGGCGATCGGCTCACCGTCTCCGTAGTCCAGAACCACGTGTTCCGCGGCGAGGTCCACCTGCAGGCCCACGACGCCGTTCCACCAAAGGGAGGTCCATCGTCCGTCGAACAGGCGACAGAGGAGTCGCTGGTCGCTGATCAGGACGTTAGCCCGCTGACCTTGCCCCCAGGCACCTGACGTCTGCATCCGAAGCCATACTTCGGTTGACCGATAGACGGTTTCATGGGGTGCCAAGACGACCCCCGCGTTCAAGTCGTCGAAGGCACATGAGGACGAGCCGCGGCCCAACTCAACGGCCAGGGCTCGCGCGTCGTCGTAGGCGGCGGTCCGTTTGTGCGCCAGCTGCGCCGACGCAGCGGCTACGCTCCGTGGGCTCACATCTGCACCCCTTCCTTCGTGATGCCCTGCTCAACAGGGTGCCCCAGGGTGCCGACATTCGCCCGTTCAGCGCGTGTGATGGCGAGCGCCCCTTCGACAGCGGCTTGAGCCAGGCGCCTCTGCGTCACTTGCTCAACGGATGGCGGCTCGGTCGTTCCGAGGACGGAGCGGTCGGTGATCCCCCAACGCTGCCGGTAGGCAGCCACGGTCGCCACTCTCAGCAGCCACTCATCGCACCGCAGGGGATCAGCGGGGCGCCGGCCGAGCTGCGCCGCCCATGGCTGGCGTTTCTCGACAGCGGCTTCCGCAGCGGCTCGGGCTCGCTCCTCGATGAGGCGAGCGCGATCATCGAGGCCGGACTGCAAGTCCGACTGAGCCGTGAAGATCGGTTTCGGAAACAGACCAGCAATCCGCTCCAAGTTCACCTGGCGCGAGCGATCAACGCTATGAATCCAATGGTCCACTCGACCATGGAGCACCGCCGTCGGGTCATCGGCGGTGGCCAGTGTCCGCCCTCCGACCAGACTCGGCAGATGACGCTCGACGTCCAGACCAAGTGCCTCCGCCTCACCCAGCGCGGCGAGCAACGGGCCGTACGCCTCGGACTCAGTTACGTCCAGGACGTCGTCATCAGTAGCGAGGGAACCGCGCACGAGGGCGTCGTACCGCTCACGCTGCGCGAGACCGGCAATCGTTTCGTACTCCGCCCACAACCTCGTGATGGAGTACTGCTCGGCCCATTCTGCGGCCATCGTCTCGGTGGCAGAAAGGTCCGCTCCGCGCGCCTCGAGGACCGTTCGGAGGACGTCACCGGCGTCACGTTCCATCGGAGTGCCGTGCTGGGTATCCATATCGGGGTCGTACATCGTGTCGACGTAGAGCCTGTTGGACTCACGACCCCTCGAGGCAGAGACGTACAAGACCTCTCGCTGGGTCGTCACCGATACGAACGCATGAGCAGTGTCGACGGTCCTACCCTGGGCTCGATGCGCCGTGGTGGCGTACCCAAGCTCGAGGTGCTCCCGCGCGTAGTCGGCGGGAAGGACAACCTGCCGGCCACACGGCATACCCATCCCGGTGGTGCGGGCAACGGTCACCGCACCGTCGGTGGCGACGGCCACCACGACCCATTGATCGCCGTTCTTGACCCACCCCCGGCCGCACGAGAGGCGCCTGTTGTTCTCCCTAGTGACCACAAGGTCTCCAACAGCGATGTGTGCGCTGCTGTTCGTATGTATGCCGTTTCGCGCGACCCGGCCTGCGGCTACGAGATCTGCTCGCGCCCGTTCGTTCAGGGCGGCGACGGTCTCCTTGTCCGAGGCGATCATCAGCGAGCGGTGACCAGCCGCGACGTCCTCGCGCCACGCGGCATACATCAGATCGAGCATCGACTCGCGGTCGCCGCCCTCGACACGGTCCTGGGACTGATAGTCGTCCACGGCCTCCAACCGTCCGATCCTCAGGTTCACTGATGCCGTCTTTTCCCACTGGTTGACGAACCTGCGAACGTCGGTCAGCTCGGGCACGACGTCACGGTCGCGGGCGAGCAGGTGGAATGCTCCGCCTGCCTCGACAGGACTGAGCTGCGCCCAGTCTCCGACGAGAACGACTTTCGCCCCGGCGTTCTGCGCCGACTCCGTGAGTGTGTCCAGACCGAAGGTGCCTGCGAGGGATGCCTCGTCCACGATCACGAGCTGGCCTGGATGTAGCCGCCACTGCACCACCTCGGCCGTGAGCTCGTCGATACGCCTGCGCAGGACCGCGGTGCGCATCGACGGTCCCTGACGGTGTGCCTTGGCCCGGAGACGGTCGATCTCGGCAAGCCGTTCCGCCTCGCGCGCGTGCTCGGTGAGCCACTTGCTTGTGTTCTCCGTAGGGAGCCCACACTCCTGGGCCAGGACCTTCGCGGCCGCCGCGGAGGGGGCAAGACCGATCACGGAGCCAGCGCCGAATGCCTTCTCCCACACGGTCCGTAGTCCGGACATGCTGGTGGACTTGCCGGTGCCAGCAGGTCCCACGAGGAGGTCGAGGGGGCGGCCAGATGTCGCGATCTGTTCGACCGCGCGGGCTTGGTCTGCGGATAGCGGGTGCGCTCGGCCAGGCAAGTTGGCTTCGGCCACATCGGCGACCTCTCGTATGCCGGTGCGTGGTCCATCGGCGCGCCGGCTCGCCTCCAGAAGTCTCGCCTCCGCCTCCAGCAGAGCCTGCGTCGTGTAGACCTCGTGCCCGCGAGCGCGAAAGCGTGAAGTCCCATCCGATCTGGTGAAGGGTGTTGGCGTGTGCGCCAGATCCGGGGCCCTGAGGGACAGCGACTCGTTCAATGCGAGGCCCACGGTGCGCTCGACTACGGCCATCCGGTCGTTGGGGCTGGCGAATCGAACACCGTGTACCTGCCGCAGAACTTCGGCGAAGACGTTGGCCTGGGAGAAGGTCGCCCGCTTGGTCGCGACTGTGTCGACGGCGATGGAGGCAACCTCGGCGAGCATCTCGTTGGTGAGGTCGTCGCCGCGCAGCAGTGGTAGGTCGTTCCTCTCCCCCAGGCTGTTGACCCACGGGACCGGCTCGGCCTCGAGGACGCTCTGGGCCCTTGCGCGCCAAGCCCTGACGAGTTCGGCCAAGGGTTGGACGTGCTTGTCCGGCCGGGTCTCCAAGGTGGCGCGTTGGCGGAGCCGCAGCATCTCCCGACTGCTGGGTCCGCGCCCGTGGGCCTCCACGAAGGCAGGGATGAGCTTGTCGGTGGCGGCTTCGATGGCCGACGAACGCCTGGAGAATTCCCTTTGCAGGGCTTCAGGCACGCCAGCCACCTCGTACTTGGGGACCGGCGAATGGGCTCGGCGGGTGGGGTCCCATCCCCAGCCCAGGGCTTCGGTCAGCAGATCGGAGAGGACGCCGTTGTACAACTCGGAGAGCCCAACGGCGGAGCGGAACAGTGCTCGGGAGTCGAGCGTCCGCCAGGTCCCGTCTCGGCCCTGCACCCGGTTCATCACGACGACGTGTGTGTGCAGTTGCGGGTCGCCCGCCCGTGAGTCCCAGTGGTCGAACGCCGCGCCTACGATCCCGCGGACGTCATCCTGGACGACGCCGTTCTTCCCCGACCGGGAGCTGAAGACGCTCCGCTCGGCATAGGCCACGACGTAGGCAAGGGCCTCCTGATGCGCGTCGTAGATGACGCCCTGCGTCCCGGCGTCCGCGAGGGCCCACGTGACGCTCACGCTCTTGGGTGCGCTGAAGGTGAGGTCGAATCCTGCGACTGCGCGGGACATTCTTGTCTCCGCGATGCGCTCGTCGCGCTTGATGTTGAGGACCGCTTCCTCCCGCTTCTTGCCACTGACCCCTACCAGCTCGCGAGCGATCCGGTTGGCCACCCGATCGCTGTATGAGGTGGCGGGTCGTCGCGGCGGACGGCCGAGCTGCTCACCAGTCAGGGGATCCTGCAGCATGCCGAGCATCCGGAAGAGGTGCTCCTCCGTGACCTGGCTGCCCGGCTTGACGCCGTTCCCACTATCGAGGCCTGCGAGACCCTCGCCGAGAAACCGCCCGGGCGGGGTGCCGGACTCCGCGTAGTAGCGAGTCAAAGCGGAGGCCTGCTGGGAGGCCCCGTCGCTCTGCGCGACCGAGCTCATCAGGTACTTGTAGCCACTGCCGAGCGTCATCCGGCGGATCGACATCGTCATCTGAGCGGTCCATTCCGTCGTCTCAATGCACGCCGTTTGCGGCGTTCCGTCGCACCGACTACCGCCGTCGCGATACACGCCGAGCGGGCCTTGGGGCCTCGGATGCCAGAGGTGTGGTGATGGAGAGGGCGCCATGGTGAAGCGTCAGGAAGCGGAGTGTCGCGTTGCGGACGGCTTTGCGAGGCCGGTCCATCGGACGGGCAGCCCGGAGACGGGGAAGAGTCAGGCCCGAAGACCGAAGGCAGCGGTGTACCGGACGAGGGGTAGACGACGCATCAAGTTGGACAACCGAAACCAGGAGCGTTGCCATGTCCCGTACCAACCGCAGGCCTTTGGACGAACGAGCTCGCCATCGACTTCGTGAGGCGCAGCAGAAGGAAAGCGAGGCGGTCGCCGCGGTCCATGCCGCCGACGCGGCAAAGGAAGCGGCACAAGCGAAGCTCGACGCCCTTGTTCGTCAGCACCATTCCCGAATCGAGACCGCGGAGGGGCTTCTCAACCTCGCCAAGGCGGAATTGGTGTCCGTATCCGGCATCGAACGGGCTGCGGCCCTCCTAGACCTGCCGGCGAAGGTGCTTCGGTCAGCCGTCCGTGCCGCCGACCGCACACGCGCGCCCGAGCCGGCCGAGAGGCCTACCGCATCGCCGTCCTAACGGGCAGTGGTCCACAGCCAAGAGGACTCCTGTGGTCGTTTGTCCTCCTTTGGCTATATTTCAAGGGTGTGTCCTCAGAGATCTCGAAGGGTCGCATCATGGCAAGCGGGGCGGTTGGAGAACGGATCGCGGCGTACCGGCGTCGTCGCGGCCTTAGTCAAGCCGCCCTGGCGGGCTTGGTCGGGCGCTCCGAGTCCTGGCTATCCCAAGTCGAGCGGGGCGTGCGTTCCGTTGACCGGCTGTCAGTCCTTCTGGACATGGCAAGGGTTCTGCACGTGGACGTCGAATCGCTCTCGGGACGGCCTTGGCAGTACGCGCCCAACGGCGGGGCATTCGGAACCGGGCTGGCCGAGCTGCGTACCTGCATGACGAGGTATGACCACATGCTCGGGGACTCGACACCCGCCGCCTTGACTCTTGCGGAGTTGCAGACCCAGGTGGTGGCGGTGCATCGCAGCTACCAGGCCGCTCACTACGAACAGGTCATCGGCGAGCTCCCGGCGCTGCTCGGGCAGGCGGAACGGCTACGTCTGGAACTCGCCCAGAGTCCCGACCAACGGGAAGGTCATCTGGTCTACGTGTCGGCGTATGCCGCGGCAGCGAAACTGGTGACCAAGCTGGGATCTGCCGATCTGGCGATCCTCGCCGCCGACCGTGCCGCGGCGGCCGCCTACACGGCTGAGTCCGACGTTGCATCCGGGATGGCGGCCTACCAAGTTGCCTGCGCCGTGCTGCGAGCGGAACAGCCTCAGGACGCCGAACACCTGGCCGTCGGCATGGCCGAGAAGCTGGAGCGCGGGGCGCGCTCCGACTCCCCCATCATCGTCTCGTTGTGCGGTGCGCTCTGGCTGATCGCTGCGGTCATCGCCGCGCGTCAGACCGAGAGGTGGACCGCCTGGGAGCGGATCGAACGAGCACAGCGGTTGGCCGACCTGCTGGGTGAAGACGGCAACCATGCCTGGACGGCATTCGGGCCGACCAACGTGGCGATACATCGAGTCTCGGTCGCGGCCGAGCTCGGCGACCCGGGCGAGGCGCTACGGGCGGCCGCGACCGTCGACTCGGAGCGACTCCCGTCCGGTCTGGCGAGCCGGCGGGCCCAAGTGCAGTTGGACTTGGCGTGGGCGCAGGCTCAACGCAAGCGCGATGCCGAAGCGACCCTGCATCTGCTCGATGCCGAGCGCGCGGCGCCGGAGGTCATCCGGCACAACGTCATCGCTCAGGAACTCGTGCGGGAGATGCTCGCGCGGGGAAAGAAGGCGCAGACACGATCACTGACTGACCTCGCCACGCGCGCCGGTCTGCTGCACTAAGAGCATGCCGTCGTGTCTGCTGGTCGTAACGGGTGCTCCCCTGGCGCGCCGCTGCTCCGAGATTGCCCATGCAGTTGGTGCGGCCGGCTGGCAGGTAGAGGTTGTCGCCACACCGTCCGCCGGCGCCTGGGTGGATGAAGGCACTGCCTCTGGCCTCAACTCCGCCCTTGGCCTTGGCGAACGGGCTTCGGCTGATCCCGACGTGGTCGTCGTCGCCCCCGCGACGTTCAACACGGTCGCGAAGCTGGCGACCGGTATTGCTGACACCTACGCGCACAGCCGATTGTGCGAAGCCTTAGGACAGCGGATCCCCATGGTGCTTGTGCCGATGATCAACAACAAACTCTGGGGGCATCCCGCGCTCGACGGGCACCTTCGCACGTTGGCCCAGGCGGGGGTCGCTCTCGTCGACTGTCAGTCCGGCGGACCGGAGCCGACGGCCGTTAGATCTGGAACGGGTGAGGAAATCGTCGAGCGTTTTGATCCAGCCTGGATCGTGGCTCGCCTGACCGATGTGGCCACCACCGGCTCGTCAATCGACTGACACGCGCGAGGGCGGCAGCGTGTCGCCTACTCGACCCAGACGTGGGCTGCGCGTTCCCACCGCAATGAGGGATGTGGTGCCGCCGGGTAGTCGCGCGCCCATCGGTACCAGTCGCGTTCGGACATGACCGTGATGGCCGACTCACCGTTGTCGGTCATCCGCACCGGACTCACAGCGCGCAGATCCGTCTCGAGGCGGTCGCCCACGACGACGACGCGAGCGCCCACCGGGTCGGGGTGGCCTTCGGCCGACTGAAGGCTCCGGAGCTCGGGCGAGTTGGGGTCCCTGTTGAGGTTGTCGATCCAGGACTCCCTGCCGACACCTAGGCCACCGACAGCCGGGCCTGAGTCGGTGTTGGGAGGCGGGGCCGAGATGTACTGCTCCACCCAGACGCGCGAGAGCCCGACGGCAAAGCGGTTGGTGCTCTCGGTGTCGCCGTAGTACTCGCGCTCCTCCTGGATCCACACGGCGGGTTCGTCGAGGCCACTCAAAGCCCCCACGACCTCGGACACGACCCGCAGGCCGTCCTTCCAGCCGTGCGCGAGCCAGTCGCCCTTCGGGGAGTGGCTCGTCATCAGGAAGCGTGCCCGCTTGCCCACCAAGGTTTCGCGGAGGTCGCGCGCTCGACGGATCAGGAGCGCCGGGACGCTCCCGACAGCAGTCGCCCGCGAGTCCGCCGCCAGGAGGCTAGCGAGTTCTTGGTCGAGTGGCTCTCGATCAGCCATGGCCGCCGCGGTGGGCTCCCGCGCCCGGGCCAGCGCCCCCGCCCGCAGCCACTTCTGGGCGGGCGACCAGGGCCAGTTGGGAGGCGAAGTACGGGTTCTTCAGGACGTCGTGCACGACCTCCACGGTCTTGCCGGTTCGCGGTGCGTGCACCATGCCTCCTTGGCCGTCGTAGATCCCGACGTGGTGGTAGCTGCCCGGAGGGTCGCCCGGGGAGCGGAAAAAGAGCAGGTCGCCGGCGCGCAGTTTGGAACCCGGTGGCACGTGCGGGAGGGCGGCTGCCTGGGCGTCGGTGACTCTCGGCAAGGTGAGTCCGGTGGCCTGGTGGTAGGCGTACTGGACGAGGGACGAGCAGTCGAACCCGACCGTGGCGCTGCCGGGCCCGAAACCTGTGCCGGCCCCTCCGATCCCGCCGCCGCCCCAGCTGTAGGGCTTCCCGAGCTCCTGCAGCGCCGATGCGACGACGTTCGAGCCCGGCGTCCCGTCACCGACGTAGTCGGCGGCGGTATAACAGCTGGCGGACAGCACGCTGGGATTGGCGACGATCTGTTGGGCCAGTGGTTCCCAGCGCGCGTAGGCGTCCGGGAACGCGCTGGCCTGGACCGCTTGGGCTGCGCGGGTGAGCGGCATCGACTGGAAGTCCTTGATCTGGAGGAGCCCCTTCTGGCCGCCTTTGCCGCCCTCGTAGAACATCCGCGCGGCTTTGGCCGGGTCGAGTCGGTCGGCTGCGGGCGCCCACGCCGAGCGCTGCTGGAACAGCCCGACGCTGTCCAGGTGGCCGGTGGGCAGGTTCTTGAGGCTCGACTCCTGGAGCGAGGTGGCCACGGCCACTACCCAGCCGTATGCCGGGACGCGCAACTGCCGCCCGACCGCCACGATGGTCTGGGCGTTGGCCAGCTGTTCCTGGGTCAGTCCCGCCGCTGGGGTTGCCGAGTTGCTCGCCAGCGTGGTGCAGGTGCCCGACCCGGTCACCGGGCTGGATTCGTTGCCACCAGCGGAGATGAGCAGTGTCAGCAGGCCGACGGACACTGCGCCCACCACGACGACGGGCAGGACCACCAGACCCATGCGAAGCAGGCGACGCAGCACGACCTTGCGCGCGACCTGCAGTCCTGCGGCGACGACCGGGGCGGGCATGTCAGCCTGCGGAGCCGGCGGTGGTAGCGCCGAGGGCCGGCGTGGGCGCGCCCGGTGGGGCGTCGTCGGGGGCCAGCGAGTCTGCCTTCCACGCCCCTGACTGCTGGACCAGCTCCACCGCGACCCGCCCGCCATCGGTCGGGACGCTGACCGTTGCGGTCCTGGCCTTGATCGCCCGGAGGGCCGCGTCGCCGGTGACCTTGGTTGCCGGCACCTGGGTGGGGTCGGTGCCGGCCATCGAGGACACCAGGTCTGCGGTGGCCCAGGGCTTCATCCCGGCCAGCCACTGCGACTCACCCTCGCCGGGCTTTGCCCATGCCGTCACGAGAGCGGTGGCCACGTCGACCGGGGATCCTTTGCTGGCCGGGGTCGCGGCTAAAGGGGCACTTGTCGTCGGCGCGGCGGTGGTCGCCGGACCGGAAGGTGGTGACGTCGCGGGCAGACTGGCCGCAGGGACCGTTGGCGCCGACGAAGGGCCGACGGCGCTCGAGGACGACGAGGAGTCCGCGCTCAGCGTGTCGGTCAGGCGACCTACCCCGGCGAGCAGCGCGAGGGTGGCGATCGTGGTGATGACGAGGTTGCGCCACGACCACAGGGGCCATCGCGCGGCTCGACTCAGCGAGGCCCCGGTCATTCCTCGGGCCGCCGCTGGACGCTGAGCACGGTGCGCTTGATGTAGGGGTCGTAGACCCGAGGGCCGACCCCGTCCGGTCGGACCTCGGTCTGCGAGTCGTGGGCCAGGTTCGGCAGCTCGCGGGCGTTCGTGGGGACCTGGTCCACGAGCACCCCTGTGACCAACGCCCCACGCGGCTGGGCGAATGACGGCGCCTCGCCCGCACGTGTCTCGGGGACGCTCGAGGCGAGGGCGTATGCCGGGTCGTCACGGCTATCGGCCCCGTCGCCTTCCACTGCCGCAGCCTCCCGGGCCACGGCCGAAGAGCGATTCCACTCATCGCGAGGAGCCTCGACGGCGCTGAGCTGCAGGTGTTGCGGGTAGGGCAAGGCTCGCTCGGCCGCGCCGACGGCGGGAAGCTGAGCAGGACGTCCAAATGCCTCGGCGGGAGGGTGAGTCACGTATCCGAAGGCAGGTGCTCGATCGCGCGCGGAGCCGGAACGCGCCGTCTGCTCCTGGCTTTCCCCGGTCAGGTCCTCGTTCGCGTCTCGGATTCCATGCTCGGTGGCGGACCGGCGCGAGAGGTAGTTCCACCCTTCGCGGCCGCCGCGTTTGAGCCACCGCGGCCCGCCGGACTGGCCGAGGATGCTGGAGAAGCTGAGCAGCGGGAAGAGCACCACGAACGCCGCCACCGTGGTGACGAGGCAGAGGACCAGGCCAAGGACGCCCATGCCTGTGTTGGTGGCTCGGGCCAGGACGGCGGAGATGACCGTCGTGTGGACCGCCGACCCGGCGGAGAAGGCGACCACGTTCACGACCGCGGCGCCACCCATGGAGAACACGCGGCGTACGACGGATGCCATAGGAGCCATCACACCGACGACCGCGACCGCGGGGAACAGCATGACTAGCAACCGCAGCATGACCAGGCCCGCGAAGAGGAAGATGTCGGCGACCAGTCGGAACAACAGGCTGAATGTAGACCCGAGCGCCACCATCAGGCCCGTGCCTGCGCGGCCGCCGGACTTGCCCTGCAGGTACCCGTAGGCGACAGGGTCGTCCTGCTGGACCTGGGTTGCGGTCTTCTTCCAGTTCTCGGCCTTCGTCTCGGCGATTCGCTTGCCCGCGGCCGGATCTTGTTCGGCCTGCTTGGCCTCCGCCCAGGTGAACGCGCTGGCCTTGAACAGGTCGGGGCCCCACTTCTTGGCCGCGGCCGAGTCTGTCGAACCAAGCTGGCCGCGGAGCCAGTTGTCGTACAGGACGCGGTCGACGACGAGGGCGCCTTGGGCGCGTGCCGGGTCCGAGGACGATGGGAGGTTGGTCAGGCCACTGACTCCGGCGTTGATGGAGGCGACGCTGGAGGAGACGGTGTGGTCGAAGAAGGTGGCGACGCGGGTGGGGTACTGCCCGATACCGGCCACGACGGCCAGGACGAGAAGCGCCCAGGCGGCCGAGGAGGTGACCGAGGAGAGCCGCCCGTTCATCGAGTAGAGGAGCAGCATCGCGCCAACCCCGACGAGCGCGGTGGCACCCCACGGGCTCCAGATCGAGTCGTGCAGCCGCTGAGTGACCCCGGCGACGACGTCGTCAAGTGGCGCCATGTACTGCTCCGGGTGGGCGACCTTGTTGTGCAACCCGTTGGAGGCGGCGGTGCCCCAGATGGCCGACGACATCAGGAAGTTGCCGGCGGCCGTGTCGATGCTGGCCTCGACGTCACGCATCCCACCACCGCAACCGAGGTCGTAGGTGTGCCAGCCGAGACCCGCGTAGCCGTACTGCTCGTACACGCTCGTCGACGGGTTCGCGACGAACGGGTCGAGAGGGTGAGGTGGGGTGGCCGGGCCAGGGTCGAGGAACCCGGTGATGCCATTCCCGGGTAGCTGCGCCGTCGGGGCGTCCTTGCAGTCCGGCACGCCCGGGATCATCGGGGACGCGTCGGCGCCACCGGCCAGGGCGACGAGCGCCCCGGCGACGATCGCGCCGATGGCGAGGACGCGGCATATCGCGACGCGAAGCGTATCCGTCATGTCAGGCGCTCTCGCGCTCATGGCCCTCGGGCAGGGCCACCCGAGCGGTCGCGCCCGACTCGATCTCCTCGCGGATGACCCGGTTGAGCGCCTTCTCCGGCTGCGCCGTGGTGTTGAGCGCGTCGAGCAGCTGCGGGTGCGCGGACAGGTCCATCCGCATCCGCTCGATGCCACCGGTGCCGTCGCTGAAGATGAACTCGCGCGAGCCGCGCCGGCCCTCACGGGTGGGGCGCGACAGGGTGCCGAAGATCGACTCGTAGCCCATGCCTTCGCGGATACCGGGCAGGAACCGCAGCGCGTCGCGCTGCGCGTCCTCTCCGGTGAGCCGGCCGATGAACGCGGCGGACACCAGGTTGGCGAGGTCGAGCTTGAGCAGGTCGGACGGGTTCTGGGAGGCCATCAGCACCCGGGTGTTGTGCTTGCGGGAGTCGCGGGCGGCGCGGTCGATGAACCGGCGGCCGGTGCTGAATGTGGACAGCGCCCACGCCTCGTCGATAAAGATTCCCTTGCGGGCGTTGATATCCCCGAAGTACATCCCGCGCTGCGTGAGCCACGCGGCCAGGTAGAGGACGCACATGGACAGCCGCTCGTCGAGGTCCTCACTGTTGGCGGTGGACTCGTCGGGCAGGGCGAGCCCGCGCAGGCTGTAGACCGTCAGCAGTGGGTCGGTGCGGTTGTAGTCCTGCAGGTAACCGGGCGGGAAAATGAGGCGGCCGTGGCTGGTCTTGCCCGCCTCGGTGAGGAAGTCGGCCATGTAGCCGGCGTGCCGCTGTAGGTCCGGGTCTCCGGTCAGGTTCCGGAGCTCCGTGACGACATCACTGGGGGAGGCGGTCTGCTTCGCGCTGACGGCTCCGACCGCGCGCATCAGCGCGACCTCGGTGAGCACATGCTCCTGGAGCTGTCGCGGCAGCATCGCCCGCAGAACGCTGGACGTGAGCAGGCGACGGGTCTCCTTCGCCTGGTCCTGGGCGGCCCGCCAGTCCAGGTCGGTCTCGTAGTGCTCGCGCCGGGGTTCGGCGATGACGCGGTAGGTCGACAGTGCCCCGGGCGGGGCATCGAGGAGGTCGATCGCCTGGGAGACGTCGGCCAGCTCGGGCAGACGGCAGAGGGCGGTCAACCGGCCGGAAGGGTCCAGCACCGTCCAAGGAACGCCCTGCAGGACGGTGCGGTAGATGATGTTGCCGCCCGCGGTGGACTTGCCACCACCCAGGCCGGCGCACAGCACGGCCAGTCCGGACTCCTCGCGGCGCTCGGTGGTCTCCCACGGCTCCCACGTGACCACGCGGGCGCTGGTGCCCGACGTCTCGCCGAGGTGGATGCCCACCCGGTCGCCGACCTTCGCCGTCGCGGCCGGGACGGCGGCTGCGAGGGTGGTCACCGGCATACGCCGCTTGTATGCCGTCGACGCCAGCTTCTCGCCCGGGATGAACTCGCGCGCCACGGCGTACTGGTCGGCAGGTCGGGCAATGGTGATCTGCGGGGTGTAGAGCTTGCGCAGCAGGCTCGCACGCTCGAGGGCTTCTTCCTCCGAGGCGCCGGAGACGGCGAGGCGGTACCAGCCGGTGGTGCGGGTCGACAGCCCGGAGAGGCCCATCGAGATCTCATCCTCGACACCGAGTGCCTTGTCGGCCTGGCGGTCGAGCGCGCCCGGGGCGGGCTCGTGGTGCTCGAGCTCGTAGTGGTCCTTCTGGGCGCGGATCTTCTGGATGTTGCGGCGCATCGCCATGCCGACCTTCGCGGAGTCGTCGACGGTGACGCGGGCCGACCACTCGACGGGGAACCCGAGTTGGTCGGTGCGCTGCATCCAGGGGATGCCGGCGGGGATCTCGAGGTCCGTCATCCGGCCGACGGACAGGATGCAGACGTGGCGCTCGACCCGCTGGTCCTCGTTCTCCCCGACGACGCGCAGCGTGCGGGCGTACGGTTCGGCGAACCACTGGACGTGGTCGGTGAACTCGTGGAGGTCCTCCTCCTCCCAGCGGCCGTCGTCGACCGCGCCCAAGGTCAGCGGTGCGGGCAGGCCGAGCGAGCAGGACCGGTGCAGTAGCCACTCGAGCTGCCGCGGGGTGACGGGGGCGCCGTCCATTCCCGGGGAAGCCATGATCTCGTCGGTGGCCCGGATGTGCTTGGACAGGGCCGCGACCTCACGGTCGGAGAAGGTCCCGGCCAACCCGCCGAGCGCCTTGTGCAGGCCCTTGCGTGCGGGGATCTCCACCCCGACGTAGACCTCCTTGTCGGCCATGCTCCGACCCGACAGGTGGTGCTGGTCGGTCATCAGGTAGTCGCGCCACACGGGGAGCGGAGCCGGGGCGTTCTGGTCGTGGGCCGAGGCCCACCGGCTCACCGGGTAGGGACGGGTCGTGACCCGGATGTGCAGGCTCCGCTTGACGAGCTGGGCGAACACGTCGGCGCCGTCAATGATGAGCTGCTCGCGAACACTGTCCGGACGGAACGACCAACCCTGAGCGTCGAGGAGGTACCAGGCGTAGATCTTGTCCGCGGTGACGGTGCAGTGGCCGCTGATCCGGCGCAGGGCCAGTCCTGCCTTGGCGCTCATGCCGCCACCTCCTGTGCCTGGCCGTCCTTGGGTGCGCGCCGGGTGGCTTTGCGTTGAGCCCGGCTCAGGCGCGTGGGGACAGCACGCACCCCGGCCGGCCGCAGGACGCCCACCGTCGGCTTGGTGCGCTGTCGTGGCGCGCCGACCTCGTGCGCGAAACCAGCGAGCGCCGAAGCCAGCGGGCGGTCGGCGTCGACGACGTTGAGGATCAGCCGCGTCAGGCCCACCGTGGCCAGCAGGCTGTAGGCCAGGCTGAAGAACCCGAGCCCGATGCCCAGCCGTCGTTCGATGACCTGGAGCACGACGAACACGAGCGCGCCTACGGCATACGCGACGTATCGCGCCCGGAAGGGAAGCGTTTTGTTCGGCGGGCCGAGCCAGACGGCGTTGACGTTGTAGATCTCGTCGTCGACAGGAAGTCGCATCCGATCAGCCCGTGACGAGCCCGGCCATCCACGCGCCGAGATTGTCTGCCTGCCCTGAGCTGGCGATGCCGAGCACCGCAAGTGCCACGATCACGCCGGCCACGACCTTCATGGCCTTGGCGTTGTCACCACGCTGGGCCAGCACGAAAAGCATCACGGCGATGAGCAGGAGCAGCAGGGGGATGACGTTGTCCTTGATCCATTCCTGCAGGCCGCCAGTGCTGGCCGCGGCGACAACTGCGGTGTTGAAGGTGTGCATGACTGGACCCCAATCGGTTGCGCGGACGTGTGCCCGCGCGACCATTGAGGCCCCAGTTGAGCCGGAAATCCACCCTAGGTCCCGATTGTGGACAGTTTCTTACGTTTTGTTTACCTTGCGTTCGGCAGGTGACTGGCCGAAGGCTGGTGACCACGACAGCGATGCGGCCGGCCGCTAGGCCTCCGCCAGAAGGACTGTCCAGGCCCTGAGTCGCGGCCCTGGCCGCGGGACCTGCGGCTCTGGCGGCGGTATGACGCGAGTCCGGCGTGGGTCGCCCGCACGGACCTGTTGGGGTCACCAGCGCGGCGCTCAGGCCGTGCACCTCTCCATCACCGCAGCCAATCTCGGGACTAGTTGGCTATTGCGTGATCCGGCGCCCACACGTGGCGAGTGACGCCTTGGTCTTCGTCGGCCGCGCGTTCGCCGAGCTCGATGGTGATGAGCTCGTCGCCTTCATACGCCGGGCTGAGTTCGAGGGCTAAGTAGTCGAAAAGTTCGCGATCGTGGACTGCAATGATGACTTGGCGGCCATTCCGTTTCGCCAGAAGTCGGATGAGGCCGGCGAACTGTGCGACGTGCACCTCGTCCATGGCTTGGACGGGGTCGTCGAAAACGAGGCACGGAACGATCGGTTCGACGGCGAGATGGAGGGCGAGGAACAGGGAGAGAGCTGCGGTGTTCAGATTGCCCGCAGACAGCATTATTTGAGGGGGGCCGCTCGCTTCCCCATTGCGGTCGGTGGTCTCCAACATGATGTTGAAAGTCCTCTTGGTGGCGCTAGGAATGCCGAACCTGGGGATGAATCCTTCGTTCGGGGCGAGCCTGGTGAACACGCTTTTCCAGACATCGTTGAGGGACTGCGTGAAGACACGGTGAACGATGGTGGCACGCGCCTGCGTCGCGGCTTGGTGGACGTCCTTCGCAACCACCTGACGGCGCTTCGCTTCAGCTAGGCGGTCATCCCAGTACTTCTTGTGTTCGGCGATGTCGGCGACGCGTTGCACAATTTCAGATTCGCGTTCCAGCGCGGCCCCTAGGCGACCCGCTTCGTTGTTTGCGTTCCGGTGTTGGTTGGCGGAGTCGGAGAGGCGGGCAACCTCGGTTCCGGCTCGGTCGAGCAGTTGGGCCCACGCCGTTTGGAACGAATCGACTGTTGAGGGCACCTTGACCTGGAGAAGGGCCGAGTATCTGGCCAGTTCGCCGCGGATGTAGCGCTCTTCTGACGAAGCCGTCTCAAGATTGTCAAGTTCTTGCTGAATGTCACGCAGGCGTCGATTGAGGTTATCGCCGGTGGACATCGCGGCTTCGATTCCGCCGATCTGGTCGGAGAGATTGGAAAGTCTCGCGTAACGCAGTTCGACGGCCTTCAGCTGATCGGTGGGCAGGAGGCCAGCCCTGAGTCGGGCGTACTCAACCTCCGCAAGCTCGACCGCCGCTACTGACTGGTCGCGCGCAATTCGAAGGTCGACAAGCTGTTCCCCATGAATGGTGAGCGCGGCCAGTTTCGTGTCGATGTGGGCCATGAGGCCGCCGGGGCCGACCTCAGTGAAGTTCCTGTCGCAAACCGGACAAATGTTGGTGTCGTCGATGACCGTGCGAAGAGTAGTCAAAGACTCGAGGAGTGCACTTGAGTGTTCGTGAGCAGTTGCGAGCTGGGCCTGAAGCCGGTCCAGCTCGACTCGGTCAGCCTCAAGTTGGGCGCTCACCGATTCCGCCCGCTCTCGGACGTTGGAGGCGTTCTCCAAGATTTGAAGGGCTTGATTGGTGGCTTGTTGGACGGCGAAGCGCGGCTGTCTGCGTAGATCGATGCCAGCCGCCTCGGCCGCGGCTTCCCACGCCCGGACCTTCACACCATCCGTGGCCTCCCACGCTTGCCTATCGGTAGTTGCAGCCGCCAACGCGGCGCGGACTTCCTGCATTCGTTGCATGCTCGGGCGTTCTGCCAGTGCAGTGATGCGTCCACCCAGTGCGATGAGCTCTCGGTGGAGTTTCGCGGCGGCCCCAGTTTCGGCCTGATTTCTGTCGTGGTTGAGGGCCGACCGGACTAACCCAAGCAGTTCGGCGTCGGCCATGTTGTCAGTCGTATCCGAGTGAAGTCCTTTGATGGAGGCACGGGTCGCCGTCCGCGCACTCGCGACCTCCTGTCGGGTTTCGACGCGCAGCGCACTCTGCTCCTCGAGTTGGATCGCCGCTGCTTTCGCCTCTCGGTCGGCTTCGTCGACGCCGACGGCGAGCCGTTTGAGTAGCCTGAAGTCGATTGCGTCGCTGAGCCCGTCGCGAAGTGCGTCGAGTTTCTCAAGACCGAGGAGTTCGTTCACGAACTCCTCGAGGGCTGTCTGTTCGTTGCCCTCCCGGGATTGGTAGAGGTCGAGCAGACGCCCTAGCGATGACTGATCCAGGTAGCACCGTTCGGCGTAGAACTTCGCGGCGGCCTCGCTAAACGATGGGGTGCCCTCCAAACGCGCGCCGTTCACGGTCAACGGGACTCCGGGGGACCCCGCTTGGAGGTAGTCGGCGACGTCGGCTCGAACGGTCGCGTATGCCTGCCCGAAGAACGGCAGGTGCGCCCGATAGCGGTCAGATTGTCGCTCCATGCTCCGAATGGCGCCGGTCAAGGCGAGCTCGAGCGCGGACAGGACGCTGGTCTTGCCTGTGCCATTCGGGCCGTGGATCAGGACGATGGGCGCATCGAAAGGCAGTTCGCGTGTGCCTTCGATGCGACGGAAGTCGGAAACCACCAGGCGCTGGATCGGGACCTCACTCATTGTCGTCCTCCACCTCGTCGGTCCAGCCTGCCCCTTCGTTCGCGTATCGCCGCAGCGCTTCTCGCACTGCGTCAGCTCCGTCAGTCGCTGCCCTGATGAGCGCGATGTGGTCCGATGTCGCCTTGAGGGGACCGAGCGCAGCCATGACTTCGTTGACGGGGTCACTGCCATGAACCAGGACTGCCCTTGGCAACTCGAGTGGCAGCAGGACCGCAACTGCTTCCTCAATTTCGGCCACATCGGGTGCGGTGGATGCGATCGGAAGGACGCGGGCATAGCGTTCCAGCTCGATCCTGGTAGCGGCAGCGACTTCGCCGACAAGTATGAGGCTCACGGGTCTGCGGGACGCTGCCAAGTCAAGAGAACGAGCCAATCCCGCTACAAGGCGTTGCAGGCGTACAGGGGGAACTTGGTCGGTCGCAACGAGAACCAAGTCGTGGGATGTGTGGGTGCCACGAGCCGCGGCCTCAAAGTCGAACTCCGTGCCGGCCACCGTCAAAGGCTTCGGAAGAGGTTCAAAACCGGCTCCCTCTAGAACGGCGACCACGTCATGGACACTTGTCATCAGAAGCCCCCCGCCATTTTGAATGACTCATAAAGGTCATCGACTGAGGCCGTGTCAGCGACGTTAGTAGCGACACTGAACCGCCCCGCGCTCGTCCTGCCATCACGACCGTAGCGAGACCTGGGCGACCGAGTCGACGCCTGGGGCTCCTCGTCGGCGACGACGAGCAGCACAGTTCCATCGCGTTCGTCGAACGAGCCGTCTAACTCAAGCCTCATCAAGGTCGTGGCATCCTTCACAAAGAACACCCGCGTATGCCGCTTGCTCGTGAGCAGACGGACCACACCGTCGCGAGGCTTCGCGCTATCTCCCGGCGCGGCCGACCAATCACCGGAGGAAAGTCCGCGACCGATCAAAGCCAGCGCGACGCCGAGTAGTCCGAACTGTTTTGCAGGAAAGTCCGCGCCGTGAACCGCCTGCGCAACGGGACGGTCCGACAGCGGTTCGTAGCGACGTTCACCAGCAGACGGCATGCGGCCGGTGCGAAAGACGGTCAGACCTAGGTTCGTCACGTCGACAAGCCGCGCGAGGAATTCCCTCTGATACTTCACAATCGCCGAGTGCTCAAGCGCCTCGAGGTTGGCGGGATCAGCTTGGAGGGCTGCCGCGTCACGCATGCTAAGCAGGTCTGTCTGCAACTGCTTCACCGCAGCCGGACCCCATGCGGTTCCCACGCCATGCTCAATCAAGTAGCTCAACTTGTCAGTGAGCGACCACAGGACCAGCGCCAGCAAGGTTGGTTTGCCGTATGAGCCTAAAAGTGCGGACTCCGCGATTGCACTGGCGTTCCCCTGGTGATCCGAGCCGTACGTGAGTCGAAGAAGATTCCGGTGATATGACTCTATGGACTCTTCACTGAGAACAACTGCGGGCGGCGATGCCGGCCACGCTCGAGCCAAGTCTTGGATGGCGGCCGCGAACACCGTATGGAGATTTGCGTCCTGCGCCGACAGACCAATCATCAGTGTTAACCGGTCCGTATATAGCACCTCAAGATGCTTGCGCATCGACTTGCTCTCTGGCTGCTCAGTCCAACCTGAAATCTGGGATTCTCGCGCGATGAGCAAGCTCCGATATTGGGCCTCGCCATCTCGGGCGCGCACCGCACAACCGTGGAACTTGACGACCTCGATGCGGGGTCCGGCGATGCGGAAATCGTCCGGCTTCACGGCGACCCGAACCAGGGAACCGAAGGCCGGCGTTAGTTCCTCCAGTGCCTTCTCAAGGAGTCCGTCCCAGTTCGCGGTCACCGCCGAGCCGACGAGCCCTTCGAGCATGAGGACCGCGATGCAATAGTGCTCAACATCGGGCTCAAGATCCGGTGACCCATAGGTGTTCGGGACGTCTAGACCCGCCCACACTAGGTAGTCATCAGGGCTCTCATCGCCCACGGGCACATCAAGAACGCGCGAGTAGTTCGTGACCAACGCTGAGATGATGCGGTCCCGAAGTGGCCAGCCGTCGATAGTGGTCGAGAAGTCGATGCTCTCCAGTTCTTCGCGGTTAAGGCCGGCTAGCCGCAATACCTCGTTGAGGGCGCTGCGGTAGGCGCAGCCCGCATCCTGCTGGACGAGGTTCGCCCGGAGGTGCTCCACGACGCGCTCAAGGAGTTTAGAGACACTCGGCACTCGCTCACGGGAGATCCCCGAGCCGAGCCACAGGACGTATTGGCCTTCATTGAACGCAGCTGCGAAGTCTGAAAACGTCGAGTCGAATCGATCGATGACAGCAGGCACCGTCCTCACTGGTTCAACCGTCATCTTCTGCCTCGCCAAGTTGCAATCAGTATCATCCCGATCCCGCGGACGGTCAGCACGCCAGCGTTCCGGGTCATGCTGCCATGCACCGACCACGCACGTACCGCCTTCCCAAAGTCGGACAACCAGGTCAACCTAGGCGCCCTGTAACAAGGGTGCGTCCTTCTAGGCGAGAAGCAGCAGCGCGGTGACGCACCCCAGGTGTGGAAGGACGCGCTCGACCAGGCAGCGCTCTACCCGTAGTCCGATGCAAAAGGGAAAGCCAAGTGGCGAGCACGGACCTCCTCGTCGCCGCCAAGTCACCCGCACTTTTGTGCGGGTGGTAGCCGATTGCGTGCCAGAGCGTCTCCCCGCCGGCAGGCTGTCCACACAGCCACCGTTGAGGAGGAGCGATGCCGAAGGATCCCAGGCAGTCCATGGAGGCCCTGGCCGAAATCCTTGCAACGGACGCCAACCGATTGCGAGCGATGAGCCTTCAGGACCTCGACGCACTTTGCCTCCGCCGACGGGGGTGCCCCGTCGCGCGCGTTGTCCGAGAGGCCGAGTCAGCGATCCAGCGTGGACAAGAGCTCGGACACGGGGACGTCGAGAACGCGAGAGACCGTCGCAAGGTCCTGAACCGTCCATCGCGTCCGCCCCCGGAGCCGCATTGAGAGGGAGGGTTGCGTGATCCCGAGCGCCGTCGCCAACGCTTCCTGCTTGACGTCTCGTCGGGCCATCCACGCCCTGACCTCTCGGGACACCAGCAGCGTCAGCTCTTCGACCTCATCTCTGGCCACGCGCCAAGGATAGGGGGTCAAGGGAGACAGAGGCTCTATCCCAGAGCCCAGCACTTCGCCTCAGTTGTCCACAGTGTCACGTCCAGACTCTAGCCTTGAATCAAGGTTTCACTCTATATCTCAGTGTTCCAATCTCTAGATGGAGGGGTCATGAGATCCACGAATGCAACCAACAACGCCGCAAAGGCTCTCCGGCAGGCTCTTCAGGCCACACCGCCATTGCGGTGGCCTAGCTCCGAACGCGACAGCCTCTGGCTGGTCGTCCAGGATGCAATCTGCACACGCGGCCGCGCTCTTGCCTGTCCCATGGGATCACTGACACCGCAGGAGGTCGGAGGAGAGGACGCCCGACACGACGAACTCCTGGCTGCCATGTCATGGCTCGTTGAGCACGAGCCTCAGGCGCGCGAGTTGGACATGGTTGAGCTCTTCCGCATGCTTCGCGGTGTCGCCGTTCGCGGCAAGCACGGGTCGGCAAGAAGGGCGCAGGAGGATGCACTTCACGGGATGACAGGGGTCGTCGCCGGCGAGCCCGTCACCTTCGTTGAGGACGAGGTCGCGTGATGATGACTTTCGAAGCCTGGTGCCGACGCCAGGACATCTGGGATCCCCTATGCCCGAGCCATATTCAGGCCGCGTTTGAAGTGCTCGTGTCACGCATCGACGCCGCCAAGGCTGCTGGAGCCGGAGATCCCATGTTGACGGTTTCGACGAGCAAGGCCGGCCCCAACTCGCGGGCCGTGACCCACCAGATGCTCGAGGCGCTGGGCTACTCCCCCGCCCAACGGCGGATCGTGCACAGGCTCATGGCCGGATCGACGTCGGGGTGGGCGGGTCTCCTCCTGCTATTCGCGACGGACACTGACTTAACCTCACGGGAACGCTCCTACGTGCTGCGGCAGGCACGGCAGTTGGCTGCGCTTCGTGTGTCCGTTCCCGCTGGCGGATGAGGGACGTCCTACGCCCGACAACCGGCCGTTCGTGTATCCGGTCCCGGCTAGTCCGACCATGACCAACTCTCCCCTCTTGGTAGTCGCAGCAATCGTCACCTCTCTGCTGGGCGCCACGGGCGGCGTGGCCCTTGTGGGCGTCAGCAGCGAGATCTCGTCGCAGCGCGGCACCTTGGCCGGATCACTCTGTTCAACCACCGGCTCGATCCCCGGACTCTCAGCTGCTGCCGCAGCCAACGCGCGAGTGGTGGCCGCAACCGCCGCGGCCCGCGGCGGTCATGATGCAGTTGTCATCGCGCTCATGACGGGACTTGCAGAGTCAGGGCTACGGGTCCTGGCCAACCCGAACGACCCAGACGGCGCGGTATACGCGCATGACGGAGTGGGTTCAGACCATGACTCTCTGGGGATCTTCCAGCAGCGCCCAACCTGGGGCCGCGCGGGAGCGAGGATGGACCCGACCGCGTCAACCAACCTCTTTCTCGATCGGCTTCTCGCGCAGCGCAACTGGCAGCGCCGCCTCCCTTGGGAGGTGGCGCAGGCAGTTCAGGCGTCAGCCTTCGCCGACGGCTCGAACTATCGCGCCCAGCTCACCCTCGCACGCCGCATTGCCGACAACGTCGAGCTCGATGCGAGGAGCGTGGACTGTGGTGGCTCAGCTATCGGCATCCCAGCCACAGGCAGCCTCGGAGCCCACGGGCTCCCGAAGGACTATGCGATCCCTCCCGGCACCTCCGCGGACGCTGCTGCGGCCGTGGCCTTCGCCCTCAACGAGCTTGGAAAGCCCTACGTCTTTGGGGCGAACGGACCCGCGGCATATGACTGCTCAAGTCTCATGGTCGCAGCGTGGGCTGAGGGTGGGCGCCATCTGACGCGAACCACGTACACACAGGTGCACGAGGGCACACCAGTCACCGAGGGCCGGCTGTCCCCCGGCGACCTCGTCCTCATCCCTGGCTCGGACGGAACCATCAGCGCCCCTGGCCATGTGGGCATGTACATCGGGCGGGGGTTGGTGGTCCAGGCACCGAAGACCGGCGACGTCGTGAAGGTCGTTACGTACGCGTCCATGACGAGTCGCGGCGTCTCAGGGTTGCGGCACATCGCCTGATCGACTCGACACATCTCCACCCGCCCATGGTGTACCCGCCCTGCGGTTACCCCTTCGGCAGAGATCTACCACGTCGGTCACGACAGCGAAGGACGACCATGTTCCCCTACATCGACATCAAGCCGAACCGCTCTGGACTGCCGGGCATTGCCGCCCTCGAGAACATCGTGGGCGCGCTCCTGACCTTTGGGTTGGTGGCTTCCGTCGCAGGAATCGCAGTCTCCGCGATCGCCTGGGCGATCGGAGCCCACTCGGGAAACCCGCACGTCGCAGGCAAGGGCAAGTCCGGCGTTCTCGTCGCGCTCGCCGCTTCCTTCCTCGTCGGCGGCGCCACCTTCCTGGTGAACTTCTTCAACGCACAGGGCAGCCACCTCTCATGACTCCTCGGCTCCCCTTCCACCGGTACCGCCGCGTCGCGCTAGTTGGACTGCTCGCCATCACAACCCTGCTTGCGGCAGGCGGCCTGCTCGTTTCGGGCCGCTCGTCCCCACAGCCCCCTTCGGAGGTGCGCGCCCAGCCAGCGCCGGGCGCGGCTCGGCAAGACCCCGCAACTCCCCCGACCGCGCCCCGTGCGGAGTCTGACCTGGACACCGCCCTGGCACGGATTGCCTTGGTGGATCCGCTCCCCGCCGCGACGTCGTCCGCATATCCCCCCGTCTCCGACGCAGCGCGGCTGCAGCCGGACCTCTACGCCACCGCTTTCGTTCAGCGCCTCTTGACGCAGGACTATCGGCGTCCCCGCGACGAGTGTCTTCGCTGGATCCAGTCCGAGGCAGCCACCACGAGTGAGCCCCTTGTCGTCGGACTCGTGCCTCCGGCCCTCCGCTCGCGGCTTGCGGTGGCATCGGTCCAGGACGACGTCAACGGTCACRCACCGATCCCATCCGCCGACAACTGGGTGTCGCTGGCCAAGCGCGGCGCGATTTCGACTGCCTCGATCGTCAAAGTGTCGGAACCATACGGGTGGAGCGTGGCGGTGGCCAACAACGAAATCACGGATCCAGGCATTACCGCACGTCAGGTAGACGCGGAGGTCACCGTTAAGCAAAGAGCCGGCGAGACCGCGACGTACAGCGTGAGCGTCCTGCTCAACCTCGAGGGTCCCCCAACCCGTGCCACATACGGCTTCGTCACGTTGGTCAATTACACGTCCACTCGGGTGGGCTGACCGTGAGCTGCACCGGCCCAAACGCCCTCAACCCCGCTTGTCGAGTCAAGGACCTCGCCGAACAGGCGAGCAATGACGCCTTCGCCAACATCGCCGCTTGGTTCAGCAAGGCGGCGAATGAGGCGACGAACTGGCTGTGGAAAGAGATCGATACCGCGACCACAGTCGACTTGGATTCCACCCACCTTCGGACGGATTTCATGGCCACCTCAGCCATCGCAGTCGTCCTCAGCCTGGCTCTCTTCCTCACCCAGATCATCACGTCGGTCCTACGCCGCGAACCCGGTGGGCTCGGTCGCGCCCTGCATGGCTTGTTCATCTCCTTGGTGGCGTCCGCATTCGCCCTCAGTGCGACCCGCGTGCTTCTGGCCGCAGTCGACTCCTTGAGCGAAGGCGTTGTCCGTTACGCCATGGACACCAACGCTTCTGGCCTCGGGAGTCGGCTCGCGATAGCCAACTTGTCCAGCATCAACAATCCGGCACTCGTTCTCCTCGTCTCGCTTGTCGTGCTTGCTGCGGTGGTCGTTGTCTGGGGCGCAATGATGGTCCGAAAGATGATGATCATCATCGCGGCCGTGCTCACGCCATTGGCATTCTCGGGGGCGACAGCCGACATCACTCGCGGCTGGGTGCGCAAATGGATCGAGTTCATGGCGGCCATGATTGCCTCGAAGCTGCTGCTCGTCGTGATCCTGATGATCGGCGTATCCGTCACTGAAGGGGCGGGCCTGGTCTCGCATTCGGGCGCGGGCCAAGAACTGACCCAGGTAGCCACGGGTGCGCTGATCTTGCTCATGGGTGGCTTTGCTCCCTGGGTGGCGATCAAAATGTTCCACTTCGCCGGCGACAGCCTTCACTCCGCCCACGCCGTCGCCGCCCAAGCTCCAAGCGGGGCACGCGTGGCCCTTGCGGCCCCTCAAAAGGCCAACAACCTGCACACCCAGGCGCACCAGACGGCCAGCAAGTTCCAGAAACCTCCCGTCACATCCAACAGATCACAGGGTGATGTTCCGCTGACCGAAAGGGGGCGCCCTCCGGCAACAGTCGGCTCCAGCGGCAGTCAGGGCATCCAGCTCGCCAAGGAGGCAACGACGGGGCCGGGGGCAGCCAACCCCGTGCTCTCGACCGCTGCAGTCGCCACCGGTGCCGCGATGGGGGCAAAAGGCGCAACGAACAAAGCAATCAACAGCGCCCAGAACGCCACCCCCAACGACCCAACCCACTGGCCCGACCGTCCCAAGCCTTAGTGACCGCCAATCTCAGGAGAGACCGTGACTGACATTGCTTCCTCATCGACGAGATCCGTGCGCTTTGGACGCCTCCCATCCCGAGGGCTCTTTCTCGGCTTCTCAGGCATCCGAATTACCTGCATCGCCAGCAGTGCGCTGGTGTTCGTGCCCTCGCTGCTGATCGGCGGGTTCCTCGGGCTCCTATCCACCGCGACCGTTTGGGTGACCCTGCTTGGGGCGGCCTTCGTTCCGTGGGCCGGACGGCCTGCGGCCGAGACGGCCCCCACAGCTGCCCACTTCTTGACGCGGCGCCTCGAGCGTCAGACGACGTATGCCGCGCGGCCAGGAGCGCCGCGCCCCGCCGGGACCCTTGCCCTCCCGGGCGACGCCGCTGCTCTGCGCTGGTGGGAAGACCCGGTAAGCGGTGCCGCCATGGTGCACGACCCGCACGAGCGCACGCTGACTGCGGTGGCGCAGGTGACCCACCCGGCATACGTCCTCCTCTCCCCGGACGAGCAGGCTCATCGGGTGCACGGCTGGGGCCGCGCCCTCGGTGGCTTGGCATCCTCGGGATCTTGCGCACGCATCCAGGTTCTCGAGACCACCCGGCCGGACAGCGGCAAGGGCCTGCGCGACTGGTGGGTAAGCCACCGAATCGACGGCCGCTCCAGCTGGGCCGTCGCGCAGTACGACGAACTGATGACGACGAAGGCGCCGGCCGCGTCAACGCACCGCACCCTGGTCGCAATCTCGTTGGACATGAAGCGAGCCGGTAAAGCAGTGAGGGATGCTGGCCGGGGCGTTAAGGGCGCAGCCGCTGTGCTCGCCCAGGACATGAACGCCTTCGAATCGAGCCTTCGGGCAGCGGAGCTGAAGCTGGCCGGGTGGCTGGATCCCTCGGAACTGGCAGGGGTGCTCCGCAGCGCGTACGACCCCTCCGGTTGGGATGCCGTCGCATGCACCGAGGTCGGAAGGAATCCGTCGACGGCGGGGCCGATCGCGGTCGAAGAGCACTGGGACCACCTCCGTCACGACACCGGATATTCGGCCGTCCTTTGGATCAGCGAGTGGCCGCGAATCGACGTGCCGCCCCACTTCCTCCACGCAATGGTCTTCGCGCCGGGAGTTCGCAAGACCATCTCCCTCACGGCGACTCCACTGTCGACTGCCGCAGCTCTGCGTGACATCCGCAAGGCAAAGGTCGAGTACGCCACTGACTCGGCCCAGAAGGCGCGAGCCGGCTTCATCGAGGACCTTGCCGATGTTCAAGAGCTCGCCGATGTGAACGAGCGCGAGCGGGCCCTCATCAGCGGTCACGCCGACATGAAATTCACCGGCCTGATCGCAGTCACGTCACCCACCAAGGACGAACTCGACGCCGCCGTCGGCCAGGTGCAGCGGGCGGCGACTCAAGCCCTCTGCGAGACCCGACTCCTCGTAGGACAACAGGCTCGAGCGTTCGCAACGGCGGCTCTGCCTCTCGCACGAAAGGTCCACTGAAATGTCCAGTCGACACCGCGTCCACGCGGCGACCTTCTTCACCCCGCCCCGCCATCCACGACGCGAGAGGCGCATTCAGTCTCGCGAGGCACGCGAGATGGAAAAGCAGGCACGGCGGCGCGCTCGTAGCCGCCTCAACAAGTCGGGAAATCGAGCGGACAGGACGAGGCCCGACTTCCTTGGCCGGAACGGCGAGCCGTTCCCCGAGTCATTGCGATCCCACAAGCAGCTCAAGCTGCCCGCGCACCGGGCGACATCTGAGGTCCTAGGGGGCGCCTATCCCTTTCTCGCCGAAGGCGGCCTCGGCAGTGCAGGCACCTTCGTGGGACAGGACGCCTGGTCGGGCGGTGGCTTCTGCTTCGACCCTTGGGTGCTCTACCAGGACGGGACACTAACCAACCCCAATTGCCTGCTGGCCGGGGTGGTAGGTCGGGGGAAGTCCATGCTTGCCAAGTCGCTCGCAACTCGATCGATCGCCACCGGCCGCAAGGTGTACGTGCCAGGCGACCCCAAGGGCGAGTGGACGGTTGTGGCGCAGGCCGTCGGCGGCGTTGCCATCGAACTCGGCACCGGCACCGGCAATCGCCTGAACCCGCTCGACGAAGGGCCCCGCCCTTCAGGCATCCAGGACGCGGGCTGGCGCGCACTCGTGGCAACACGTCGTCGGGCCCTCCTAGGCGCGCTTGCCGAATCCGCGCTCAACAGGCCAATGGTGGCCGTCGAGCACACCGCGTTGGACCATGCCCTTCGAACCGTCGTCGATGGCGCCAAGGCCCCCACCCTGCCCGCGGTGGTGGAGGCGCTCTTTGACCCGATGCGGGGTGAGGCTGGTGCCACGGTTGAGCAGCTCCTCACCGACGGTCGTGACGTCGGCCATGCACTGCGTCGGCTGGTCTCAGGCGACCTGGCTGGGCTCTTCGACGGTGAGTCGACCGTCAGGTTTGACCCGAGTCTTCCGATGGTTACTCTCGACCTCTCGCGGATCTCCGGCTCCGACCAGCTCATCGCCATGGTGATGGCCTGCGCGTCCGCATGGATGGAAGCCGCACTGTCAGACCCTCTCGGCGGCCAGCGCTGGGTCATCTACGACGAAGCCTGGCGACTCATCAGGCAGCCCGCGCTGCTGAGCCGGATGCAGTCGCAGTGGAAGCTTTCGCGGGGCCTTGGCATCGCCAACCTCATGATCATCCACCGACTCTCCGACCTCGAAGCCGTCGGCAGCGAGGGCTCTGAGTCGCGAGCTCTAGCCCGCGGCCTCCTTGCCGATTGCTCGACCAAGATCGTCTACCAGCAGGAGACCTCGGAGGCGCCACGGACAGCATCGGTCCTTGGCCTATCGGTGACAGAGCGCGACGAGCTGCCCGAACTTCAACGAGGAGAAGGACTCTGGCGAGTCGGCCAGAGAGCCTTCGTGATTCGTCATCTCGTCACCGAGGGCGAGTTGGAGCTCTTCGACACAAGTTCTCGGATGGCGCGAAGCATGCCCGAACAGGGACCTCGGTGAGCACCATGTCCACCGCATCGTCACGTCGTGCAAGCTTGGGAAGCCCGGACAGGTTCGCGCTGGCGATCCTGACCGTGGGTGCGCTGGTCGTAGTCCTGTGGCTCGGCGCTGCCCTAAGCGCCGTCATCCTGCACCGTAAGCAACCTTCATTCAGTCTGGAAGCGGTCATTCAGGTGCTCGGCCCAGCGGTTGGACATCCGTCGGCCGCCTGGGGCGACGCCGTCGGTCCTGCAGGGTTGTATTGGACGTGCGTGGGGTTGGTGCTCGCCGTCCTTGCCGTTGTGATCATGGCGGGATGGGGGCTCCTTCACACGCATGCTGATGGCGAGCAGGATCCGAGCCACGCCGAGGGCCTCGCATCTCGTGCTGAGACAGACAAGGTGACCGGCCGCCGTGCTCTCAAGACCCGCGGTGGGCAGTTGCGGCCCAGCCTGAGTTCGCCCCGCATCGAGGACTTGGGGCATGCACTGGGCGAAGCGCGCGGAGTGACGTGCTTTGCCACCGTTGAGGATTCGATCGTGGTCCTCGGTCCCCCGCGATCGGGAAAGGGGCTGCACCTGGTCATCAACGCGATCCTCGATGCGCCCGGAGGAGTGATCACCACCTCGACGCGACCAGACAACCTCACGGCTTGCCTCGATGCCAGGGCAAAGGTGGGACCCGTCGCCGTTTTCGATCCGCAGGGGCTTGCGCCCGGCATCGACTCGGCCACCCGATGGTCCCCTGTGCGCGGCTGTGAGGACCCGCACGTGGCCATGGTGAGAGCGAAGGCCCTGACGTCCGGTGCGGCCTCTGGCACTACCGACGCCAACTTCTGGCAGGCCTCCGCAGAGCAGGCCGTGCGGTGTCTCCTCCATGCAGCGGCCTTGGCGCGGTTGGGGGCCGCAGACCTCTACCGCTGGTCCCTCTCTGCGCCTCAGGCGCACGAGGCCGTCATGATCCTGGCGTCGGATCCGCGAGCGGCCACCTCTTGGCACCAGGCACTGGAATCGATCGTGACCGCGGACCAACGACAGCGAGATTCCGTCTGGGCCATGGTCTCGATCACGTTCTCCTCACTTGCGGACCCTCGCGTGCTCAACGCGCTCACCCCAGGCCCCGGCGAGCAGTTCGACCCCGAAGTCTTCCTGCGCAGGCGTGGCACCGTCTTCCTGGTCGGGACCTCGACGGGTGCGTCCGCGACGGCGGGGATCGTCGGCGCCTTCGTCGAAGACGTGGCCGAGGTGGCAAGACGAATGGCAGCACGCTCCGCGGGAGCGCGGATCGACCCGCCTCTGTCCATGGTCCTGGACGAGGCCGCCAACTACCCCTTGCCCTCGCTGACCTCRCTGATGTCCGAGGGCGGCGGAACAGGCATCTCCACCACCGTCGTCCTGCAGTCCCTGGCCCAAGCTAGGGCGGTCTGGGGTGAACATGAGGCTGCGGCGATTTGGGACGCCGCCATCCTGAAGGTCATCCTCGGTGGCGGCTCAAATGCGCGAGATCTCGACGACCTCTCTCGCCTCATCGGCCAGCGGGACGAGCGGCAGTTCAGCGAGTCCACCGGAACTGATGGGCGCAGGTCGCGGAGCTCGTCGACGCGACAGGTGCCAATCCTCGACTCCTCTCAACTGAGGATGCTGCCATTCGGCCAGGCCGTCCTCATCTGCCGGTCAGCAAGGCCGATCGTGTTGAGCATGCGCCCTTGGCACGAGCGAGACGACGCCACGGACCTTGAGGCCGCACGCCGGCGACGCGAGACATTGATCCAGCGTGCCAGCAGATCCGACTGAACACGGCCCAGGTCCAGTTCATTGGCCATCACTGTTGCCCGATGTCGCGCCATCTGCGTGGGCTGAGCTACGTGGGTGGGTTGAGGCACTGGCAGACCGCTACGACTTCGACACGAGGACAATCCCCCCGTGCTGGTACCACCACAACTCGATTGTCGAAACACTTTCCGCATTGCACGACTTCGAGCGGACCTCCTTTGACCCCAACGCGTCACCAACAGGATCGATGGACTTTGTTCGTGCCCTGCGAGAGACCGAGCACCGACTCGTCGAGTTGAATGCCAAGACACAGTGCTCGGTCCACGAACACCGGACGCCGCCGACACAGGCGTTGGTCGCGGAGGACGAAGCCTGGTCGGCGTTCGTCGACGCTGACACCAGGAAGCGCTGGACGACTCTGACCGGCGAACTGGTGCCCGGCGACAGCGCTGACTCTGTACCGCTGAACCCGTAGCCCGGTCACAGCGCGGGAACGGCTCGCGCAGCCGCGAAGGGCAGAACGGCCATGAGTCTGCATCCCAACCACCCCAACACAGTTCAGCCTGCGGAGTCGGGAGCGACCTACGACGCTCGGGCCGCCGTGGAGGTGCTGATTCACCTCGCAGTGCGCGCTCACCAGAACGTGGATCGCGCAGACGACGTCGACTACTGGTATCGCCTCGGCCAGAGGAACGCCTACCTCCAGTCCGCTTCACAACTGACGTGCCTGGACCACGACGCCCCTGTCTTGGAGGTGGCCGATCGCCTCGGGCGGGCCCTCGAAGAGGGCTGCACCGATGTCCCGACACTTGCTCGGCTGGCATCGACGGACGCGCCCTGCGGCCCGGACCGGAGGACTCCTGAGCTCGACTGGCTAGGCCCCGGCGCCTTCAAGGCTCGGTATGCCGCGACGCCGGGGACCGATCATGACTACGGGATGCGTTGGGGGCCGCGAAGCGACCAGCGCATCTCCCACCGGAGGGCCGGGGAGAGCGCGCCAACGGGCATTCTCTACGCCTACGACGCAACGTGGGACGAGTACGCGCTCATCGGGCTCGATATCCCCACCGCTTCTGTTGAGGCTGCCTTCCGCCGGGCCCTGGACTCGGACGTCCACATGCCCGCCGCCGAGTTCGCACAACTGGTCACCCAGCAGATTCGTCAGGCGACGCCCACCGGAAGCGCTGGCCCGGAGCTGTGAGCACCGCGGCCCGGTGGGACCTGGAGGTGATACGTCGCTCCCACGCGATCGAACAGGTCGTTGCGGCCTCCGGAGTTGTACTCCGTCGACAGGGAAGCGGCTTCATCGGCTGCTGTCCCTTCCACGAAGACAGCCGGCCGTCTCTATCCGTCGGCGGTATCGCCGATCGATTCCACTGCTTCGGCTGCGGAGCCCACGGCGACGTCATCGCCTTTGTCCAGCAGCTTCACGGCCTCACGTTCGTTCAGGCCGTTGAACGCCTGGAAGGCCAGTCGCCGATGCGACCGACCGCGGCGACGGCTCATCAAGCCGCGTCTGGTTCAACACGACCTGCCTTCGCAACCGGGACAGGTCGAGCTCACGAAGTGAATCGGATGGCGTGGGAGTACTTCACCACCCCCGCCCGCGAGACCCGAGCCACCGACTACCTGGGTGCGCGCGGCATCGATGTCCGTGGGCTCACTCGTCAAGCGGGCGAGCCAGTGGTCGGTCACACGGGGAACCGCTGGACGGGACTCACGACCTTCCTCATCGCCCGCGGAGTCTCCTTCACCGAGCTCGAGGAAATGGACCTTTCCCGCCCCACAAGGTCCGGTGGCCGCGTAGACACCTACCGCGACCGACTGGTCGTCCCCGTGCGGTCACGTGAGGGGCACATCGACGGGTTCATCGGGCGCGACACCACAGGCCGAGCCGACTCGCCCAAGTACATCAACCCACGACGCACGCCGGTGTTCGACAAAGGCACGGCGCTGTACACGCCGAGGAGCGGCCAACTGTCCCCCGAGGCGACGGTGGTCATCGTGGAAGGACCACTGGATGCACTGGCGGTCGCCTCGGCGGCCGCCACCCGGCATGCGCAAATGTTTGCTCCCTGCACGGCGAACGGGGTGACCGTGTCCGCCTCACAGGCCAAGGCCGTGGTGTCGTTGCGCCCGTCTCCCCCAGTCATCGCTCTAGACGGCGACCGCGCAGGGCGCGAGGGAACAGACCGCTGGCTCAAGGCCCTGTGCCTCGACGCCGGTAGACCTGCCATGACTGTGCGCCTGCCAGACGGGGTCGATCCGGCGGACTGGCTCTCAGAACGAGGCACCGCCGGGCTCGCAGCATTCGAACCTCGATCCGAAGGTCGCATCGATCCTCGTGAGGTGGGGCCCCGCGTTCCCACTCGGGACCTGGTCAGGATATTGCTCGACGACGACCAGCGCGCTCCTCGGGAGGCGCTCAAGATCCTTGCCGCGATTGCCAAGGACCTCACTGGTCACGACTTGCATGACTTCGTGGCTCAGTCATCGCACGAGATGACCGTCCGGGGCTGGAACCGCGAAGGCACGTTCGGACCGGCTCTCGAGGGCTTCATCAGTGGTAGCCGTGTGCACGGGCAAGCGTGGGGGCTAGCAGCCGTTGCCGACATGAGGCGGCCGCAGTTATCCCCAGATCTATGAGCGGAGGGCGCCACGCACGACCTCGTAGGTCGATGGTCGTTGTCCCAGTCACGTTCTCACCATCACCAAGCAGCAAGGAGATTCGCATGGCCCGTGGTCTGTCATCCCAGCACGATGACGCGCAAGGGACGCCCGTCAACATCGCCCGGGCCTGTGTATACATCGACCTAGCGGCCTGCCAGCTGGAGCGCCGCGCGGGTGAGGACGTGTTCTCGCGTTGGCTCGCGATAGCCGGGCAGTTGCATCTCATCAGGGGCGGTCTAAACCCTTCGATTCGAGCAGCGGCCGAACCGGACGGCGTAGACGTGAGCGAGCATCTCGACAAGGCCCTCGCTCTCTTGGACCCCGGCGAGCGGGCGCAGGGCCGCGAGTTTCGGGATTGGATCGTCGACCTGCAGGCCCTTCGCGCCAAGATCGCCTTGGGGGACGAAGCGCGATGACCGTTACGACGCTCCCTGATCTCATCGCCCGTGCCGAGTCGTTGGCCCGCGGTCTGCGTTTCTCCGACGAGCCCACGACCACCGAGCAATGGAACACATTTGAGGCCACAGCCCATCGGCTCATGCGCGCGCTTGTCGACGCCCCTGTGAACGGCCGTCGACCGGGGGCAGCCGATCCGTTGCGCTCTCGTGAGATTGTGCGCGCTCTCCCGAGGGCAGCCATGTTCAGCGGAGCCCAGACCTCGTACACGGCGAGGGAAGCAGGGGCCCAGCTGGGGATCAGCGGGTCAACTGTCCTGAAACGCGTTCGCCGTTCGGACTTGCCCGCAGTGCTCGATGCTGGCACCTACGTAATCAGGGCCGAAGATCTTTTTGGTGGGTCGGAACTCACACCCGCCAACGCTTCGAGCGCCCACCCACTGGATCGTCTGAGCACGATGTTGGGAACCGCCGGGGACTTGATCCTCCTACACCGGCAGCGCCAAGGCCCCGGCGTCCAAGGCGATCCCCTGAGCAGCGAGGCGCAGGTGGCCCCGGCGATGACCAGAGTCCTGACTTTGACTCTTGCGGCAGCTCGCGACTCCGCATCGCGCCTCCCTTTGGCGACCACCGACCAGGCACTGGCGCTTGCCAAGTATGCGGAGCGCTCCCTCGACCAGCTGAACCAGCTGAACGAGCGAGTCGACAACGACAGTCTCAGCCGCGTCGCAACCTTCATGGCCGAGCCGACGCGCCGCGGTCACAACGGCGGCCTGCAGTCAGTCCTTCGCTCGTGGGCCGAGTCTGCGCACGCCGAGGTCCGACGTGACATTCCCAGTGCGGACTCGCTGCGAGCGATCGCAAACCAGGGCCTTCACGTCTACGCCGTGACCGCGAGGATGCTCGATGCCAGTGAGCCAGGAGCAGTTGATGCTCGTGACTTCCAGGACCTGCTCCGCGAAGCTGCCGAGCACCAACGCCGGCTCCAGGAACAGTGGGGCAATGTGACTACGGCCATGAAGCCACGACGCGAGTTCGCCTTGGCCACACGGGAGTTTCATAGCGCGTTGGAGCGGCTCGACGGGAAAATGGTCGATGCCAAGTCCGACAGCCCCCTCAGGGACGTGGACCGCATAACCGTCGGCTACGAGCTTGCCAATGCCCTCGGCGAGATCGCCGACCTTTCCCACGAAGCTCGGCACCTGCCAGACCTGCTCGCTCAATCGGAGCTGCTCTTCGCCCCCGCCCGAATCCTGCCGAGTACCACAGATCGACTCCGGGCAAGACACCTGGGCCGGTTCGTTCCCGTCCTCGGGACGGAGGCTGAAGACTTGAGGCTGGCCGCCAACTACGCGGCTGACGCGGCAGCCACTGTTCTCCGCAACGTGACTCCCACGTTGCAAGCGACACGCGGCGAGGTGACCCGTTACCTGGTACCGATTTCTCACGGCATCGCGCCCGAACTCTAGCAACGTCTGTTCCCTTGTGGGATCCAGATGTTGTACCCGCCCTGCGGTAGTCCGAGGGAGACCGAAACGCCGCCGAGCGGGGCGGCAGACCAACCTCGTCGCAACGCACTTGGAGCACACGATGATCGACTTGGAGCAGCTGCCAGCGCTGATCTCCGTACCCAAGGCTGCAAAGATCCTCGGGCTGAGTAGAGCGAGCGCTTACCGCTTCGCAGCTGCCGGTGAGTTGCCCACGCGCCATCTTGGTGGTCGCGTATTTGTTGTGACCCACTTGCTCAAGGCATTCATCGAGGGCTCGGAGGCCGCATGAGCCGTCGCACCATCCCGGGCGTCGCCGTATACAAACGTGGCAAAGCCTGGGCCTACCAGGTGGAGCGGGATCGGGCGACGCTCGACGGAAGCCGGAAGCGGTCCTACAAGGGCGGCTTCGCGACAGAGCAGGAAGCCTGGGCCGCGGCCGTAGAGGCCAAGAAGCAACTGGATGCCGGCCGTGCCCCTCATGCCAAGCGAGTCAGAGCCGAGGCCTTCCTGCAGGAGTGGCTGGACTCAGTGCGACCGTCGCTGAAGCCATCGACGTTCGCCAGCTACCGGGACATGGTCGAGGATTACGTGGCGCCCACCATCGGCCAACGATGGTTGGGCGACGTAACCGTCCAGGTCCTCAACGCCTTCTACCGTCACTTGAGTGAGAGCGGTCGCAAGCGCGAGGACGCGAGTCTTCGGGTCTACCAGTACTGGTCGGCCCGCTTGGACGAGCGGGGTGGCCTTGGTCCTCGTCCGACCGAGATCGCCGAAAGATGTGGTGTATCTCGAGATGCAGCGCGGTCCGCGCTCATGCGGTTTCGTCGCGGCAGGGTCCCTACGGACAGAGGTAGTGGCCTGGCGCCAAAGACCGTTCGCAACATTCACAGGATGCTCCACCGAGCCTTCAACGACGCGGTGGCCTGGGGGTACCTAACGGCGAACCCCACGCAGCACGCTGTGCTCCCGCGGCCGACCCCTCAGATTCAGCGCACGGCCGCGCCATGGACCACCGAAGAACTCGCCGCGTGGCTCCGCGTCGCCATCCAGGACCGGTATGCCGGGCTGTGGGTCTTGGCCGCCACCACCGGGATGCGTCGATCCGAGCTTGCCGGGATCCGTCGACGTTGGCTTGACCTCGAGGAAGGGACGCTCGTCGTGGCCGACACCCGTGTCGTGGTGGACGGACGAGCTGCCGACTCGGACGGCAAGACGGCGGCCGCACGGCGCACCCTGTCTCTCGACGACTTCACCATCAAGCATTTGCGGTCACACAACGACATGATTGACGCCGAACGCGAGGCCTTCGGTGCCGGCTTTACGGAACACGACTTCCTGGCTGTTCGGCCCGATGGGGTGCGGCTCCATCCAGACACCCTGACGCGACGCTTCAACCGTCTCGTGGATCACGCCGGTGTCCCTCGGATCAGGCTGCACGACGTACGGCATACCTACGCGACTCTCGCGATGGACGCCGGCGTTGACCCGAAGATGCTCAGCGATCGGATGGGCCACGCCAACACCTCGATCACGCTGCAGATCTACACCCACCGATCGGTCGGCAAGGACCGTGACCTCGCCCGTTCCGTGAGCGCTGTCATTGAGCGGGCATTGGATCCGTAACGTGGCGGCGGAGGCGGACCCTTGCGATTCGCGACCCTGTGTATCGTCGGCGCCGCCTGCGCAGTCAGCACACCACACACCTCTAGGGTGGGATGGCATCCGGACCAATCAGGAGCGTCCATGACTGACACTGCGCAGCGAAGTGCGACCATCCCTCGGCAGCGCCGCGCGAGTGCGTCCAGCCGCGTCTTCGCCGGTGCGCAGCGCGCGGATCAGGCTGCAGAAACCATTCCCGTGGCTGGCCGCCGACTGACGCCGACCCCTGTGTTCGACACGTACTGGCGCTTCGCTGCCGAACGGCATGCCGTTTACCAGGCCCGAGCCCGCGGCGACGCCGGACCATGGACCAACGACAAGGTGATCTCCGGGCACCGATTCACCAACTGCTACCGGGCCGCGGACCGCGTCAGTCAGTACCTCATCTCCCACGTGGCGTACCCCACCGACACCGACGACCCGACCGACATCATGTTCCGAATCCTGCTGTTCAAGATGTTCAACAAGGTCCAGACATGGCAGGCGCTGTGCGAAGCGCTTGGCCAGACCCCCACAGCGTCTGAGTTCGACGTCGATGTGTATGACCGCATCCTGGGCGCCCGCATCAACGCCGGCACCCGCCTGTATTCGGCCGCGTACATCGTCCCGCCGCCACCGTTCGGTGCGGTCCGCAAGCACACGAACCACCTCCGTCTGCTCGCGCACATCCTCCACCAGCGGGTCCCCGAACAGCTGCAGCAGGCGCCGTCGATGAGCACGGCGTACGAGATCCTGGCCGGCCTGCCTGGCATCGGCCCGTTCTTGGCGTATCAGTTCCTCATCGACCTTAACTACTCGGCCGCGCTGTCGTTCGACGAGATGGACTTCGTCGTCCCGGGTCCCGGTGCGCGCGACGGCATCCGCAAGTGCTTCGGTGACGCCGCCAGGGGCATCGAGGCCGACGTCATCTCCTACATGGCCAGCCACCAGGAAGAGCACTTCACCCGGCTCGGGTTGCGGTTCGACGGCCTGTACGGGCGCCCCCTGCAGCTCGTCGACGCTCAGAACCTGTTCTGCGAGGTCGACAAGTACGCGCGCGTCGTCCACCCCGACCATGCCGGACACTCCGGCCGGACCCGGATCAAGCAGAAGTTCACGGCAGACCCGTCACGGGTGCAGGCGTGGTTCCCGCCCAAGTGGGGCCTGAACGACAAGGTCGGCCGTCCCGCACTGGCCGGCTGAGAATCGTCCCCGGGGGCCGACGACCCATCAGACGTCCAGGGCGAACCCGTCCAGAAGGGGACTGATGTGCTTGCCGGCCAGGTCCAGGTGCGCCCGGCCCGTCACGACGGTGAGCCGGCCAGGTGTGACCTCCACCTGTGAGGCGACGAACGACATCATCTGAGCCAGGCCCAGGTAGTTTCCGTACCCCTTGGTGAACAGGAACTCGTACCGGTACTGGGCCAGCAGGTGCACCTGGTCGTCGATGAGCTGGAAGCTGAGCCCGGTCAGGCACGGGAAGCCCCGGTACTGGTGGTCGGTGCCCGGAACCTGCGTGGCCAGGTACGCCACGGCGTCGCCGGGCTCGTGCACCGTCGCCTCGTATGCGGCGCTCATCACACCCCCGTGTCCCGGCTCCCGGTGCCCACGCTGCAGCCGCATCCGCTTCACGACTTCAGCAAGCTGGTCCACCGGCTCGCCCGCTGACGGGTACTGCACGAGTCGGCCGAAGTAAGTCCCCGACGCGTTGTCCGAGTCCAGCTTCCGAAGTCGCGGGTAGATGGCGCGGTACCGGCGTCCGAGGTGCTCGGCATCGGTCGACGTGGCCGCCATCGCCGCAGGGAACACCGTGTTGGCCACCTCCACCACTGGTGGCTTGTTGTGCGCGGCCAGCAACCGGTCCAGCCCCGCTCGCAGGGCGGGGTCCTCGCGGGTGGGGTCGGTCATCGTCGTGACCGTGTGGAACGACTTGCGCTCTGGGCAGCCCAGCAGTGCACGCACCGTCTTGGCCCACCCTTCGCTCAGGCTGGCGCTGGTCGTGATGACGGGAGGGTTCATCCAAGACTCCTGCCCTGCTCCAGTCCCGATGGACGCGACGAGACACGCACCAGCACCGTTCCGGCCTCTGGCACGCTCAAGGCCACCGGCGCCGGTAGGGGCCGGTCCTCACCCAGCGCCTCGTCCTCGTCTTGGTCCTGCCACGAGCCTTGGACGTCGAAGGCCACTGACGCCCCAGAACCCACGGCCATCCCCTCCCCCGCGACGGGCACCAGCCACCGCGGCCACCCGTTCACCCCCTCTGTTCCAGCCGTCGCTGCGGGCGGCGCAGGAAATACCAATCTGTCCCCCTCCTTGACCACCAGCGTTACCCGGTCGTACGACGGCCCCACCATGAACACGTCGCTACGGCCACTGACCGGCGCATCAAACCCCGCACCGGCGCGAGCCTTCAGCCGCCCGGGCTGAACGGACGCCCACGCCTTCGTCGTCGTCGGCGACACCTGCCGCACCGCCGGAAGGTGCCGCACCAGCGTCCGGTACGGCACACCCATCAACAGCGAAACCTGGTACGCCTGCTCAGGCGAGCTCAACCGCGGCGCACCACCCGTCACCAGGCCCACAGCAGCCTGCACCGCCCTCGGTGGCATGAGGAACCAGGTCGCGAACGACTCCGCCAGCTTCTCCTGGTCGGTCCACCGACCACGCCGCCCGGAGCCACCGATCCCACCCACGATGTGCTCATCGTCCAGGCTCGTGTCGTGCCCGAACCAGTGATGGCCGAGCTCGTGCGCCACCGTCATCCGGCGCGCCGCGAACGGGATGCCGTTGTTCACCAGCACCCCGACCGGGGCGCCCGGCTCCTTCAGGTACGCACCGAACAGCGCCCCCATCGGCCGCCACATCAGGTGCCGAACCCCCGATACCGCTAGCGCCGCAACCACGTCCACGAACGGGTCCCGACGACTCACACCCAAGTCGCCGTGCGCCTGAGCGGCCGCGACCATCGCGGCCGACTGCGCCTGCCGCCACGTCATCGCCGCCGGCCGGGCCGCGGCACGCGGGACCCCCCGCGGGCGCGGATGCCCTCCCCCTTCCTGCTCCCCCTCCAGGCTCACTGCTGCTCGACCCCCAGCCGGCCGTTGAACTTCAGGAACTGCGCGTACCGCATCAGCTCGGCGATGTCCTGGTCGGTCAGGTCGCCCACCGCCCTCGCGAGCGCGCTGATGGCGTCCAGCGACCCGTCGTCACCGCCGGGCTGCTCCCCGAGCAGGGCYGCGACGGGGTACTTGTACAGCTTGGAGAACTTGCGCAGCTCCAGGCTGTCGACCTTGCGTCGCCCGTGCTCGATCTCGGAGATGGCTGAGCGGGTGATGCCGGTGACCTGCGCAACTTGCTGCTGCGACAGGCCCAGGTACTCCCTGATTTCCTTGAGCCTGGCACCCAGGCGTGCCCACTCCTGCGCCTCCGAGCTCACGCCAGCGCTCCCCCGGCCACAGACCCCTGCTGGGTGGCCTGCGCGACGGCGTCCGCCATCGCCTGGGCGAATGCGCGCACCGACCGCATTGCCTCCCCGTTGGCTGGGCTCGCCTCCAGGCGCGCCCCCACGATCTCCTCGACCCGGACCAGGACCTCGACCGCCAGCAAGGAGTCGACCGGCATGTCCGCCCCACCGGCCACCAGCTCACGCTCAAGCTCAGCGGGCGTGCAGCCACGCTCCTGCGCGAGGAGCTCGATGATGACCTTCTCGATGTCCCTCGTGTCCACGAGCGCCTCCGTGACCAGAATCTGTGTTGGCATTGCCGACCGTCTTGTCGGATGATACAACAGCAACTGGTTATCCGACAACGTGTCGGAATACCCGAAGGAGGGGACCATGGACCTGCGGGACTTCCAGGCCAAGGCGCTCGGCACCGACCAGCGCGACCGCACCGAGAGCGACGAGGCGCTCGTCGTGCACCTGCTCGGCTTGGCCGGGGAGGCCGGGTCGGTGGCCAGCGAGTACAAGAAGCACCTGCGCGACGGGGCAGCGCACGCGTTCTGGAAGGCCCGGATGCGTGAGGAGCTCGGCGACGTGCTCTGGTACGTCGCCGCTGTAGCCAACCACCTGGACCTGGACCTGAACGAGATCGCTACCGCGAATCTGGAGAAGGCCAAGGGACGTTGGCAGCTCACCCCCTGCGACCAGCTCGACGGCGACTTCCCGACCGGTGAGCAGCTCCCACGCCGGGGCGTCGTCGACCTCGTCACGGCCCACCGCGATGACGGCAGCGAGGTCGTACGGATGATGTTCCAAGGTGCCCAGATCGGCGACGACCTCACTGACGCCTCCCCCATCGACGACGGCTACCGCTTCCACGACGTGTTCCACCTCGGCCACGCAGCGCTGCTCGGCTGGTCACCGGTGACCCGTGCCCTGATGGGCCGCAAGCGCCGCAGCAACCCCACGGTCGACGAGCAGCAGGACGGCGGCCGGGCAGTCGCCATTGAGGAAGGCCTGTCCGCGGCCGTGTTCGCCTACGCGGCGCAGCACGACTACCTCGACGGCGTCACACGGCTCGACCAGTCCCTGCTGCTCCAGGTCGACCAGCTCACCGGGCAGATGGAGGTCGGCGTCCGCACCCCCGCCCAGTGGGAGCACACCATCCTCACCGCGTTCACCGTATGGCGCCGCGTCCGGTCAGCCGGTCAGGGCCGGATCGTGTTCGACGCTGACGCCGGCACCTTTGAGTTCGAGCAGGCACCTGCGCTTCCCGACCCGCGGTAGCCGCAGCCGCTCGGCTTCCGAGCCTAGGACCCGCCGTGGCGCGTCGGACTCCTCGCCGACGAACCGCTTTGGTCCACCGCGAGACGCATTGAGACACATGGACCGCATGTCCTCGCTGGCTACACTTTTGGCTACACGCAGGCGTAAACGACGAAAGCAAGAGGCCCCTTCCAGATTGGAAGGGGCCTCTGACCTGCTACTTCTTAAGTAGCGGGGGCAGGATTTGAACCTGCGACCTCCGGGTTATGAGCCCGGCGAGCTACCGAGCTGCTCCACCCCGCGTCGGTAGACACCACCTTACGTGAACCCCTGCGCCCGAACCAAATCGGTGGGGCGCAGGGCTTTCGCACCAGTCAGCCGACGGACGTCACCGCCCCCACGTCACGGCGTGGACGTCGTGGTCGGCGTCGCCGTCGGAGTGGCGGTCGTGGTCGGCGAAGGCGTCACCGTCACCGAACCACCCTTGGGTGCCGCCGCCACCGCGCGTTGGATGGCTTCGCTGAGCTGCTTCTGAGCCGTGCCGTATGCCGCGAAGTCGCCGGCCTTCAGCGCCTTCTGTCCCGCGTCGTAGGCGGCCTGGATGTCGGCCAGCGCCTTGGCGAGCGCCGCCGAGTCCGCAGCGGGCGGCGTGGTCGGGGTCCCACCAGGGGTCGTCGGCGGGGTCGAGCCCGAGTCTCCGGCCGTGGCGCCGGAGTTGCCGCCGAAGAGACCGTCCAGCGCGCCGTCGAGCGTGTACGCCCAGGCGAGCTTGTCACCGAACGCGACGACCGTGGCCCGCTGGAGCGGGAACGCGGAGTCGCCCTGGGCGCGGACGTAGATCGGCTGGACGTAGAGCAGCCCACCCCCGACGGGCAGCGTGAGCAGGTTGCCCAGCGTGACTCGGGACCCGCTCTGGCGGGCGTTGTTGAGGAACTGGCTCAGGTTGAGGGCCGAGTCCGGCGAGGTGGCGTTGGAGGAGCCGATCTCGTTCTGCACCTGGCCTGGGCCGCTGACCTGGCTGTCCTTGGGCAGCGTGAGCAGGCGCATGGTGCCGTAGTCGGCGCTGCGTTGCCCCTTGGTCGTCCCTGCGTCCGCGTCGACCGAGAGGAAGCCGGTGAGGATCTGTCGGTCACCCACGGGCTTGAACGTCGTGGTGATCGAGAAGCGGGCCTCGTCCTGCTGCGGCATCTTGAGGGTCAGGTAGTACGGCGGCTGCACGACGTTGGCCTCCTGGGCCGGGTCCTCGGGGATCTGCCAGTAGTCCTGGCCGCCGTAGAAGGACGCTGCGTCGGTCACGTGGTACTTCGCCAGCATCTGGCGCTGCACCTTGAACAGGTCCTCGGGGTAGCGCAGGTGCGACATGAGGTCGGCACTGATGTCGCTCATGGGAAGGACGGTGTTGTGGAAGGCCTTGCTCCACGCCTTCAGCAGCGGGTCCTTGTCGTCCCACGCGTAGAGCTTCACCGACCCGTCGTACGCGTCCACCGTCGCCTTGACCGAGTTGCGCATGTAGTTGACCTGGCCACTCCCGATGGTGGTGACGGCACTGGACCGTGCGGTCACGGAGTCGGAGGTCGCGGTGTCGATGTCGGTCAGCCGCGAGTAGGGGTAGTCGGACGAGGTGGTGTAGCCGTCGATGATCCACTGCACCCGGCCGTCGACCACCGCCGGGTAGGGGTTGCCGTCAGGGGTCAGCCACGGGGCGACCCGCTCGACCCGCTGGAGCGGCTCGCGGTGGTCGAGGATCCGGCTCTTGTCGTTGACGGCGTCGGACAGCAGGAGGTTGAGCTCGCGGTACTTGAGTGCGTAGGCGAGCTTGCGCGGCAGCGAACTCAGCTGGACGCCGCCCTTGCCGGTGTACGTGCTGTTCTTCTGCCCGGCAGCGCTGTTGTCGGGGTAGTCGAACTCGCGCGGGCTGCTGCCTGCGGCAGCGCCGACGATGGAGTACGACGGCGACTGCTCGCCGAAGTAGATCCGCGGCTCGAACTTGGGGAGCTCGCCGGCCTGGGGGATGTTGCGCTCGTAGAAGACGGGGGCACCGTCGGCGGTGCGCTGGTTGCCGTACGCGGCGACGAGCCCGAAGCCGTGGGTGTAGACGGTGTGGTCGTTGAGCCAGTTGCGCTGGTTGGCCGGGATGCCGTTCAAGTCGAGCTCGCGCACGGCGAGCACCGTGTCGCGGACCTTGCCCTCGACCGTGTAGCGGTCGACGTCGAGCGCGTCCGGGAACGCGTAGTAGGACTTCACCGACTGCAGCTGCTTGAACGTCGGCGAGACGACGATCGGGTCGACCAGGCGGATGCCGGGGATGGTCTCGGCGTCGTCGCGCAGCTGTCCCTGGGTCGCCTCGGTGGTCGCGGTGTAGCTCTGCGTCTTCACGTCGGCGATCCCGTAGGCGGCGCGGGTGGCCTTGATGTTGCGGTCGATGTAGACCTGCTCGAGGGACTTCTCCGACGGCTTGACCTTGAACCGCTGGTACAGCGCGGGATAGATGCTGCCCACGACGATCGACGTGATGAGCAGCAGTGCCACGCCCACGATCGGCAGCCGCCACGAGCGCGACCAGATCGAGGCGATGAACAGCCCGACGGTCATCAGCGCCGCGATGGCGAGGATGGCCTTGGCCGGCAGGACGGCGTGCGCGTCGGTGTAGCCGATGCCCGTCAGCAGCCGGGAGTCCTTGGTGGACAAGCCGTAACGGTCGAACCAGTAGGTCGCGGCGCGCACCAGGACCAGCCCGGCCACGAGGATGGCCAGGTGGGTGCGGGCGGAGCGCGACGTGCGCTCGGCGCGGGACTGGATCTGCAGGCCGCCGTAGACGTAGTGCGTGAACGCAGCGGCCAGGGTGGCCATCACCAGCGCCATCGTGAGGAAGCCCAGCACGAACTGGATCCACGGGAGGGTGAACACGAAGAACGACAGGTCACGCCCGAACTGCGGGTCCTTGGTGCCGAACGGCACCTGGTTGCGCCACAGCAGGTAGGTCTTCCACTGCCCCGCCGCGCCCGTGCCTGCCAGCAGGCCGAGGATCGCGGGGATCGCGACGATGGCGATCTTGCGCAGCGGCTCGATCGCCTCGCGGTACTGGTCGAGGTTCTGCTGCTGGGCGGTGACCGGAGCGTAGATCGGCCGGGTGCGGTAGGCGACGACCAGGCTCGACGCCACGACTGCCGCCGTGAGCACGAACCCGACGACGAAGAGCAGGATCTTGGTGGTGAGCTCGGTGACGAAGACCTGCTGGAAGCCGACGGAGTCGAACCACAGCACCTCCGTCCACAGCGACGCCATGAGCGACACGACGAAGCCCAGCACCACCAGGACGATGAGGGTCGGCACGAGCGGGCCACGACGCCTGCCGAAGGTCAGCGTGGGAGGCCGGCGGCCACCGGGCCCGGAGCCGGACCCTCTGGGCGTTCCCTCCGGTCGGGAGCCCTCGGCACCCGGCTCGCCCCGGCCGAACCATTCAGAGGAAGAACTCACGCCACGCCCGATCGTCCGTGCGACCGCCCGCGGTGGTCGCCTGCTGTAGTGGGTCCAACTTACCGAGCGCTCCGGGGGTTCCCACGCCAGCCTCGGACACGTCTTGGCACCACCTGTGCACCGACTGGGTATGCCGGATACGGCACCATGGGCGCGTGAGCCAGACCTCCCGCCCCGTCGCCGACCCGCTGTCCATCGCTGCGCTGGACACCGAGCGCCACGTCGCCGCCTCCGGGTGGGACCAGAACCCGCGGCTGTTCGCGCTGGTGCCGACCGCCGAGCTGCTCGAGCGCGAGCCCCACCTGCGCACCCAGATGCGGGGGTCCGACCTGGCCGAGGGCGCGCTCAGCGCGATCGAGCAGGAGGACCTGCCCCGCACCTCGAACCTCGAGAGCCTGCTCGGCGGCATCGCCTGGCCGGACAGCGTCGTGGGGGCGGCCCTCGCGGTCGAACGGATCGTGGTGCCTCCGGAGGCCGAGCGCGACCTCCCGGCCCACCCCGAATCGGCCGTCGACGCGCTCGCCGCGCACCCCGACCGCCAGGACGTGCGGCTGCTCGTGGCCGTGACGCGTGACGGCCAGAGCCGGTGCCTGCTGCGTCAGCGCGCGAACGACAGTGATGACAAGGTCGCGCTCGGCGACGAGATCGCCCCGGGCCTGGTCCACGCGCTCCAGGCGACCCTCCAGGGCTGAGCCGGCCACCCGGCATACCTCGGGGCGGTGGGGTGGCGACCCCTGCGGGCGTGGCCGCCCGCGCGCCTCACTTCGTGCAGGTGGGCAGCGAGCCGGCTCGCTGGTCGGCGATCGCCTCGACCGCCTTCTTCGCCTCGTCGAACGTGGCGATCTTGACCACCCGCAGGCCGTCGGGCACGTGGCCGACGACCTCGTCGCAGTTGTCGGCGGGCGCCAGGAACCACTTGGCGCCACCGTCGTGGGCACCGACGAGCTTCTGGCGGATGCCGCCGATCGGCCCGACCTGGCCGTCGGAGTTGATCGTGCCGGTGCCGGCGATCTGCTGGCCCCCGGTGAGCGGGCCCGGGGTCAGGGTGTCGTAGACCGCCAGGGAGAACATCGTCCCCGCCGAGGGGCCGCCGACGTTGCCGGCATTGATCTTCACGTCGATGGGGAACTCGAACCGGATGCCGAGGAAGACACCCACGGTGGCGCGACCGTCAGCTGCGCGGGTCTTGGCCTCGACCGTCACCGGCTTGCCCCCGCGCACCAACCCGAGCGCGACCGTCTCGCCGGGCTTGTGGGCGCCGACGCCGTCACGGACGCCGTTCGAGTCGGAGACCGCCTTGCCGTCGACGGAGACGATCTCGTCACCGGCCTTGATCAGTGCGGCCGACGGCGCGTCCTTGGCCACCTGCGCGACGACGACGTGCTCGGTGACCTTCTGGCCGACGGCCTTGAGCGCCACGGCGACCGCCTCCTGCTGCGAGTCGATCATCTCGGCGGTGCTCTCCTCCTCGACCTGCTTGCCGGTCACTCCCTTGGGGAAGTAGAGCTCCTCGTCCACGACGTCCTCGCTCGGACGGAGCGCAGCAGCCAGCAGGTCCCAGACCGTCACGCGGTACCCCGGTCCCCCGGCGATCCGCACGGTGGTGAAGTCGAGCGCACCCTTGGTCGGGTAGGTCGGAGCACCCGACACCGTGATCAGCTGCTGCCCGGAGAGCGTGCCGAGCGTGTTGGTGATCGGGCCCGGCTTCATGATCACGTAGGGCAGGCCGACCATGACCGACAGCGCCCCGAGGGCGATCRCCAGGAAGAACCCGACGAGGCTGACGATCGACCGACGGCTCATGCGGTAGGGGTCGCCGACGGCCCCACCGACGCCGCCGGTCGGGCCGGTCGGGCTCGTCGGGCCGGTGGGCCCCGACGCGTCGTTCGGCTGGTGGACCTCGGGAGGGGACGTGCTCACGGCAGGCCCACCCACTCGTCGCTGCCGTCGGTGAACAGCTGGTGCTTCCAGATCGGGACGGTTCCCTTCAGGGTGTCGACGAGGTCACGACAGGCCTCGAAGGCCTGGCCGCGGTGCGGCGCCGAGACGGCCGCGACCACGGCGAGGTCGCCGATCTCGAGGTGGCCCACCCGGTGCACGGCCGAGAGCCGGGCGACCTCGTGGCGACCCGCGACGGCACGGCACACCTGAGCCAAGGTCTCCACGACGCTGGGGTGCGCCGAGTAGTCCAGGGCGGCCACGTCGGCGCCGTGGTCGTGCTCACGCACCACCCCGACGAACAGGGCGATGCCCCCGCACCGCGGATGCTGCACCGACCGGAGCACCTCGTCGACGCTCAGCGGCTCGTCGCGGACGTCGCTGAGCACCACCATGGGCTCGCTGTCGAGCTCCCTGACCGGATCGGTCATGCCGTCGAACCTTTCCTGCGGCGTCGCCGCATGATTGCCGCCGTACCCACCAGGGCCACCGCGGCGCTGGCCGCCCCCAGGGCGGCATCCTTGCGGTCCAGTCTGCGCGCCGCCACTGCGTGGGAGCCCCGGATCGCCTCGAGAAGCACGCCGAGACAGGTCTCGTTGTCGTGGACCGGCACCCAGCCGCGACCCAGCAACGTGCGGGCGGAGACCGCCCAGGGAAAGGCCACGAAAGCAAGGTCGCTGGCAGGGGCCGGCAACACCCCAACGCGGTGGAGGCGGTCCGCAGTTCCCATCGCCGCCCCCAGGCTGAGCTCGACCTGACGCATGCCGGTCAGTCGTTCGAGGTCGCGCTGCGTCAGGTGGCCCTCGGCGCCGACGGTGACAGCCCCAGCCACACCCTGGGCCAGGACCAGCGCCACCGCGGACCCCAGGTCGTCCACGTGGCAGAACTGCCAGGCCGACTCGGCTCCGCGCAGGGTGAGCAACCGCGGCGCCTCGAAGTGCCGGGTGACGACCGTGTCGACGCCTTCGCCCACGAGTGCGGCGGGCCGGACCGCCGTGATGGTCAGTCCGGGATGGACGTCGCGAGCGACCGCGATGAGGTGCTCGACGTCCATGAGGTCGCCCACCTGCCCCTCGTCGGAGGCTGCGCGCAGGGGCGCGTCGTCCTCCAGCGGGACGGGGTTGTCGGCGTGGGCCCCGTAGGTCTGCGCCGACGTCACGACCACGAGGTGGCGCAGCCCGGCGGCCGCAGCCGAGGTGATGACGGTCTGGGCGACCCGCAGGTTGCGTTCGCGCCGGACCCGGCTGCCGAGGGCCAGGTCGCGTGCGAGGTTCGTGCTCGTGGCGACGTATGCCGCGGCGTGCAGTCCCGAGAGCGAGGCAGCGAGGCTCGGGTCACCAAGGTCTGCGTGGCGGTACTCGACTCCCCCGACCGGTACGGGGTCGGTGCCCACCGCGACCACGGTCCCGATCCGCGCCTCCCCGTCGACCCCACCGGGCCGGGCGCTGGTCGTGCCCCGGGCGGCCGCGGACACCAGGGCGCGCAGCACCGCACGACTCGCCGGGTCGGCCGTACCGATCACCGCGACGTCGATCGCGCTACGCCGCGAGCGAACGGCACCCCGTCCAGCCCGCTCGGGGGAACTCACTGTGGCCTCCGCGTGGTTGTCTAGTGAGAGACCATCCTCTCAGGACCGCTGAGGAGCAGTTGTGCCCGACCTTCCCCGTGACCATGACGACCCGTCCGACGACCCGTCCGACGACCAGTCGAGCCACCCGCGCGACGAGTTCGCGGACGCGGCGTCCGAGCCGTCCGAGCCGGCTGACCCCTTCGGGCCACCGTCCGACGACGCCCTGGGCAACGCCCTCGCCCCCGAGATCGCTGAGGTGCTGGCGCGCCTGACCGGCGGCGAGATCGACCCCGACATGGCCAAGGCCCTCAAGGACATGGGCATCGACCAGGTCGACCCGGCGATGCTGCAGATGATGGTCGGCCAGATGCAGTCGATGTTCGCCAGCACCGACACCGATGCGTTCAACCTGACCCTCGCCACCGACACCGCCCGCAAGACGGTGTCGGAGGCCGGCGACTCGGTGGTCGGCGAACCCGCCCAGCGCCAGCTCGACCAGGCGGTCCAGGTGGCTGAGCTCTGGCTCGACGAGGTCACCGCCTTCGTGGCCCCGGGCATCTCGACGCACGCCTGGAGCCGGGCCGAGTGGGTCGAGGCCACCATGAAGACGTGGGGCACCCTGGTCGAGCCGGTGGCCGAGGGGGTGGGCCGCGCCGTCGGTGACGCGATGCGCACCCAGCTGCAGCAGCTCGGGGAGGGCGGCCTGCCCGAGGGCCTGCTGCCCGCCGGCATGGACCCCGCGGCGATGCTGGGCCAGATGGAGCCCATGCTGGCGAAGATGAGCGGCGCGATGTTCGGGCTGCAGGTCGGCCAGGCCGTCGGCACCCTCGCCACCGAGACGGTGAGCGGCACCGAAGTGGGCCTGCCCCTCGTGGCCGACCGCTCGGTCGCCCTCCTGCCCGCCAATGTCGAGGCCTTCGCCGAGGGGCTCGGGGTTGACCTCGACCAGGTGCGGATCTACCTCGCCGTCCGCGAGGCCGCCCGGGTGCGGCTGTTCTCGGAGGTGCCGTGGATCGGCCCGCAGCTGGTCGCCGCGGTCCGCGACTACGCCCGCGACATCAGCATCGACACCGACCGGATCGAGAGCGCCCTGCAGTCGGTGGACGCCAGCGACGCCACGGCCCTGCAGTCCGCGCTGCAGGACCAGCTGTTCCGCCCTGACCCCAGCCCGGCGCAGCGCGCGGCACTCGGCCGGCTGGAGACCTACCTCGCGCTCGTGGAGGGCTGGGTCGACGTCGTGGCCGACCGCGCCACGCGCGACCACCTCCCCCAGTCCGCCGCCCTCGGCGAGGCGGTCCGTCGCCGGCGGGCCACCGGCGGTCCCGCCGAGAAGGCGTTCGCCGGCCTGGTGGGCCTGGAGCTGCGACCCCGCCGCCTGCGCGACGCCGCGAACCTCTGGGCAGCCCTGGAGGCCAAGCACGGAGCCGACGGCCGCGATGCCGGGTGGGGCCACCCCGACGTCGCCCCGACCGGGGCCGACCTCGACGACCCGCTCGGCTACGTCGAGCGGTTCGGCACCTCCGAGAGCGCCGACCTCGACGCGGCCCTCGACCAGCTGCTCCGCGAGGGCGAGGCCGACGAGGACGGCCGGTGACGGCGCAGCCGTCCGGCGTGCCCGCGGCATACCTCACACTGCGCGACGACGCGATCGCCCGGCTGGCCGCCTGGAACGCCCCTGACCCCCAGCAGGAGCAGTGGCGGACCGAGCTGCTCGAGCACTGCCGGCTGCACCCGGACGCGTTGTGGAAGCAGGGGCCGGCGCAGCACCTCACCACCGGCGCCATCGTGCTCGACGAGTCGCTGGAACGGGTGTTGCTGACCCTGCACGCGAAGGCGGGGATGTGGCTCCAGTTCGGAGGGCACTTCGAGCCCGAGGACGGGAGCATCCTCGCCGCGGCCACGCGCGAGGCCCGCGAGGAGAGCGGGCTCCCCGATCTGGAGCTGGACCCCCGCATCGTCGAGCTGCACCGGCACCACCTGCTCGACCCGGCGTTCGGCCGCTGTGCCGAGCACCTCGACATCCGTTTCGCGGGGGTCGTGCCGGGTGACGCCGCCTTCGCCGTCAGCGACGAGTCCCTCGATGTCGCCTGGTGGCCTGCTGACGGGATGCCGCCCGAAACCGAAGCCGAGCTGGGTCCGCTCGTGCGCGCCGCGCAGCGCCTGCTGGCCTGAGCCGGTCAGTCGCTGGGACCGAAGTCGAGCGCGGCCTGGCCCAGCTCGTCGGTGTCGGCCTCGGCGTCGGACAGGTCGAGCCCTGCGGTGGCCGCCACGCCCTCGAGGTAGCCACGCGCCCGCTCGAGCCGCGGGTAGCCGGCCAGCAGGCGCCAGAAGTCGGGGCCGTGACCCGGAGACAGCAGGTGGGCGAGCTCGTGGAGGATGACGTAGTCGAGCACGTAGCCCGGCATGCCCCTGACCCGCGTGGAGATACGGATCGTGCCGTCGGCGGGGGTGCACGAGCCCCAGCGGGAGTTCTGGTTGGTCACCCAGCGGATGCTGATCGGCTTGGCCTGGCCGCCGAGGTAGCGCTGCGACAGCTCAGCCGACCGGGTGCGCAGCTGGGCGTCACCGGGGCGTCGCTTCCTGTCGCCCTTGGCCAGTCGCTCGAGCATGGTGTCGACCCACTGCTGCTCCTCGGCCTTCGTGAAGCGGGCAGGGATGAGCACGATGGTGCGACCACCCTCGCGGTAGGCGCTGACGGTGCGGCGGCGCTTGCGGCTGCGTCGCACCTCGACGTCTGGACTCCCCATACCCACCACGATAGGCGAGCGGACCGACATGGCCGGTGACCCGCGCCGCAACCTGAGCGCCCCCTGGGGCGCTCAGGTTGCGGAAAGGAGCGTGGCCAGCCTGCGGTCGAGCACCTGCACGGCCGGCCCGAACACGGCATACGCCTCGTTCGTGGTCTGGCCGAGGGCGTAGCGGTAGTAGATCTGCTGGGCGATGACGGCGAGCCGGAAGACGCCGTAGGCCTCGTAGAACACGGCGTCGTCGGGGCTGACCTCGCGACCCGCCCGCTCGCAGTAGCCCGCGACGAGCTCGGCCCGGGTGAGCATGCCGGGCAGGTGGGTGGGCACCCGACGAAAGCTCTGGAAGTCGGCGTCGTCGTCGGCCTGCACCCAGTACGCCAGCGCCGCACCGAGGTCCATCAGCGGGTCACCGACCGTGGCCATCTCCCAGTCGAAGATCCCGACGATGCGGGTGGGGTCGTCGTCGGCGAGGACGAGGTTGTCGAGCTTGTAGTCGTTGTGGATCACGCAGCTGCCGACGTCGGCGGGCTGGTGGGCGTCGAGCCAGGCCATCGCCCCCTCGAGGTCGGGCTGACCCTTCGTGTGCGCCCGGCGGTAGCGCGCCGACCAACCCTCCACCTGGCGACGCACGTAGCCCTCCCCCTTGCCCAGGGCGTCGAGCCCCGCCCCGGCGGGATCGACGGAGTGCAGCTCCACGAGCACGTCGAGCATGGTGTGGCACAGCTGGGTCGCCTGGTCGGCGGACAGGTCGACCGGCATCTCCCTGCGCGGCACCGTGCCGACCAGACGCTCCATCACGTAGAAGTCGCCGCCCAGCACCGACGAGTCGTCGCACATCGCGACCATCGTTGCGACATAAGGGAACACGGGACCGAGCGCGTCCTGGATGCGGTGCTCGCGAGCCATGTCGTGGGCACCCCTGGCCTTGGTGCCGCTGGGCCCGCGACGGAGCACCAGGTCCAGGTCGGGGAAGCGCAGGAGGTAGGTGAGGTTGGAGGCTCCGCCCGAGAACTGGAGCACCTCGGGCTCCCCGGCGAGGCCCGCGGCATACCGGTCGTCGGCGTGGGCGCGCAGCCACGTCACCGCCGCGTCGACGTCGAAGGCGTCCTCGGCGCGGACCGGCCTGGCGCCGGCGACCTCGCTCACCGCTCGTCCGCCAGCCGCGACGCCTGGTGGCGCATCAAGGCGTCGTATGCCGGGCGGTCACCCCACTTGAGCGCGAAGGCCTGGCGGGCCGGCTCGTCGGGGACGATGACGTCGTCGCCGTTCGCGATCCCCTCCAGGACCGCGGCCGCGACCTCCTCGGCCGTCACCGTCGCGCGCTCGATCATGCCGGCGACGACCGCACCGACCCGGCGGTCGGAGCCGCGCATCGAGCTGAGCAGGTTGGTCTTGAAGTACGACGGGCAAACCGCAGATGCCTTGACACCAAAGGGATGCAGCTCGTGTCCGGTCGTCTCGGTGAAGGCCACGACCGCCGCCTTCACCGCGTTGTAGGAGCCCATGCCGGCGGCGTGCACCAGGCCCGCGAGCGAGGCGACGTTCACCACGTGGCCCGAGCCCTGCTGCTTGAACATCGGCGTGAAGGTGCGGGTGCCACGCACGACGCCCAGCAGGTTGACGTCGATGATCCGGCGCCACTCCTCGATGGTCGACAGCTCGATCCGGCCGCCGCCGGCGATGCCTGCGTTGTTGACCAGGATGTCCAGTCCGCCCCAGGTCTGCTCGACGTGGGCGAGGGCGGCCGCCCAGTCGTCGTCGGAGGTGATGTCGAGCGCAAGGTCGACGCCCTCGCCGGCGTTCACGTCGGTCGCCAGCACCGTGTCGCCGGCCGCGCGGAAGGCGCTGACGAGGGCAGCTCCGAGACCTGACGCGCCTCCCGTCACGAGGACACGGCGGCTCACTGGTGCTTCCCGAGCTCGATGCGGCCGACCACGCTGCGGTGCACCTCGTCCGGCCCGTCCGCGAGGCGCAGCGACCTGGCCCCCACCCAGGCCGCGGCCAGCGGGAAGTCGGTCGTCATGCCGCCGCCGCCGTGGAGCTGGATCGCGAGGTCGATGACGTCGAGGGCCATCGCCGGCACCTCGACCTTGATCTCACTCACGGCCGAGAGCGCCTCCCGCGAAGCGCCCTGGTCGAGGAGCCAGGCCGCGTGCATCACCAGCAGGCGTGAGCGGTTGATGGCGATCCGGGCGTCGGCGATCCGCTCGAGGTTGCCCCCCAGCTTGGCGATCGGCTTGCCGAAGGCGGTGCGGGCCAGGGCGCGCTGACAGGCCAGCTCGAGGGACCGCTCGGCCAGTCCGATGGCCCGCATGCAGTGGTGCACCCGCCCGGGGCCCAGACGACCCTGCGCGATCTCGTAGGCGCGCCCGGGGCCGAGGAGGACGTTCGACGCCGGCACGCGGACCTCGGTGAAGGACACCTCGCCGTGGCCAAGGGGTTCGTCGTAGTAGCCCATCGTCGTGAGCATCCGCTCGACCTCCACCCCGGGAGCGTCGCGCGGCACCAGCACCATCGTGTGGCGGGAGTGGCGGTCGGCGTCGGGATCGGACAGCCCCATGAAGACGAGGATCTTGCACTCCGGGTTGCCGATCCCGGTCGAGAACCACTTGCGGCCGTTGATGACCACCTCGTCACCCTCGATGACCGCGGTGGCGGCCATGTTGGTGGCGTCGGAGGAGGCCACCTCGGGCTCGGTCATGCAGAAGGCGCTGCGGATCCGGGCGTCGAGCAGGGGTTCGAGCCACTCGCGCTGCTGCTCGGGCGTGCCGTACTTGAGCAGCACCTCCATGTTCCCGGTGTCGGGCGCGTTGCTGTTGAACACCAGGGGCGCGATCGCCGAGCGACCCATCACCTCGGCGACCGGCGCGTAGTCGACGTTCGTGAGGCCTTCGCCGCCGTCGGTCCCGAAGTCCGCGGCATACCGCCCCGCATGCTCGCGGGGCAGGAACAGGTTCCACAGGCCCTGCGCCCGTGCCTTGGCCTGCAGCTCCTTGATCACCCGCGACGGGGTCCACGGGTCGCCACCGCTCTCGCGTCGGCGCTGGATCTCGGCGTGGAGAGCCGCCTCGACCGGCTCGATCTCGGTGTCGAGGAAGGCGCGGACGCGGTCGCGCAGGTCGGTGGCGCGCGGTGACAGGGAGAAGTCCATGCGACCGACCCTAGTGAAGGTTGCCGTGCGGGTCAGCGGCCGTGGAAGGTGGGCGGGCGCTTGGCGGCAGCCGCGGCGATGCCCTCGTGCAGGTCCTCGGTGGCGAGGGTGACGGCCTGGGCGAGCGCCTCCCACTGCAGGGCGTCCTCGAAGGTCGCGTGCCCGCCGTCGCGCAGCGCCTGCAACGTCAGCCTCGTGGCCACCGGCGCTGCCGCCGCGATCCGCTCGGCCGCGGCGATTGCCTCGGGCAGCACCTCGTCGACGGGCAGGGCCCGCGACACCAGTCCGAGCTCGGCCGCCTCGGTGCCGGTGACCAGGCGGCCGGTCAGCAGGAGGTCGCGGGCCACCGCGTGACCCGCGACGTTGGGCAGCGACCAGGTGGTCGCCATGCCCGGGTGCAGGCCCAGCGAGGTGAAGGGCACCCCGATCTTGGCGTCAGCGGCGGCATACCTGAGGTCGCAGGCCAGCGCGACGGCGAACCCCGCCCCGATCGCCGCGCCGTTGACGGCGGCGATCGTGGGCACCTCGAGGTCGCGGATCGAGAGCCACGAGCGGTAGAAGGCGAGCATCCTCATCCGGAGCTCGCTGACCGGGGCATCAGGGTCCTTGACGATCCAGGACAGGTCGCCACCGGCGCTGAACGCGGGCGCCGCGCCGGTCACCACGACGGCCGCGAGCGCCTCATCGGTGCGCAGCAGCCCCACCAGCCTCACCCAGGAGGTGGTCATGGCCGTGCTCATCGAGTTCCGTCGATCCGGGAGGTCGAGGGTGACCACCGCGATCCGGCGTCCCGAGACCTCCCGAGAATCGACTCGCAGGTCCTCGAACTGGGTCTCCCACCACGACTGCGTGCTCATGGGGCGAAGACTAGGGGCGGGCGCTGAGCACGACGCACAGGCCCCCCTTGCGCGATTTTGTGCTCAGCATGGTCTAAGTTTGGCCGAAGTCCGACGGCGCACCGTGTGCCGTGAACAAGAGGAGACATGGCGATGGCTGAAGAGACCTACAAGGGCGAGTTCTACTGCGTGAAGTGCAAGGAGAAGCGCGAGGCCGAGGGCCGTGTCGTGGAGACCAACGGTCGCCGCATGGCCAAGGGCGTGTGCCCCGTGTGTGGCACCAACCTCAACCGCATTCTCGGCAAGGCCTGACACCAGCAGTTCCCAGGCTTTCCACGCGAGGGGCGGGTCCGACCACAGGTCGGACCCGCCCCTCGCGGCGTGCCGGCGGTTGGCCTGAGGCCTGTGGATGGCCGACCGGGAGCGGTGCCGGCTGTGCCAGATTGGCCGCGTGACCGCCCGTCCCCTGCTCAAGACCCTGTGGCCGGTGCTGCGCCGCGGCCCGCGGTGCGTGCAGTTCGGCACCGACCAGGCGCACGCCACGGTGGTGGACGGGCTGCACCCCGACGAGGTGGACGCCCTCGAGCTGCTCGACGGCACGCGTGAGCTCCCGGCGGCGCTGCGCACGCCGACCGGCCGCGACCTGCTCGACCTCCTCCTCGCCCACCGGCTCGTCGTCGACGTCGGCCTCCCCGCCCCGCTGCCACCTCGCGTGCGGTCCCTGCTCGCCCACGACACGCAGGCGTGCCTGCGCGCGGCCCCGAGCCCGAGCCACGGGTATGCCGCGTTGTCCGGCCGCCTCGCCGCGCACCTGCTCGTGGTCGGCAGGGGTGACCTGCCCCGCTCCCTCGCCGACCTGCTGCGCCGCGCCGGGGTCGGCTCCGTGTGGCAGGGCCCCGAGGCCGCCGACGACTGGGAACACGCCCAAGGGCATGCGGCGGCAGCCGGGGGCCGGCTCGGGGCGCGGCCGGTGGCGCTCGTCGTCGTGGCCGGCTACGCCGCCGTCGACCCGGCGACGGCGACGCCCTGGCGGGCCCGCGGCATACCGGTGCTCCCGGTCGTGCTGCACGGCCTCGAGGCGGTCGTCGGGCCGGTCGTCGGGCCGCGCGGGCCGTGCCTGCGCTGCCTCGACCTGGCGCGGGCCGACCTCGACCCCGCCTGGCCCGCCGTGCTCGGACAGCTCGTGCCCACCACGGTCGGGACCGGGCCGGAGGTCGCCGGCGAGACCACGCTGGTCGCGATGGCCGCCGCGGTGGCCGCGATGGTGGCCCTGGCGGTGGTCGACGGCCGGGCCGTCCCGACGGGTCGTTCGCTGGAGTTCTCGCTGCCCTGGCCCGCGGTCCGCCAGCGCCAGTGGGAGGCGCACCCGCGGTGCTCCTGCATGGCCCGATCCGACCCGTCGCGGCAACCCGCTGACGGTGACGCACCCGCACAGGCGATGATGGCGGGGTGAACGAACTTCCTCGGCGCGCCGTCAGCCGCACGGCCCGTCTGGCCAGCCTGCCCCTCGGCTTCGCCGGCCGCACCGCCGTGGGGTTCGGCAAGCGGGTGGGGGGCAAGCCCGCCGAGGCGGTCGCGGCCGAGCTGCAGGCCCGCACCGCCGAACAGCTGTTCAAGGTGCTGGGCGAGCTCAAGGGCGGCGCGCTGAAGTTCGGCCAGGCCATGTCGGTCATGGAGGCCGCGCTCCCCGAGGAGATGGCCGGCCCCTACCGCGCCACCCTGACCAAGCTGCAGGAGGCCGCCCCGCCGCTCCCCGCCGCCACGGTGCACAAGGTGCTGGCCGAGGAGCTCGGACCACGCTGGCGGAGCGCGAAGTTCCAGTCCTTCGACGACACCCCCGCCGCGGCTGCCTCCATCGGGCAGGTGCACAAGGCGGTCTGGCGCGACGGTCGTGAGGTCGCGGTGAAGATCCAGTACCCCGGGGCCGGCAAGGCGCTCCTCTCCGACCTCAACCAGCTGGCGCGGGTCGCCCGGCTGGCCGGCGGCTGGATCCCCGGCATGGACATCAAGCCGATCACCGACGAGCTCAAGTCCCGCATGAGTGAGGAGCTCGACTACAACCTCGAAGCCTCCAACCAGCGCACCTTCGCCAAGGCGTTCCGCGACGACCCGCACTACGCCGTGCCGGACGTCCTGGTCCACAGCGAGCACGTCATCGTCTCGGAGTGGATGGACGGCATCCCGCTGAGCCAGATCGTCGCGTCCGGCACCCCCGAGCAACGCAACGCCGCCTCCGAGCTCTACATGGCGTTCCTGCTCGTCGGTCCCGCGCGGGCCGGGCTCCTCCACGCCGACCCCCATCCCGGCAACTTCCGCCTGCTGCCCGACGGACGGCTCGGCGTCATCGACTTCGGCGCGGTCAACCGGCTGCCGTCAGGACTGCCGCCCGCCATGGGCTCGCTGGTCAGCGCGGCGCTGCGGTCAGAGGCGGGCCAACTCGAGCGGGGTCTGCGGTCCGAGGGGTTCATCAAGCCGTCGATGTCCCTCGACGCCGAGGCTCTGCTCGAATACCTCCAACCGTTCATCGAGCCCCTGACGCGCGCCGAGTTCACCTTCAGCCGGCCATGGCTGCGGGGCGTGGCCGCGCACGTCAACGACATCCGTCGTCCCGAGTTCCTGGTCGGCATGAAGCTCAACCTGCCCCCGTCCTACCTGCTGATCCACCGCGTCTGGCTGGGCGGGATCGGGGTGCTGTGCCAGCTGGGAGGGACCGTGCCGGCTCGACAGATCGTGGTCGACCACATGCCCGGTATGCAGCTCCAGCACCTCCCGCCGCCCGTGGACTGACGAGGCTCACCACCAGGCGGAGTCGAGCTTTCCCTCGATGCTGCGCAGGTGCTCGCGGCTGCAGCGGTCGCAGGTCCACACCTCGCGACCGTTCTCGGTGCCACGGGTCCAGGTGATCGCGGCCAGGTCCGGGTCCGCGGCAGTGGTGCCGCACGTCGCGCAGACGGGCGGCGGCTGGGGAGCTCTGACCGGTTCGCCCACCACTACTTCTTCGTGAGGGCGGCGTCCTTGGCCTTCGCCGCCGCCTTGGCCGCCTGCTTGAACTCGCGCACCTTCGCCAGCGAGGCGGCGTCGACGACATCCGCCACCGAGCGGTACGAGCCGTCCTCGGCGTACGGACCGATGGCCTCCTGCCAGCCGGGCGGTCGCACCTCGAGCTGCTTGCCGACGAGGGCGGCGAAGATGCGGGCCTTCTGGTCGCCGAACCCGGGCAGCGCCTTGAGCCGCTCGACCAGGTCGCGGGTGTCCTTCGCCTCGGTCCAGATCGTCTCGGCGCGGCCGTCGTACTGGTCGCGGACCACGGCGGCGAGCTGCTGCACGCGACCCGCCATCGACCGGCCGTAGCGGTGGATCGCCGGGGGCGTGGCGCACAGGTCGGCAAACGACTCCGCCTCGGCGGCGGCGATCGCATCGGGCGCCAGCGTCCCGAACCGGGTGAGGATCTTCCAGGGCCCGCGGAAGGCGTGCTCCATCGGGTACTGCTGGTCGAGGAGCATCCCGACCAGCAGGGCGAACGGGTCGTTGCTGAGCACCTCGTCGGCGGCCTCGTCCTGGGCGATGCGGATCTGCGTAGCCATGTCGGCCAGCCTAACGACGGGGTTTCGAGGCGGGTAGGGGCCTTGCCGCCGCAGCCCTCAGAGCAGGTAGACGAAACCCGGGCCCTCGTCGCGGTAGGGGATGCCGAGCGAGTCCAGCGCCGGCTTCCACGAGCCGGTCACACTCGGGTCCGCCCCCTCGAACCCGTGGTCGGCCGTGAGGAGGAACGTCACCTCGTGCAACACCCCCAGCTGGTCGAGGTGGTCGAGGAACGCCACGAGCCGCGCGTCGCTCTGGCGCAGCGAGTCGCGCGCCTGCTCCGACCGCGGGCCACCACCGTGGTGTCCCGCGTCGGTCACGACGTGCGCCCACCAGGTGAGGGTGGGGGCATCCTCGGCCGTCTCCCACAGCTGGAGCACCTGCTGCAGACCGAGGTCGTCCACCTGCACGCCCCACCGGAAGTAGGCGTCGTCCAGGTGCTCCGGCCTCTGGACGAACGGCGACTTCGCCGGGTCGGGCATCAGGTCACCCATCCCGTTGGTGGCCGACTCGAACCCGCCCGCGGCCCGCAGCAACGCCATCGTGCCGTAGTCGGCGCCGCGGTCGATGGCCTCGTCGACACTCGCCGTGCGCGGCGAATTCGATTGCGGCACATGGTCGTTCACCATCTCGAACACCGTCCGCACCCCTGGTCTCAGCCACTCCCCGCTCCGGTGCCAGGTCTCGGCATCGTTGGGGACGACCCGCTCCTGCAAGGCACGGTCGAAGTACACGTTGCCCAGCACGCCGTGTCGCCCCGGGCCGACACCGGTGAGGATCGACGTGTGGTTGGTGAGCGTCACGCTCGGGAACTCCGCCACCGCTCCCCCACGAAGCGCCAGCCCGTGCTCGATCAGCCGGGCGACCCCGGGCAGCTCACCGGTCTCCGCGAGGTGGAGCAGGTCACCGCAGTGCGCGCCGTCCCAGAGGATGCCGACGACTCGCCGACGCTGGCCGTGCGGCAGTGGTTCGAGGTATGCCGCCAGCGCCCGTCCGTCCAGGGCTTCACCGTCCTCGTCGCGCAGGTCGTCGGCAGGCACCCCTGACAGGAGGGCCAGGGTGGGCGCCACGTCGACGAGCCGGGCGTGGTCGTTGACGAAACCGCGCTTCGCCACCCCGGGCCCGGACATCAGCAAGGGGGCGCGCGACTGGATCACGTCGAGCGACCCGTGCTCGCCCGCATGGCCACCCTCGTCCACGAACCAGTGCCGCGGGGTGTGGACGACCGCGAGGTCGGGACTGCGGTCGGCGTCCCCGAACAGCGAGAGGATCCGCTGCGCGGCATACGGGTACGCGTTGTCGGTGGACACCCGCGGACCGGCGGACGCGAGCTCGGCGGCGTACGGCAGGAAGGCCATCGGGTCCTCGCTGGCCACCGGGTCCACCCCCGAGAGGACCTCGTGGCTGCCGTCGAAGTGCAGTCGGACGACGCCGAGGTGGTTCGCGGCGTGGGCCACGTCGTCCTCGACCCACACCACCAGGTCGACGACGGCGGCGAGGTCGGGGGCGGTCAGGGCCGTGACGACGGCTTCGCGCGACATGCCCGGACCCTAACGAGTCGACCGTGCACGACACGCTGACGGACGGAACGACATCAGCGTGTCGTGCACTCTCGAGCTCCCGGGCATGAAAGAACCCGCCGGGACGACCTCCAGAGCGGAAGGTCCCGGCGGGTTCGGGCGCGGGGGTCACCGGGCCAGCATGCGAGGCAGGGCGAGCAGCATCTCCTGCTGCGCCTGTGCCTCGAGCCGGCGCTGGTACTCCCGTTGACGGCGCCGTCGATGGGCGCGCGCCAGGTCGGCGTACAAGGCCTGGAACATGGTGAAGCTCCTGGGGTGTGAAAGATGGATATCGGTGGTGTGGGCGTGGTCGACGGTCGGTCCCGCGGGGCCAGCTCCTGCGGCTGACCCCGCGATCACCTCTCCGGCGCCCCCGCCAGTGGTCACGACGTGCGTCAGGGACGACATCAGGCGGCGACCGGGTTCTTGCGCGGCCGGCCACGGGGCCGCTTGCGTGCGACGATGACCCCCTGGATGAAGAGCTCACCGCCCCACACGCCCCACGGCTCGGACCGCTCGAGCGCGCCTGCGAGGCAGGCGGCCAGGGCCGGGCACGTGCGGCACAGCGACTTCGCGAACTCGACGTCAGCCGGGCTCTCGGCGAACCACATCTCGGCGTCGTTCTCCTGACACGGGATGCCGGCGCCTGCGATCGCGGCCTGCTCGTTCAGGTCGTGGAGTGCGCTCAGATGCATCGGGTGTCACCTCCCTCTCGTCGTCCCGCCACGGTGGTGGCGGATTCTGTTGGTTCCGTCTGGCCGGTGGGTCCCCGGTCGGGGGCCGGCCCGTTCTCTTCGGTGTGGCACTTCATCTCTGGTGGTGCTTCTTCCTGCTCGGCGTGGTGCGGAAGAAATCTGTTCGGACAAACACCTGTTCTGGACAAACACCTGTTTTGGACAAACAGAAAGGCCGCGGATCCCGGATGTCGGGTTCCGCGGCCTCGGAGAGGACCTGCTGGCTGGTGGCCTAGACAGGTGGGTCTCCGAAGGGACGGAACGCGAGATCCTTGGTGGCACCGAAGCTGCCGACGTAGAACGTCGGAACCGGGGCATCGGTGATCACACGGGTGGCGACGGGCGAGGGCACAGTGGTCCCCTGGACCCATCCACGGTTGGCTGCGAGGAGGATCTGGCCGACCTCGGGGCACACCGAACGGACGCGGGACATGTGAGTCGCGTCGATCGTCATCGTGATGTTCTCCATTGGGACCTACCCTCCTTCGGCTGCTCGTAGGACGTCAGCGCATCGCGCGCGACACCCTGGGCTGTGTGTTCGTCCAGAGTAGAGGACGGCGCTGCGGGGCAGCAACGCATTTATCGAGATTTCCTGCAAAGAATTGGTGAACGAACCGCTAGTCGCCGGAATCCGTTGCGGCAGAACGGCTTTCGAGCACCGATTCGACATCGGCGCCACCGATGAGCGCCAGCACCTGCTCGCCGTAGAGGCCCAGCTTGCGGGTCCCCACTCCTGAGATCTGGGCGAGCTCGCCCTCCGTGCCGGGTTCGCGCTCGGCGATCGCCGTGAGCGTGGCGTCGGTGAAGACGACGTAGGCCGGCACGCTCGACTCGCGTGCGACAGCCAGCCGCCAGGCGCGCAGCCGCTCGAAGGTGGCCTCGGAGTAGGTCGGCGGGCAGGTGTCGCACCGGCCCGTCTTGCGCTGGCCCGCGGTGGTCAGCTCGGTGCCGCAGGAGCGGCAGTGCGCCGGCAGGGCGGGCTTGAGCGCCTTGCCCCGCGCAGCCTTGCCGCCCACCTTGCCCGCGCCCTTGGGCTGGGACCGCGCGCCGTCGCCGAGGATGCTCGCCGCGCCGTCGAGGAACCGCGACGGCCGGCGACTGGCCCGTGCCCCGGGCGTGCGGGCACCCGACCACGAGAGCCGCAGCTCGCGACGAGCCCGGGTGACGCCGACGTACATGAGCCGACGCTCCTCCTCGATCGCCTCGGGGGTCTCGGCCATCATGATCGGCAGGTAGCCGTCGGAGACCCCGGCCAGGAAGACGACGTCCCACTCCAGCCCCTTGGCAGCGTGCAGGGAGGCGAGCGTCACGCCCTGGACGGCAGGGGCGTGTTGGGCGGAGGCCCGTTCGTCGAGCTCGCGGACGAAGTCGGGGAGCCGCGCCTCGGGCGTGGTCACGACGAGGTCGTCGGACAAGGCAGCCAGCGCGCTGAGCGACTCCCAGCGCTCACGTCCGGCGCCGCCGGAGCTCGGCGCCTCGCGGGTCCACCCGGCCCCGAGCAGGACGTCCCGGACCAGCTCGGGCAGTGGCTTCGAGGCGTCGTCGGACCGGGCCGCTCCCCTGAGCAGGAGGATCGCGTCGCGCACCTCGCGGCGGGAGAAGAACCGCTCCCCGCCGCGCACGAGGTAGGGAACGCCCTGGTCGGCCAGCGCCGACTCGAACGCCTCGGACTGCCCGTTGGTGCGGAACAGGATGGCGATCTCGGCCGGCGACACCCCGTCGGCCACCCGCTTCGCGACCTCGGCAGCGATGGCCGCGGCCTCGGCCGGGTCGTCGGGGTGGGAGGTCAGCACCGGGACCGGACCGTCCTGCCCCTGCGCCTGGAGCTGGACGGCGTTGCTGCGCATGGCCCCCGACGGGCCACGCACGACGAGGTTCGCGAGCCCCACCACCTGGGGGGTCGAGCGGTAGTTGCGCACCAGCCTCACCACCCCGGCCTTGGGGTGGCGGGTCTGGAACTCGAGGAGGTGGCGGGGGCTGGCGCCGGTGAACGAGTAGATCGTCTGCGCTGGGTCACCCACGACGCACAGGTCGTCGCGCTCCCCCACCCAGAGGTCGAGCAACCGCTGCTGCAGGGCGTTGACGTCCTGGTACTCGTCGACCACGAAGTGGCGGTACTGGGACCGCACCGCGCGGGCGATGTCGTCGCGCTCGGCGAGGATGCCGACGGTCAGGAGCAGCACGTCCTCGAAGTCGATCACCCCACGCTGGGTCTTGACCTGCTCGTAGGCCTCGAGGACCCGAGCCATCGCGGTGGCGTCGAGGCCGGGGGGTTCGCGACGCGCGGCGCGCGCCCCCGCGGCATACGTCTCCGGGGTGAGCATGGACACCTTGGCCCACTCCACCTCGGCGGCGAGGTCGCGGATGGCCGTGCGGTCGCGAGCGAGGTCGAGGCGCAGCGATGCCGCGGCCTGGGCGACCGCCGCGGCCTTCTGGCTCATCACCTCGGGCGCCGCACCACCGATCGCCTGCGGCCAGAAGTAGTGCAGCTGGCGCAGCGCCGCGGCGTGGAACGTGCGGGCCTGCACGCCCGCGACGCCGAGCGTGCGCAGGCGGGTGCGCATCTCGCCCGCCGCGCGGGCCGTGAAGGTCACCGCGAGGACGCGCTGGCCCTGGTAGGCGCCGGCGTGCACGCCGTAGGCGATCCGGTGCGTGATCGCCCTGGTCTTGCCCGTGCCGGCTCCGGCGAGCACGACCATCGGCCCCAAGGGGTGCGCGGCAACCTCGCGCTGCTCGGGATCGAGGGCGTCGAGGATGGCGTCGGCGGAGGCGTGCACGGGTATGCCGTGGGGTTGCGTGGGCATCGGCGCGATCCTGTCATGGGCGACCGACGACGGTCTCCACCGGAGTGGTCAGCGGCTGCCCACCGGGCCAGTCAACGGCCAGTCACCGGGCCAGTCACTGGGCCAGTCACTGGGCCAGTCACTGGGCCAGCCCGTAGACCCGCGTCACGTGGAGACGCAGGATGCGGCGCCCGTCCTGCACCATCGCGCGGCGGTAGTCGGCCCAGTCGGGGTGGTCCTCGCCCCGGATGGCCCGGTACACCTCGATCAGCTCCTCGACCACCTCGTCGTGCTCGTCGGCCGCCACCGGTGAGAACTCGGCATCGCCCTCGAGCACGGCATACGACCAGCCGTCGGGCGAGGTGACCATCAGCGAGCCCCTCGGGTCACGCAGGAGGTTCGCCACCTTGGCGCGGCCGTCGACGACCGAGACCCGCGCCGACAGGGCGCCGGCGTCGCCGCGGTCGAGGGCGAAGTTGACCATCGACAGCTGCGGCCGACCATCGCGTTTGAGGGCCGCGAGCACCCCGAGGTTGCGGCCGGCGGCCAGGGACAGGAGGGCAGGGTCGAACGCAGGGGTCTGGGGCATGGGACATCATGGTCATACAGGTCACACGACGGCCAGGAAGATCCCGACCCCTGGCATGGTTGTAGCCCCTGACAGAACGGACCAGCCTCCGACCCCCGTGAGAGAGACGATGAGCCCCAGCGCCCTGAAGCACCCCGCCCCCGGTTCCGTGACCATGTTCAGCACCTCGTGGTGTGGCTACTGCAACCGCCTCAAGGCCCAGATGGGGCGCGAGGGCATCGCCTTCACCGAAGTGAACATCGAGGAGGTGCCGGAGGCCGTGAAGTTCGTCATGGACGCCAACGACGGCAACCAGACCGTCCCCACGCTGCTCTTCCCGGACGGCTCGTCGGCCACCAACCCCTCGATCAACGAGGTCAAGCAGCGCCTCGCCTCCTGATGGGCACCGCTGACTGAGCCTCGGCACAGACTGATCGGCACACAGACTGATCGGAACCACACAGACACCCGAGACCCCAGCCCGGCGGCTGGGGTCTCGTCACGTCGGGACGTGCTCTGTCGGTCAGTCGGGCGCGATCTCGGCGAGGTCGTGGCCGAGCCAGCGCTCGATCAGCCTGCGGGCGATCGAGAGCCGGGTGGACGGGTTGACCTCGCCCGCGGCCACGATCTCCCGGTACTCCTCGCGGGTGAACCACCGCGCCTCGGCGATCTCGGTCTCCTGCAGGCGTAGCTCCTCGCCGCTGGCCCTCGCGGTGAAGCCCACCATGAGCGAGTTGGGGAACGGCCAGGGCTGGTCGCCGAGGTACTCCACGTCGTGGACCTGCAGCCCCACCTCCTCGTGGACCTCCCGGGCGACGGCCGCGGCAAGGCTCTCCCCGGGCTCGAGGAAGCCGGCGAGGACCGAGAACCGCCCGGCACCCCACCCCGCGCCGCGCGCGAGGAGCAGCCGGTCGCGGTCGTCGACGACCGACATGATCACGGCCACATCGGTCCGGGGGTAGTGCTCGCTCCCGTCGCGGTCGCACCGCCGCAGCCACCCCGCCTGGATCGGCTCGGTGGGAGCACCGCACCGCGGGCAGTGGCCGTGGGTGGAGTGCCAGTTGGCGAGGGCGAGGGCGGTCGCGAAGAGGGTGGCATCGCGGTCGGAGAGGTCGGCGCCGACCTGCCGCAGGCCGCGCAGCTGTTCCCACACACCGCCGTCGGCGGCCTCCACCTCGGGGGCCGGCCGGGCGACGGCGAGGTATGCCGTGCCGTCGCCGTCCTGCCCGAGGAACAGGACCAGCCCTTCCGCATCGGTGGCGACGGGCGCCCGCAGGTCCAGGGCCGGCTCGGCGACCGAGGCGTCGCCGCCGGTGCGGTCCAGCACCGGGACCTTGTCGCCGTGGACCTCGAGGACCCGGGTCGAGGGGTCGGCCAGGAGTCGGTCGACCAGGTCCGGTTGCGCACGCAGCTCCGCGTGGCGGTCGAGGCCGGGTCGGGCGAGCGCGAGATTCGGGAGAGTTTCGATCAGGAGGCCCACACCTCCACCCTAGGCGCGCCCGCACGGCATACGGTGACGGTGTGGACCGCAGCCCCCTCTTCCTCGCAGCGCTCGCGAGCGCTGCCGTGCCGGGACTCGACCCGGCCAGCGTCGAGGCGCTCCCCGGCACGTCCGACCACCCCGACCGGGCCAACGGCTACGACGTCGCGTTCGTCCAGGACACCCAGCACCGGCGCTGGGTCGTCAGGGTGCCGCGCAGCCAGGCCGCAGCCGCCCAGATGGAGTCGACCTTCGGCCTGCTCGCGCTGCTCGCGCGGCGGCTCCCCTTCAGCGTGCCCACCCCGAAGGGTTTCGCCGCCCTGAAGGAGGGTGGCCGCGCAGCGATCTATCCCTACCTGCCCGGGCAGAACGTGGACTTCGCGCAGCTGCCCGCGGGCCCGGGCCTGGCCGCCGAGCTCGGCCGGTCGATCGCCGCGTTGCACAACGCCGACCACGGCCTGTTCGACGAGGCCGGGCTGCCCGCCTACGACGCCGACACCTACCGCACCCGCCGGCTGAGCGAGCTCGACCGCGCGGCTGCTACCGGCCACGTGCCGACCGGTCTGCTGGCCCGGTGGGAGAAGCTGCTCGAGGACGTCACGCTCTGGCGGTTCGCACCCACCCCGACGCACGGCGACCTCACCGGCGACCAGGTGCTGGTGGTCTTCGACGACGACCACGACGCAGCCAGCGGTCACGTCAAGGCGTTCACCGGCTGGGAGGACGCGAAGGTCGCCGATCCGGCCGACGACTTCTTCGCCCTGGTCACGCAGACCTCGCCGAGGGCGCTCGAGACACTGATGGAGGCCTACGCGCACGCCCGCGCGGAGCGTCCCGACATCCACCTGCTCACCCGCGCCCGGCTCTCGGCCGAGATGCGCACGCTCTCGCAGCTGATGTCGGCCGTGACCGGTGGGGACCGGCTGCAGGTCGAGCGGTACGCCTCCGCCCTGCGCCGCCTCGACGAGCGGGTGCACGCCGAGGAGGAGGCCGCGAACGACTACCGCCGGGCCGGGTCGGGCGTTCCCCAGGTCAGCCCGGTGCTGGTGCCCCCGGTCATCGATGACGCCGAGGACGACGAGGGGGACGACGTCGAGGTGATGTTCGGCCGGACGGCCGACTCCGCGGACGACCCGGTCCCTGTCGGCAGGGCCGAGGCCGAGGCCGACGCCCGCGTCGGCACGGTGGGCGAGGTCGAGACGGAGGACGAGCTCGAGAGCGAGGATGAGTTCGAGGGCGAGTCTGGGTTCGAGGGCGAGTCTGGGTTCGAGGGCGAGTCTGGGTTCGAGGGCGAGCTCGAGAGCGAGGAGGAGCTCGAAACCGTGGTTGGCCATGACATCACGGCCGAGCTCGACGTGAGCGCGCTGCGCCGACCCCAGCCCATCGAGGGCGAGGACCCCGGACCGGAGTTCGAGCCCGGCTACACCCCGCGCACCTAGTCCTCCGGGACGGTCTCCAGCAGGGCGGCCAGCGCAGCGTCGTCGGGCAGCTCGGGCCACACCGTCTCTCCGGTCCCGGCGTAGTAGAACGCCGCATCGACCTCGTCGAGCCCCAGGCCGCGCAGCCGGGCGAAGCCGACGCGGTAGGCCGCGAGCTGCAGCGCCCGGGATCGGGCGGCTTCGCCGCTCGGCTTGGCGCCCGTCTTCCAGTCGACGATCGTGAAACCGCCCCCCGGGCGTGGGAACACGGCATCGATCCGGCCCCGGACGGCGATCCCGTCGATGACGGTCTCGACCGCGATCTCGATCTCGGCAGGCGTGCGCAGTGCCCACTCGCTGGCCAGGAACTTCTCCTTCATCAACGGCAGGGCCTCGTCGTCACCGGGGTCGTCGTCTGCGCTGCCCGGCAGGTCGAGGATGTCGACCATCGCGGCCTGGGCGTAGTGCTGCTCCACCCAGGCGTGGAAGGCGGTGCCGCGCCGAGCCGCCAGCGCGGGCGCTTCGGGCATCGGGCGCCGCAGGGCAGACGCGAAGCGCGCCGGGTCCTGGGCGAGGCTGACGACGGCCGAGGCCGAGAGGTGACGCGGCATCAACACCGTGACGTCACCGCGGTGCGCGAGCCGGCGCCGCTCCTCGAGCAGCAGGTCGAGCTCCTCCAGCACCCCGAGGGCATCGCCCGGAAGCGGGAACATCGCCTGCTCGGCCACGGCCTGCTCGGCCGGCGCACCCTCGGCCTGTGCGGCCACGGCGGCGCGGACCGCCTCGGCACCAGCCGCCAGCGCAGCCCGGCGGTGCGCCAACGGGTCGGCCGGCCACAGCACGCTGACCGCCTCGGCCGCCGTCGGGTTGACCGCTTCGGCCGGGAGCGCCGGGTCGGGCAGGTCGGCCCACTCGAGCACCGTGACCGGCAACGCGGGCTCGGCCTCGACGACCTCGAGCAGGAAGCGCGAGGTCACCTTGGGGGTCTTGCCATCGGTCCACACGGGAGCGGTGAGCAGCATGTCTGACCTGGCCCGGGTGAACGCGACGTAGGCGAGCCGTCGCTCCTCGTCGACGCCGTGGTCGCCTCCTGCCCTCAGGAAGCGCTCCACCCGCGTCTCCATGTCCTTCCAGTCGCCGGCGCCCTCCCAATCGAGCAGCGGCAGGCCGTCGCGGTCTCCCCGCAGCGCGTACGGGATACCGCCGTCGGAGAGGCCACCGACCCAGCCGCGCTGCTTGGGCTCCGACATCGCCCACGCCGTGCCGTCGGATCGACTCGCGGCTGAGGCCAGGGCCGGGAACGAGCCCTCGACCAGCCCCGGGACGGCCACGGCGTCCCACTCCAGGCCCTTCGCGGCGTGGATGGTCAGGATCTGCACGGCGTCGGACGATGCCTCGATGTAGCCCTTGTCGAGGCCCCGCTCCTCCTTGAGGGCAGCCGCCAGCCAGGCGAGGAACCCGCCGAGGTTGGGCCGGTCGGCACTGACCGTGAACGTGGCGGCGACGTCGGCGAAGGCGTCGAGGTGGGCGCGGGCCGCGGCGGGGGTGTAGCCCTCGCGGGCCAGCACCTCGATGTCGAGGCCCAGGGCCCGCTCGGCCTCGCCCACCAGGTCTGCCAACGGGAGCGCCGACAGGGAGCGCAGCCGGCGGATGGCCTGCTGGAGTCCTCGGAGCCGGCTCAGGCCCACGTCGCTGACCTGCTTGCCGTCCCAGCTGCTCCAGCCAGGGCGGGGCGGGTCGTCGACGGCCTCGACGATGCTCACCCGGTCTGAGCTGTCGGGCGACTGGTCGCGCACCCGCCTCGCGGGGGCAGCGCCCGCGTCGCCGTCGGCCTTTGCGGACCCGATGACGACCCCCTCCGCATCGTCGTCGTCCAGCGGCGCCGACCGGTCGTCGACGCCGAGGCGAAGGTCCTGCTGGTGACGAGCCCAGGCCATCAACCCGTCGAGGTCGGCGGCCCCGAGGCGGCAGAGCGGCCCGGTGAGCAGCCGCATCAGCTGGTCGCCGCGACTCGGGTCGTGCACCACGTGGAGCAGCGCGGTGATGTCCTCGACCTCGGGGGTGAGCAGCAGCCCACCGAGCCCGACGACCTCGTAGGGCACGCCCTTGTTCTCGAGGGCGTCGATGAGGGGCGCGAACTGGGACCGCTTGCGGCACAGCACCGCCGCCGACCTGGCCCCGTCCGCACGTCGCTGCGCCAGCCAGTCGGCCACGAGCGCAGCCTCCTGGGGGGTCGTCTCGACCCGGGCCGCGACGACCCGGCCGGGCCCCGCACCCGCGCGGGCGACGAGCTGGTTCACCGGCACGGTCGAGCGGTCGCGCAGCGGCTCGGCGACGGCGTTGGCCACGTCGAGCACCGCCGCGTCGTTGCGCCAGCTGGTGGCCAGCGGCCGCACCGGCGCGAGCGAGTCCGCTCCCCCGAAGGCCCGGCGGAACGCGCTGAGGGTCGTGGCGCTGGCTCCGCGCCAGCCGTAGATCGACTGGTGGGGGTCGCCGACCGCGGTGACCGGGGAGGGTTCTCCCGGCGCGACGAACAACGACTGCAGGAGCTGGAGCTGGGCGGCCGAGGTGTCCTGGAACTCGTCGAGCAGGACGGCCCCGAACCGCTCACGCTCGATGGCGCCGATGTCCTCGAACCCGATCGCGAGCTTGGCAGCCAACGCCATCTGGTCGGCGAAGTCCATGGCGTCACGGGTGCGCTTGAGCGTGAGGTAGCGCTCCACCATGGGCAGGACGCCGGCGCGGGCCAGGAGCTGCTCGCGCATCTTCTTGACCTCACCGGGCAGGTCCTTGCCGCGCGCCCCGGCATGCGGGGGCAACGCCGCGAGCGAGGCCAGCACGCGGTCGAGGTATGCCGCGACGTCGCCCACCTCGACGAGGTGCTCGGCCATCTCGCCGGCCAGGTCGACGACGGCCGCCGTGACCGTCGACTCGGCGAAGCGGACCTCGTCCATCGGGCCGTCGTACGCGGCCACGACCTCGGACGCGTACTGCCACGCCGCCGCCTCGAAGAGCAGTCGCGACTCGGACTCGTAACCCAGTCGCAGGGCGTGCTCGCGGACCAGCCGTCCGGCATACGAGTGGTAGGTGGACACGGTCGGGGTGCCGCCGAGGACCTCGGCCCCGGTCTCGGTGTCGTCGGTGCGCGGGTGCCAGACGTCACGCTGCTGGAGCAACCGCAGGCGAGCCCCGATGCGTTCGGACAGCTCGGTGGCGGCCTTGCGCGTGAAGGTGAGGCCCAGCACCTGGTCGGGCTCGACGAAGCCGTTGGCGACCAACCAGACCACCCGGCCGGTCATCGTCTCGGTCTTGCCGGAACCCGCCCCGGCGACGACCAGGAGTGGGGCCATCGGCGCCTCGATCACCCGCACCTGCTCGTCGGTCGGCGGCGGCTGGCCGAGCGCGGCGGCGATCTCCCGGGCGGACAACAACGGTCGAGCCGTCACAGCACCCGCCCCTCGGGCTGGGCCGGGCAGGACGCGCGCACCTGGCAGAGCTTGCACCAGTCGCCGACCGTCGCCCGAAAGGTCGAGCCGGACATGCCCTCGGCGGTGTCGGTGACGAGCTGCTCGGCCCACTGCGGCTCCGGGTCGTCGCGCAGTGGGCCCTGGGTCTGCAGCGTCGTCTTGACGAGGGCGGCCTTGCCGACCTGGAGCAGCGCAGCTCCTGCCGACCGGTCGCCCAGGTCGCCGAACGCCCCCCTCTCGACGCCCAGCTGGTACGCACCGAGCTGGGGGTGACGAGACAGCTCCTCGGCCCGGGGCTTGCCGCTGCCCGTCTTGTAGTCGACCACCCGCAGCGCCGTGCCGTCGGGCGTGCCCTCGATGCGGTCGACCTTGCCGCTCAGCACCGCTCGCCCCAGGGCCACCTTCATGTCGACCTCGGCGCCGAGGCGCACCCAGCCGCCGGCTCGCGCCTCGTCGAAGTAGGTCGCCAGCCGCCGCACCATGCCGTGGGCCTCGTGGCGCTTGCGGTCGGAGACCCAGCCGGCCGGCATACCGAGGCGTCCCCAGCGGGCGTCGACCTCGGCGACGAGGGTGTCGGCGTCGACGTCACCGAGCTCGGCGGCGATGTCGTGCACGAGCGTGCCGATGTCGGCGGCGCCGACCGAGGGTCCGTCGCCGCCCACCGAGCCGAGCAGCCAGCGCAGGCCGCAGTTGCCGAAGGACTCGACCTTGCTCGGGGAGACCCGCACCTCCTCGCCGGGCCCGCGCAGCGGCCGCTCGTCGGACACCTCGCGGAGCACCCACCACTGCGCCGGGTCTGCCCCCGGCACTCCTTCGCGCGCCAGCCGCGCCAGGGCAGCCACGGCCGTGCGCCGCACCGCCGAGTCGTCAGACACCAGCTGGCGGCGCAGCTCGCCCACGAGGGTCGGCAGCGTCATCGTCCGCGCCACTTCGGCAAAGGGTCGATCCCCTTGTGTCGCAATGGTTTCGGGGTCGACGACGTCGAGGTAGACCGACGGCTGCTCGTCATCGGAGCGCACCGCCGTCACGATCACCCGGTCGCTCGCGCGCGTCAGGGCCACGAGGAAGGACCTGGTCTCGTCGTACCGGWCGGCGGCCTGCGCAGCCCGGAAGGTGCCGGCCCGGCCGGTGACGGCGTCGACCAGGTGCTCGGACCCGAGCAACGAGCCACGCAGCCGCAGGTCGGGCCAGACGCCTTCCTGCACGCCCGCGACGACCACGAGCTGCCACTGCCGGCCCGCGGCCGCTTGGGGGGTCGTGACCGTCACGGACTCGCCGACCGGCGAGCGCGCCACCAGCGTGTCTCCCGGGATGTCCTGGCTGCCGATGTGCGTGAGGAACTCCTCGGGCCCGGCCTGGGGCAGTCGGTCGACGAACTTCGCGGCGGCGTCGAAGAGCCCCACGACGGCGTCGAGGTCACGGTCGGCCCGTGCCGCGCCGGCGCCCCCCGCGAGGGCGGTGGCCTGCCAGTCGGCACCCAACCCCGTCGCGGCCCACATCGCCCACAGCACCGACTCGGCGCTGACCCCGGCCTCCCACCGCCAGACCGGGCCCGTGGGGGTGTCGTCGACCATCCCGCGCGCAGCCTTGACGCCGGCCGCGATCGTGGCTGCGACGCGTCGGGCAGGAAGGCCTTCCGGGCCCACCTCGACCAGGGCGCCCGGCGCGAGGAGGGCCTCGGCCAGGAGCTCGTCACTGGTCCTCCCCCCACCACCTTCGAGCTCGAGCCGGCGCAACGCCCGCCGCAGCCGACGCAGCCCGACCGCGTCAGCACCGCCGATCGGCGACAGGAGGGTGTCGACGGCCACCTGGGCGGGCAACGGCTCGTCGACCCCGCGGGCACGGTCGAGCACCACCTCCAGGAGCGCCAGCAGGGGCCGCACCGCCACCTCGTCGCGGACCGGCAGGTCGGTGGAGGTACCCGCCACCGGGACCCCCGCTGCCATCAGCACCCGTCGCAGCGTGGCCGTGCGCCCCTGGCCGCGCACGATCACCGCCATCTGCGACCACGGGATCCCGAACCTCAGGTGCGACTCACGCAGCTCGGCCGCCACATGGCTCGCCTCCTGGCTGACCGCACGCAGCAGCCGCACGTCGACGCGACCACCGGCTCGCCCCGCGGCCGCGCCGCGCTGGACGCCGCCCGCGAGCGCGCCGATCTTGGGGGCCACCCGCGCCGCGGCGTCGACGACCGCCTGCGGCAGCCGGTATGCCGTGGGCAGGACGAGCGTGCGCGGCTCCCCGCCGGCAGGGTCGGCCGACCGCCGGCCGCCCGCCGCGGCGCCGAGCTGCACCCAGCCGTCGCTCAGGTGGCGCGGGTCGGCGCCGCGGAACGTCTGCACCGCGCTGTCAGGGTCGCCCAGCAGGACCAGGTCGAGGCCGGGCGAGGCGATGGTGCGCAGCAACCGTGCCGCGGCCGAGGTGAGCTCCTGCGCGTCGTCGACGACCACGAGGCGCAGACCGTCCACGAGGCGGGCCCGGGCAGCCGGATCCTCCTCGATCAGGTCGGCGGCGGCCCCCAGGATCCAGGCCGGGTCGTAGGCGCCCGGCGCGGACAGCGCAGTCACCTCGTCGTACTCCGCCAGCACCTCGGCCGCTGCCACCCACTCGGGGCGGTCGTGCTCGCGACCGAGGCGGGCCAGGTCATGCGGCTCCAGGTCGTGCTCCACGGCCCGCATCAGCAGGTCGCGCAGCTCACCGCGGAAGCCGCGGGTGCCCATCGCGAGGTGCACCCGCTCCGGCCAGGCCGGCCCGGTGCCCTCGGCGGCGTGCCCGGCGAGCAGCTCGCGCAGGATGACGTCCTGCTCGGGACCACTGAGCAGGCGGGGCGTCGGGTCTCCGCGCAACGCAGCGGCCTGGCGCAGGATGCCGAACCCGAGGGCCTGGTGGGTGCGCGCGAGGGGCTCGGTCGACGTGCCGCCCAACCGGGCCGTGACGCGCTCGCGCAGGCTGCCGGCCGCCACGCGCGACGAGGTGAGGATGAGGCACTGGTCGGGGGTGGCCTCGCCCGACTCGACCCGGGCGACCACGGCCTCGATCGCCGTGGTGGTCTTGCCGGTGCCGGGGCCGCCGAGCACGCGCAGCACGCCACCGCGGTGGGCGAGCGCGGCCAGCTGGACGTCGTCGAGTGGCGGCGCCTCGGCCACCACGCTCGGGGCGCGGCGGAGGGTCAGCACTGACCCATCCCACCATCCGCGACCGACAGCGCGTGGGATGCCCCGTCTCTCTCGCCGGCGCGGCTCAGGACCGGGTCGGGGGGACGGGCGGCTTGGCCTCGAGCCAGCGGGCCCGGGCGAGGTCGACGCGGCGCCCGTCGACCTGGCCACGCACGAGGGGCGTGCCCTCCTCGCGGTAGTGGGCGAGGGCCTCGTCCTCGAGGCCTTGGGGGAAGTAGCCCCCCGAGCGGATCACCCGCCACCACGGCACGTCCGAGCCGTAGCGGGCCATCACGGTGCCGACCCCTCTCGCGCCACCGCGCCCGAGCAGCTCGGCGATGTCGCCGTAGGTCATCACCATGCCCTCGGGGATCGTGTCGACGACCTCGAGCACGTCGTCCGCGAACTCGCTCGGGGCACCGCTCACCCGCCCTGCCTCCGTCACCAATTCCGTGTCCTCAGTAGACCGGGAGGCTCGGGTCGACGTCGTGCACCCACGCGAGCACCCCACCAGCCAGGTTCGCGACGTCGTGCCGACCGGTGGCGACCAGGAGTCCCGCAGCCTCGGCCGACCGCACCCCCGACTTGCACAGCAGCACCACCGGAGTGTCCGAGGGCAGCTCGTCGGCGGCGGTGCCGTCACGGAACCGGTCGAGGTGCAGGGCCCGCGACCCCGGGATGGACACGACGGCCCGCTCCCCCGGCTCGCGCACGTCGACCAGTTCGAACGACCGGTGACCACTGTCCCGGTCGGCCAGCATCTGGGCGAGCTCGGTCGCCGTGACGTCGGCGAAGCCGGGCCGGGCAGCATCCTCGGCCTCCTGCGCGTCGGAGGCACCCGGCATACCGCAGAACTGCTCGTAGTCCACGAGGGAGGTGACGGACGGGGACTCGCCACAGACGGGGCAGTCGGGGTCGGCGCGCACGGTGAGCGTGTCCCAGGTCTGGCGCAACGCGTCATGCACGAGCAGACGCCCCACGAGCGGGTCACCGCGTCCCACGACGAGCTTGATCGCCTCGGCGACCTGCACGGAACCGACCGCGGCGCACAACACGCCCAGCACCCCACCGGTCGCGCACGACGGCACGGCGTCAGGCGGCGGCGGGTCGGGGAACACGCAGCGGTAGCACGGCCCGTGGCCGGCGAACCAGACCGACACCTGGCCGTCGAACCGGTAGATCGACCCCCAGACGTGCGGAAGCCCCAGGAAGACGCAGGCGTCGTTGACCAGGTACCTGGTCGGGAAGTTGTCGGCGCCGTCGAGGACCACGTCGTAGTCGGCAAGGATCTCCAGCGCGTTCTCGGAGGTGAGGCGCAGGTCGTGGCGGACGACGGTGACCAGCGGGTTGATGGCAGCGACCGTCTCGGCCGCGGACTCGGTCTTGGGCCGTCCGACGTCGGCGACCCCGTGCACGACCTGGCGCTGGAGGTTCGACGCGTCCACCACGTCGTCGTCGACCACGCCGATCGTCCCGACCCCTGCCGCCGCGAGGTACATCAGCGCCGGCGACCCGAGTCCCCCCGCCCCGACCACGAGGACCCGCGCGTTGGCCAGCCGTCGCTGACCCTCGATGCCGATCTCGGGCAGCAGGATGTGGCGCGCGTAGCGGGCCTTCTGCTCGGTGCTGAGCTCCGGTCCGGGTGCGACCAGCGGTGGGATCGCCATGTGATGCAGGTTACCCACCCGTACGATGTCCCCGACAGCGCAGTCAGGCTGCACCACCGCCGAACAGAGAGCCACCATGTCAGTTCGAGCAGTCCCCAGCACCGACAACGCCCGCGGCCAGCGCCTCCCGCGGTCGGCCCGCCGCGCGCAGCTCCTCGAGGCCGCCCAGGCCGCTTTCGTCGAGTCCGGCTACCACGCCGCCGCGATGGACGACATCGCCGACCGGGCCGGGGTCTCCAAGCCGGTGCTCTACCAGCACTTTCCCGGCAAGCTCGAGCTCTACCTCGCGTTGCTCGACAAGCACAGCGAGGCACTCGAACAGCTGGTCCGCGAAGCGCTCGCCTCCACCCATGACAACAAGGAGCGCGTCTACGCGACCATCGCCGCCTACTTCGACTTCGTCTCGCGCGACGGTGCGGCGTTCCGGCTCATCTTCGAGTCCGACCTCACCAACGAGTCCGCGGTCCGCAACCGGCTCGACGCCGTCGGGCTGGTCTGCGCCGAGGCCGTCGCCGAGGTCATCGCCGAGGACACCGGCCTGACCGACGAGGACGCCTCCCTGCTGGGCATGGCCCTGACCGGGCTCGCCCAGGTCAGCGCCCGCCACTGGCTCGCCCAGGGGTCCGACGTCCCCAAGGACGAGGCGGCCCTCCTCATGGGCGCGCTCGCCTGGCGAGGGCTCGGGTCGTTCCCGAAGGTGGGCGGGGAAGGTTCCTGACGCACCGCTGGTTAGCCTTGTCGACAGTTCCGCACGTGCTCGTATGCCGCGTGCCCAGCGTGGACGGCGACCTCCCCTCGCGGGAGGGTCCGGTGTCCACACCCAGAAAGAAGGGAATCACCGTGGAGGTCCGCATCGGCGTCCAGAACGTCTCGCGTGAGGTCATCTTCGAGTCCAGCGAGAGTGCGTCCGAGGTCGCCGCAGCCGTGAGCGCCTCGCTCGAGAAGGGCACCGTCCTCAGCCTGTCCGACGACAAGGGTCGCCAGGTCCTGGTCCCCGCGTCGGTGCTCGGCTACGTGCAGATCGGTGAGTCCGAGAAGCGTGGCGTCGGCTTCGGCGTCTGACCACCCGCTGCGTCCAGAAGGCCCCTGACCTGCGCAAACGCAGGAAAATCGTGTCCACTCCGTGACGCAACACGCCGCCGTCGTGGGTGCGGTTTGGGTTGTTTCGTGGTGGGGTAATGACGCAATGCGATCGGTCAGCCGCTCGCACACACGAAAGTGAGGCAGGACATGGAGATCATTGGCGTCATCATCGCGGGTGCCATCATCGGCGCCCTCGCCAAGCTAGTCATGCCGGGCCGCCAGGCCGGCGGGGTCATCATCACGATCATCCTGGGCATCATCGGCGTCATCATCGGGTACTACCTCGCGGCGGCGCTGGGCGTCGCGGCGACCAGCGGCATCGACTGGGTTCGCTGGATCATCAGCATCATCGTCGCGGTGGTGCTCATCGCCGTCTACGGCGCGGTCACCGGGCGAAGGAACACCACGGTCTGACGACCACCGCCTCACACGAGAGGGCTCGGGCCGCACAGGCCCGAGCCCTTTCGCCTGCGCGGAACGGTCAGGCGGCCAGGCCGAGGCGGCCCATCCGGCGGGTGTGCTCGTCGGTCAGCCGGGCGAACATCCGGCCCAGCTCGGCCAGGTCGGCGCTGGGTCGGTCCGGACCACCGACGCCACCGACGAGCAGGGAGGCGAGCGCGTCACGCTCCACGGCCACCTGCTGCGCCTGCGACAACGCCTCCCCCACGAGGCGCCGGCCCCACAGGGCGAGCCGTCCGGCGATCTTGGGATCGGCCTTGATGGCCTCGCGCACGACCTTGACGACGAACTCGGCCTGGCCGACGTCCTCCATGGCGGAGTGCACGAGGGCCTGGGTCGAGGGGTCGACGTAGGCCGCGATCTCGCGGTAGAAGTCGGTCGCGATGCCGTCGCCGACATACGCCTTGACCAGGCCCTCGAGCCAGCTACTGGGCTTGGTCCGCTCGTGGAAGGCGTCGATCGGCGCGATGAAGGGAGCCATCGCGGCCTCGGGGTCGATGCCCATCTCGTCCAGCCGCGTCACGAGGATCTCGTAGTGGCGGAACTCGGCCACGGCCAGCCCGGCGACGGCCGCCTTGAGCGGCTGGGTGGGCGAGAGCTCGCTGTCGCCGGCGAGCCGGGTGAACGCCGTGAGCTCGCCGTAGGCCAGCACCCCGAGGAGGTCGGCGACCGCGTCGCGGTACTGCGGGTCGGCGAGCCAGTCGTCCTTGGTCATGTCGGTCACCCTAACGGCGCGCCCCGCGAGCGCATCGGGAGTCGCCCGTCGATGCGGGGAAGTGGCGCCCACCGGGCTAGACTGCGCAGGTCAAAGGTGCCCGGTCGGCACGAATCAGCCGCGGAGACGATCCGCAGCCCCGCTCACAAGCATTGACGAAGACCTCCGATCGGCCCGCTGTGCGAGCGCGTCCCCTCTGGGTGCGCCCCCGATCGAGAGAACTTCATGACTGAGACCACCACGGGTGCGGCTGTGCCCGCAGACCCGTCGTTCGCCGACTTCGACGTCCACCCCGACATCGTCGCCTCGCTGGGCGACGCCGGCATCGTCACCCCCTTCCCCATCCAGGCGATGACGCTGCCCGTCGCGCTGTCCGGGCACGACATCATCGGCCAGGCCAAGACCGGCACCGGCAAGACGCTGGGCTTCGGCGTCCCGATGCTCAACCGCACGATCGCCCGTGGCGACGACGCCTGGGACACCTTCCCCCACGCCGGCAAGCCGCAGGCCCTGGCGGTCGCCCCGACCCGTGAGCTCGCCGTGCAGGTCGCCAGCGACCTCGAGCGGGCCGGCAAGCGTCGTGGCATCCGGGTGCTCACCGTCTACGGCGGCCGGGCCTACGAGCCCCAGATCGACGCGCTGAGGGCCGGCGTCGAGATCGTCGTCGGCACGCCGGGTCGCCTCATCGACCTCGCCAAGCAGGGTCACCTCGACCTCTCGCACTGCAAGTCCGTCGTGCTCGACGAGGCCGACGAGATGCTCGACCTCGGCTTCCTCCCCGACGTCGAGAAGCTGCTCGCGATGACGTCGCCGGCCCGCCAGACGATGCTCTTCTCGGCCACCATGCCCGGCGCCGTCGTGGCCCTGGCCCGCCGCTACATGAGCCAGCCGACGCACATCCGCGCGATGGGCGACGACCAGGAGAACGCCCACACGGTCAAGGCCGTCGAGCAGTTCGTCTACCGCGCCCACGCGATGGACAAGGTCGAGATGCTCGCCCGCATGCTCCAGGCCGAGGGTCGTGGCCTGACCATCATCTTCAGCCGCACCAAGCGCACTGCCGCCAAGGTCGCCGACGACCTGATCGACCGCGGTTTCGCGGCTGCCCCGATCCACGGAGACCTCGGTCAGGGTGCCCGCGAGCAGGCGCTCCGGGCGTTCCGCAACGGCAAGGTCGACATCCTCGTCGCCACCGACGTCGCAGCCCGTGGCATCGACGTCGACAACGTCACCCACGTCATCAACTACCAGTGCCCCGAGGACGAGAAGACCTACCTGCACCGCATCGGCCGCACCGCACGCGCCGGCAACACCGGCATCGCGGTCACGTTCGTCGACTGGGACGACCTGCCGCGCTGGGGCATGATCAACAAGACCCTCGACCTCGGCATCCCCGAGCCCGAGGAGACCTATTCCTCCTCCGAGCACTTCTACGAGCAGCTCGACATACCGCGCACCGCGAAGGGCCGACTGCCCAAGGCCGACCAGAAGCTCGCCGGCCTCGGCGCCGAGGTGCTCGAGGACCTGGGTGAGACCGGCAAGTCGAGCGGTCGTCGCCCGGCCGCCGGTGGTCGCGGCGGCCGCGACAGTGGACGCGACAGTGGCGGCCGCGACAGTGGCGGCCGTGGAGGTCGTGACGCAGGCCGCGGTGGCGAGCGGCGCAGTGACGGCGCGCCGCAGGCCAGCGAGGGCGGGGACGCCCCGGCCAAGCCGCGTCGCAACCGCAACCGTCGCCGCACGCGCGGCGGGGCGACCGGCGAGACCAGCACCCAGGCCTGACCGGGCCCGCACCACGAGACACACAGACAGGTATGCCGCGCGGCTCGGCCGCGCGGCATACCTGTGTGTGGTGCGACCGAGGTGAGGTCGCGAACGGTCAGGCGCCGATGGTGGCAGTGTCGATGACGAACCGGTAGCGCACGTCGGAGCTCACGACGCGGTCGTAGGCCTCGTTGACCTGGTCGGCGCTGATCGTCTCGATCTCCGCGGCGATGCCGTGCTCCGCGGCGAAGTCGAGCATCTCCTGGGTTTGCGGGATGCCGCCGATGTTGGAGCCGGCGAGCACCTTGCTCCCGCCGATGAGGGAGAACGCGCGGAACGTGCTCGGGTCGCTGGGGGCGCCCACGTTGACCATGGCCCCGTTGGGCTTGAGCAGCGACAGGTAGTCGTCGAACGGCAGGTTCGCGCTGACCGTGTTGAGGATCAGGTCGAACCGGCCGCGCAGGTCCTTGAAGGTCGACTCGTCCGTGGTGGCGCGGTGGTCGACAGCCCCGAAGCGCGTGCTGTCGGCCTGCTTGGCGGTCGACTGGCTCAGCACCGTCACCTCGGCGCCGAGGGCCGCGGCGAACTTCACGCCCAGGTGGCCGAGGCCACCAAGGCCGACGACGGCGACCTTCGTGCCGGGACCGGCTCCCCACCGCTTGAGCGGGTTGTAGGTGGTGATGCCGGCGCAGAGCAGCGGAGCGGCGACGTCGAGCTCGAGGGCGTCGGGGATGCGGACGGCGAACCGCTCGCTGACGACGACCTGCTGGCTGTAGCCGCCCATCGTCTCCTCGCCGTCGTAGCCCTTGCCGTTGTAGGTCATGACGGCGCCCTTGACGCAGAACTGCTCCTGGCCGTCCTTGCAGAACTCGCACTCACCGCAGGAGTCGACCATGCAGCCGACCCCGACGCGGTCGCCGACCTGGTAGCGGGTCACGCCGTCGCCGACGGCCGAGACGACCCCGGCGATCTCGTGACCGGGGACCATGGGGAAGATCGCGCTCCCCCACTCCTCGCGGACCTGGTGGATGTCGCTGTGGCAGATGCCGGCGTAGGCGATGTCGATGGTGATGTCGTCGTCACGCAGGTCGCGGCGCTCGATGGTGGTCGCCGTGAGCGGAGCGCCTGCGGACGCGGTGGACAGGGCAGCGGTGCGGGACATGAGTCTCCTCAGGGGTTGGGTTCAGTCACCGTCTAGGGACAAGTCACGGACTCGCGCTGCTATTCCGTCGTGGCTCCCCGGCCACCCCGGAGGTGGGGTCAGAGCTTCTTGGCCAGGGCGGCCGCGACGTCGCGATAGGCCTTGGCACCCTTCGAGGTGCGCGAGGTCGCGAGGATCGAGCGCCCCACCGCCGGCGCCTCCGCGAACCGCACGGTCTTGGGGATCGGCGGGTCGAGCACGGGCAGGTCGTACCGCTCGCCCACATCGGCGAGGACCTCGCGGGCGTGGTTGCTGCGACCGTCGAACAGGGTGGGCAGGATGCCCCACACCACGAGGTCCTTGTTGAGGATCTTCTGGACGTCGCCCACGGTGTCGAGCAGCTGGCCCACACCGCGGTGGCTCAGCATCTCGCAGGGCATCGGGATGATGAGGGCCTGGCTGGCGGTCAGGGCGTTCAGGGTCAGCACCCCGAGGCTCGGGGAGCAGTCGAGCAGGATCACGTCGTACTCGTCGCGCACCTCCTCGAGGACCGTGCGCAGGATGTACTCCCGTCCGGGACGAGGCAGCAGCTGGGCCTCGGCGCCCGCGAGGTCGATCACGCTCGGCACCAGGTCCACGCCGTCGTCGCACGCCACCCGCACGTCGGCGATCGAGGCCCGCCCGAGCAGCACCTCGTTGATCGACTGGCCGACCTCATCGGGGTCGACGCCGAGGCTGAACGTGAGGCACGCCTGGGCGTCGAGGTCGACCAGCAGCACGCGCTTGCCCTGCTCGGCGAAGGCCGCGCCCAACGAGGCGACCGACGTCGTCTTGGCGACGCCGCCCTTCTGGTTGGCCACGGAGACGACCGTGGCCTGCTTCGTGCGTGTCGTGGGCACCAGTGGCCGCCCTTCTTCTGTGGTTGCCTCGAGAGATGCGTATGCCGGTGGGCCAAGTCTGTCAGGTGCGCCTGCCGCCCACCGCGTGCCCCACCGGGACCGAAACCTCCGGTTGGCCCAGATCGCGGGCCCTGCGGCTGTACTGTTGACCCTTCAAGAGCTTCGGTGGCGAGGGGAGGCCGCACCGGGCCCCACATCGAACGGCAGCGCCCAGCGCAGGGGGTGGCAGCATGACCTCAGGGGACGTCGTGGACGGCGCCACCCGCGGTGGGTCGCGCGCGGCCGACCCGGACGGGTTCCCGGACGCCCTGCGCGCCGCGATCGCCGGCAGCGGACGCAGCCTGGAGTCCCTGCGCCGCCGGCTCGAGGAGCGCGGCACCCCCGTCAGCATCGCCACGCTGAGCTACTGGCAGTCCGGTCGGAGCCGACCGCAGCGCGGCTCGTCCCTTCGCGCCGTGCTCCACCTCGAAGAGCTCCTCCAGCTGCCGCACGGGCACCTCCTCGACCGGATCGGCCCCCGCCGTCGCCCGTTCCTGCCGCAGGCGGAGGTCACCGCCGGGGGTCTGCCGATCGACCACCCCGACGCCGAGCTGGCGCTGGCCGACCTCGGCTTCGGCGCGAAACCGGGCCTGGTGGACGTCACCATCCACGACACCCTCGACGTCGACGACCAGGGCATCGAGCGGGTCAGGACGATCCGGAACGTCGTCCGTGCGGTCCGGCCCGGCGCCCAGCGACTGCCCGCCTTGCTCACCATCGACGTCCCCAGCGGGGAGCAGGCGCAGTTCGTGCCGGTCAGTGGCTGCCGCCTCGGCCGCCAGGTCCTGCGCCCCGAGGTGGGCGTGTTCGCCGCCGAGCTGGTGCTCGACCGTCCGTTGCGGCTCGGGGAGACCGCCGCGGCCGAGCACCGCGTGCTGCTCCCCCGCGACCTCGGCACCGCGCACTGCATCGAGTACTACCTGGTCCGCGAGGTCACCGAGCTGATGATCTGGGTGCGCTTCTCGCCGGACAAGCTGCCGTTGCGGGTCGCGACCTACAGCGACCTCGGCGGACGGAGGGCCTCGAGGCCGATCGTCCTCGGTGGGTCGACGAGCGTGCAGCATGTCCTGCACCACGTCGGACCCGGAGTGGTCGGGGTGCGCTGGGAGTGGTGAGGGCGAACGCTCAGCCGACGATCGGCGGGGCCTGCGCGCCCGCCGTGACTGGTTGCTCCAGGGCGGCCCAGTCGGACTTCTCCGGACCGACGGCCTGACCCGCCGGGCAGTGGGCGCGGAAGTCGCACCACTGGCAGATCGGGCCCACCTTGGCCGGGAACCGGCTCGAGTCGACCCCGACGTCCGCGTAGTCGTCCTCGGCTCGGCGAGCCTCGCGGGCGATCGACTCGGCCTCGTCGAGCTTGCGCCGGAGCGACTCACCGGTGTGCTCGTGGCTCGCGACGGACCCGCTCGGGAGGTGGTGGAGCTCGACGCGGACGCACTTGCGCCGGAACATCTTCCACGCGGCCGCCGCGTAGAGGGCCAGCGGGAGCGACGTGCGCGCGTCGTCGTCGGTCGGCTGCCACCGACTCATCTTGTAGTCGACGACGGCAAGCTCGCCGCCGCGGTCGTCGAGCCGGTCGATGCGGCCCTGGAGGGTCAGGACGTCGGTCTTGAGCGAGACGGTGCGCTCGATGCCCAGCGGCTGGTGGGCCGGGTCGACGTCGTCGAGGTAGGCGACGACCTGGCCCTGGGCGCGCTCACGCCACGCGAGCGACTGGTCTGCGTCGCGGAAGCCCACGTCGATCCACGACGTGCGCACCAGCTCGGCACCGGCGGCGGGCGAGCGCTGCTCCACCGGGAGGTCCCACCAGTCGCGGAGGGCGTTGTGCACGGCCACCCCGACCGACGTGTGGGCGCGCTGCGGGCGGGACGGCGGCGCCGGCCGGTCGAGGTACTGCATGCGGTAACGGCGCGGGCAGTCGACCCACGCCAGCAGCTTGCTGGGGCTGGCGCGGAACAGGCGCCGCGGCATACCCACGAACTCCTGCTGGACGCCAGCGCCCACACGGCCTGCGCCGGCCGGCTCCTCCGTGACCATGTCGACCACGCTAGGCGGTGCCGCTGACAAAGGCTCGGACGCTGTCCGCGACCATCTGCACGGCGATCGCCGACAGGAGGAGTCCCGCGATCCGGGTCACGAGCACGGTGCCGCTGTCCTTGAGCACGCGGTGCACCTGGCTGGCGAAGCGGAAGAACAACCAGACGACGAACATCGTGGCGACCAGGCCGGCAGCGACGGCCACGTAGTCGCCGACCGCGTCGGCCCGCTTGACCTGGAGCATCGTCGCCACGATGGCTCCCGGACCGGCGAGCAGCGGGGTGCCGAGCGGCACGAGCGCGACGTTGACCCCGGCGTCGGCGTGCTGCTCCTGCTCCGAACCCGTCAGCAGCTGGAGCGCCACGAGGAGCAGCAGCAGACCCCCGGCGCCCTGCAGGGCCGGGAGGGAGATGTGGAGGTAGGTGAGGATCTGCTGACCGAAGACGGCGAAGAGCACGATGACACCGAGGGCGACCAGGGAGGCCCGGCGGGCCGCGGCGACCTTCTGCTTCTGGGTCAGCGAGGACGTCAGCGCGAGGAAGATCGGCAGCGCGCCGGGCGGGTCCATGATCACCAGCAGGGTCACGAAGACCGAGCCGAAGGTCTGCAGGTTGATGATGTCGTTCACGCGCGCGCCACCCTGACCACGTCGATACCGCTGGTTGCCTGTTCCTCGATCTGGGCGAGCACCTCAGGGGTCGTGGTGTTCTCGCCGAGCCGGTTGTCCTTGCCTGCGCCGTGGTAGTCGCTCGACCCCGTCACGAACAGCCCCAGCCTGGCGGCCAGCTCGACCGCGTGGGCACGCTCACCCGCCGTGTGGTCGCGGTGGTGCGCCTCCAACCCGGCCAGCCCCGCGTCGGCCATCTGCTCGATGACCGAGTCGTCGACGGTCCACCCGCGACCGTTCGCGAAGGGGTGCGCCATCACGGGCACGCCCCCCGCCTGCCGCACGAGCTCGACTGCGCGCACCGGGTGGGGGGCGTAGTGCGAGACGTAGTAGCGGCTGCCGTTGCGGAGCACGTCGGCGAACGCCTCGTCGCGGGTCTGCACGTAGCCGCTCGCGACGAGTGCGTCCGCGATGTGTGGCCGGCCCATCGTGGTGCCCTCACCCGCCTGCGCCCGCACCTCCTCGGCGGTCACGGGTATGCCGTCGGCGGCCATCAGCTCGACCATCCGGTCGATCCGGGTCACCCTGGAGTCGCGAGCGCGGTCCAGCTCGTGCAGGAGGCCTGGGGCCTCGGGGTCGACCAGGTAGGCGAGCAGGTGGACGCTGACCCCCCGGTGGGAGCAGGAGACCTCGACCCCACGGACCAGGCCCACCCCCAGCTCGAGGGCGGTGCTGACTGCCGCCGGCCACCCGGCATACGTGTCGTGGTCGGTCAGGGCCACGACCTCGAGGCCGGCCCGCGCCGCCTGGGCCACGACCACGTCGGAGGGTTCGGTGCCGTCGCTCGCGGTGGAGTGGGTGTGGAGGTCGATCGGCACGTGCCCAAGGGTAGGGCCCGCGCCGGGACGTTCCTGCCCGCACCGCCGGGTGAGCGCCCCGGTTCGGGTCGGGGCGCTCTCCCGGGTCAGTCGGCGACGGGGCGCAGCTCGACGGTCTCGCCCGGGCCGGCGAACTTCTCGGCGACCTCCTCGGCCCGGGCCTGGCTCGCGACGTCGATGAGGAAGAACCCGGCGAAGTGCTCGGTCGTCTCGGCGTAGGGCCCGTCGGTGATCTTCCGTCGCCCGGCTGACCAGCGGAACAGCCGTGCGTCGTGGGGGCTGCCCAGGGCCTGCCCGCCCACGAGCTCACCGCTGCTGGAGAGGCTCTCGAGCACCGACTCGAAGTCCGCGTTGAGCCCGTCGCGCTCGGCCTCCGTGAGCGACTGGTACTCCGGGAGGAAGTTGCTCGTGGGGTGACCCCACGGCTGCGGGTTGGAGTGGATCAGGATGACGTACTTCATGGTGGTGCTCCCTCTCGGGTTGGTCGTCGGCCGTGCGGCCCTGTCACCACCCTGACGCCCCGCGGTCGGGGCTCTCGATCTTTCGCCGCGTTTTTTCCGGCCGACTGTGGCCGGTGCGGCTCCCGAGCACGCGCTGTGAGGGAACGCACGCGGCATACCGGTGTCCTTGCTGGGCCCACCTCGGCAGGATGGGCCCCATGCAATTCGGACGCAGCTACGAGGAGTTCGAGGTCGGCGCGGTCTACAAGCACTGGCCCGGCAAGACGGTGACCGAGTACGACGACCACCTGTTCTGCCTGCTCACGATGAACCACCACCCGCTCCAYCTCGACGCGAACTACGCCGAGAACACGACCCAGTTCGGGAAGAACGTGGTGGTGGGCAACTACATCTACTCGTTGCTGCTCGGGATGAGCGTGCCCGACGTCTCGGGCAAGGCCATCGCCAACCTGGAGGTCGAGTCGCTGCGCCACGTCGCCCCGACCTTCCACGGCGACACCATCTACGGGCAGACCGAGGTGCTCGACAAGTGGGAGTCGAAGTCCAAGGACGACCGCGGGGTCGTGCACGTCGAGACCAAGGGCTACAACCAGGACGGCACGCTCGTGTGCATCTTCCGCCGCAAGGTGATGGTGCCCAAGGAGAGCTATCTCGAGGCGCGCGGCGGGGAACAGCCCGGTCGCCCCGAGCTCGTCGAGCCACCCGCGAAGGACTGAATGATCGACCCGGTCTGCTGGGTCGCCAGCGTCCCGCCGCACTAGGGTCACCTCATGGCCGATTTCGTTGGTGCTGTTGACCAAGGAACCACGAGCACCCGGTTCATGGTGTTCGACCACGACGGCGCCGAGGTCGGGCGCCACCAGCTCGAGCACGAACAGGTCATGCCCCAGGCAGGCTGGGTGGAGCACAACCCGCTCGAGATCTGGGAACGCACCCAGACGGTGATCGGCTCCGCGCTCTCCCACCTCGACCTCCAGCCCTCGGACCTGTCCGCGTTGGGGATCACCAACCAGCGCGAGACGACTGTGGTGTGGAACAAGCGAACCGGTCGCCCCCTCCACAACGCCATCGTCTGGCAGGACACCCGCACCGACCGGATCGCGCGGGCCCTCGACCAGTCCGGCAAGGGTGACGTCATCCGCGAACGCGCCGGAATTCCCCCGGCGGCGTACTTCTCCGCGGGCAAGGTCCAGTGGATCCTCGACCACGTCGACGGCGCACGGGCGGCCGCCGAGCGGGGGGACGCCCTCTTCGGCACGATCGACACCTGGCTCCTGTGGAACCTCACCGGCGGGACCGACGGCGGGGTGCACGTCACCGACGTCACGAACGCCAGCCGCACCATGCTGATGGACCTGCGCACCCTCGACTGGGACGACGAGCTCCTCGGGTTCTTCGACATCCCGCGGGAGATGCTCCCCACGATCAGGCCGAGCTCCGACCCCCAGTTCTACGGGCTGACCCGCCCCGGCGGGCCGCTCGGGGGCGAGGTGCCGCTCGCCGGCGACCTCGGCGACCAGCAGGCCGCGACCGTCGGCCAGGTCTGCTTCGCACCCGGCGAGGGCAAGAACACCTACGGCACCGGCAACTTCATGATCCTCAACACGGGCGAGGAGATCGTCCGCAGCGAGTCCGGGCTGCTCACCACGCTCTGCTACCAGCTCGGTGACGCCAAGCCGGTCTACGCGCTGGAAGGCTCGATCGCCGTCACCGGCTCGGCGGTCCAGTGGCTGCGGGACCAGCTCGGCATCATCTCGGGTGCGGCAGACATCGAACGCCTCGCCAAGCAGGTCGACGACACCGGTGGCCTCTACTTCGTCCCGGCCTTCTCCGGGCTGTTCGCCCCCTACTGGAGACCCGACGCCCGCGGCGCCATCGTCGGCATGAGCCGCTTCAACACGAACGCTCACCTGGCCCGCGCCACGCTGGAAGCCATCTGCTACCAGACCCGCGACGTGTCCGACGCGATGACCAAGGACAGCGGCGTCGAGCTCGAGGTGCTCAAGGTCGATGGTGGCGTGACCGCGAACGACCTCTGCATGCAGCTGCAGTCCGACATCCTGGGCGTCCCGGTGTCCCGCCCGGTGGTCGCCGAGACGACGGCGCTCGGCGCGGCCTACGCTGCTGGTCTGGCCACCGGGTTCTGGTCAGGCACCGACGAGCTCCGCGCCAACTGGCAGGAGTCAAAGCGGTGGTCACCGACCTGGTCGGACCGGCAGCGCAGTGACGGGTATGCCGGGTGGCGCAAGGCCGTGGAACGCACCCTGAACTGGGTGGACGTCGACGAGGGGTAGGACATGGGTCTGGCAGGTACGCACACGGCGCTCTCGCCGCAGGGTCGCGAACGCGCGATCGAGACCCTCAGCGGCGGGGAGGAGCTCGACCTGCTCGTCATCGGTGGCGGCGTGGTCGGCAGCGGCACCGCGCTCGATGCGGTCACCCGGGGCCTGTCCACCGGGCTGATCGAGCAGCGGGACTTCGCGAGTGGCACCTCCTCCCGCAGCAGCAAGCTCATCCACGGCGGGCTGCGCTACCTCGAGATGCTCGACTTCGCCCTCGTCAGGGAAGCCCTCCACGAGCGCGGCCTGCTCCTCACCCGCCTCGCGCCCCACCTCGTGCGCCCCGTCCCGTTCCTCTACCCCCTCACCCACCACGGGTGGGAACGCGCCTACGTCGGTTCGGGCATCGCCCTCTACGACGCGATGGCCATGAGCTCCGGTCTCGGCGCGGGCCTCCCCCACCATCGGCACCTCACCCGCCGGCAGGCGCTGCGGCTCATGCCGAGCCTCAAGAGCAGTGCGCTCACGGGGGCCGTGCAGTACTACGACGCGCAGGTGGACGACGCCCGACACACGATGGAACTCGCCCGCACGGCCGCCAGCTACGGCGCCCACGTCGCGAATCGCGTTGCTGCGGTTGGATTCCTGCGACAGGGCGAACGCGTCACGGGGGTGCGGGCGGTCGACAAGCTCACCGACCGCGAGTTCGTGGTGCACGCCAAGCAGATCATCAACGCGACCGGGGTCTGGACCGACGACACCCAGGCCATGGTCGGCGAGCGCGGCCAGTTCCACGTGCGGGCGTCCAAGGGGATCCACCTCGTCGTGCCCCGTGACCGGATCCACTCCTCGACCGGGCTGATCCTGCGCACCGAGAAGTCCGTCCTGTTCGTCATCCCCTGGGGCCGGCACTGGATCCTCGGGACGACCGACACCGACTGGGCGCTCGACAAGGCGCACCCGGCGGCCACCCGCGCAGACATCGACTACCTCCTCGACCACGTCAACCGCGTGCTCGCCACTCCCTTGACCCACGAGGACGTCGAGGGTGTCTACGCCGGGCTCCGGCCCCTGCTCGCCGGCGAGTCCGAGTCGACCAGCAAGCTGTCGCGCGAGCACGTGGTCGCCCACAGCGCGCCGGGCCTGGTCGTCGTGGCCGGCGGCAAGTACACGACGTACCGCGTGATGGCCCGGGACGCCGTGGACGAGGCGGCGCAGGCCATCCCCGGTCGGATCGCGGAGTCCACCACCGACACCATCCCCCTGCTCGGTGGGGTCGGCTACCAGGCCGCCTGGAACCAGCGCCAGACGCTCGCCCGCGCCTCGGGGCTGCACGTCGCACGCATCGAGCACCTCCTGCGCCGGTACGGCTCCCTCACCCAGGAGGTCCTCGACCTGGTCGCGGAGCGGCCGGAGCTCGGCGAGCCACTGGAGGGCGCGGAGGACCACCTGCGGGCCGAGGTCGTGTATGCGGCCTCCCACGAAGGCGCGCTGCACCTGACCGACGTGCTGACCCGTCGCACCCGGATCTCGATCGAGGCCTGGGACCGCGGAGTCTCCGCCGCCCCCGTCGCCGCAGCCCTGGTGGCGCCCGTGCTGGGGTGGGACGAGGCCCGCACCGCGCAGGAGATCGCGATCTACCTGGGGCGGGTGGAGGCCGAGCGCGTCAGCCAGACCATGCCCGACGACGCCAGTGCCGATGCGGCCCGGCGCAGCGGCCCTGACGGCACCCTCTGAGCCGCCCGGTCACCTCGCACCACGTTGGACATACTTTGAACATTGCAGGTCAGACGGTTAGCGTGACAGGTCCCGCAGTGGATCCCGTCCGATAGCCCACCGTCCTGGCCGGCACGCTGGGGCAGACCGAGTAAGGAGAGCGTCGCATGCCGTCGTCGAGCATCCTGTGGCTGCGCCGCGACCTGCGCCGCGGCGACCTCCCTGCCCTGGGAGCAGCCCACGCCGCCGCCACCGCTGACGGCCAGGGTGAGGTGGCGGTGGTCTTCGTCCTCGACCCGGCCCTGTGGGGCGGCGCCGGGGACGCCCGACGCGCGTGGCTGGCCGAGAGCCTCAAGGCCGTCGACGCGGCATACGAGGGGAGGCTGTGCGTGCGGGAAGGCGACCCGGTGGACGTCGTCCCGGCGCTCGCGCACGAGCTGGGCGCGACCTCGGTGCACGTCTCCCGCGAGACGACCCCCGCAGGACGGCGCCGTGACCGCAAGGTCGCCGCAGCCCTCGGCGGGGCCGGCGTCGACTGGGTCGAGACCGGCACACCGTATGCCGTGGGACCGGGTTCGGTGCTCAACGGCAGCGGGGCCGCCTACCAGGTCTTCACCCCCTTCTCGAAGGCGTGGCGGGAGCACGGGTGGCCGGCCCCCGCCGAGGAACCACCGGGCCTGCGGCTGGCCCAGGTGCGGTCCGACCAGTCCGCGCTGGTCGCCCTGAGGGACGCCCGCGGGGCCACGGACCTCCCCGCCCTCCCGGAGGCGGGTGAGGAGGCCGCCCTGCGGCGGTGGGCCGACTTCCGCGACGGTGCGCTCGCCGACTACGGCACCGACCGTGACCGCGCCGACCTCGACGGGGTGTCGCGGCTGTCCCCCTACCTCAAGATCGGTGCCGTCCACCCCCGCACCCTGCTGGCCGACCTCGCGGACGGACGGCGGAACCTCGGCAAGGGCGCCGACCGGTTCGAGACCGAGCTGGCCTGGCGCGAGTTCTACGCCGATGTCCTGTGGCACCACCCGCGCTCGGCCTGGCACGACCTGCGTCCCGCCCTGTCGGGGATGGACTACGACGACGCGGGCGAGGCGGTCGAGGCCTGGCGCCAGGGACGCACGGGCTACCCCGTGGTGGACGCCGCGATGCGGCAGCTGCTGAGCGAGGGGTGGATGCACAACCGGATGCGGATGGTCACGGCCAGCTTCCTCACCAAGGACCTGCACGTCTGGTGGCCCGTGGGCGCCCGGCACTTCCTCGACCACCTCATCGACGGCGACATCGCCTCGAACAACCACGGTTGGCAGTGGGTGGCCGGCACCGGCACCGACGCCTCTCCCTACTTCCGGGTCTTCAACCCGGTCACGCAGGGCCTGCGCTTCGACCCGCACGGCGACTACGTCCGTCGGTACGTCCCGGAGCTCGCGCACCTCGAGGGGCCGGCCGTCCACGAACCGTGGAAGCACGACGACGGGTACGCCCACGGCTACCCCGCGCCAATCGTCGACCACGCCGACGAGCGCCGTGAGACGTTGCGTCGCTACGAGTCGGTCCGCGGATGAGCGAGTCCACGCCGGGCGCCCATCGAGCATCGGCCGCGAGCCGCGGACTGCACCCGGTGCACGAGGTCCGCGACTTCATCCGCGCTGCGCTCGTCACCCCGGTCGCCCGTGACCACACCGAGAGCGACGCCGCCTTCCGCCGCCGCCGGCTCGTCGCCCTGGTCACCCTCGTCATCGGCGCAGGGGTGCTCGCGTTCGCGCTCCGGATCCAGCCCGGCGACCCGATGTTCTACGCCGCGACGCTCGGCCTCGCGGTGATCTGGACCGTCGGGGCGTTCACGTCGGGTCCCCTGCACCTCGGGCGGGCCCACACGCGGTCGGGCGGCGAGGACGCCCGCCCCATCGTGCAGTCGCTCGCGCTCGGCGCCCTGCTGCTGGCCCTGTTCCTCGCCGGAGCCCTCGTCGTGGCGCAGGTGCCCGTGCTGCGCGACCCCGTGCAGCACCTGCTCGACCACGCGCGGCTGGGCTCGCTCGCGCTGGTGGCGGTCCTCACCGCCGTCAACGGGATCGCCGAGGAGCTCTACTTCCGTGGCGCGCTCTACTCCGCCGTGGGTCGTCGCCATGCGGTGGCGATCACCACCGTCGTCTACGCGCTGACCACGATCGGGGCCGGCATACCGCTGCTCGTCCTCGCGGCCGGCCTGCTCGGCCTCCTCACCGCCCTGCAGCGCCGCGTCACCGGCGGCATCCTCGGCCCGGCCATCACGCACCTCACGTGGTCGCTCGGGATGCTCTTCCTCCTGCCCGCCGTCCTCTCCACCGGAAGCTGAACACATGAGTGACACCGCACCCCGCACGGCGCTCGTCACGGGCGCCACCGGCTACATCGGTGGCGAGCTCGTGCCCGCCCTGCTCGACGCCGGTTGGAGGGTGCGCGTGCTCACCCGAAGAAGGTCCGGACTCGACGGCCGCCCGTGGCGCGACGCCGTCGACGTGGTCGAGGGTGACGCCACCTCACAGGATGACCTGGGCCGGGCCCTCGAGGGCGCGGAGGTCGCCTACTACCTCCTGCACTCGATGGACGGGCAGGGCAGCTTCGTCGAGCGTGACCGCACGATGGCGCAGGGGTTCGCGGCCGCCGCCGCCGATGCCGGCATCGCCCGCGTGGTCTACCTCAGCGGCCTGCACCCCTCGGGCGAGCTCTCCGAGCACCTCGCCTCGCGGGTCGAGGTGGGAGAGATCTTCCTCGCCGGTCCGGTGCCGGCCACCGTCCTGCAGGCCGGGGTGGTCCTCGGCGACGGTTCGGCGTCCTTCGACATGCTGCGCCACCTCACCGAGCGGCTCCCCGCCATGGTCGCGCCCAAGTGGGTCGACAACCGGATCCAGCCCATCGCCGTCGACGACGTCGTGCACTACCTCGTCGGTGCCGCCGACCTCCCCGCCGACAGCAACCGCACGTTCGACATCGGCGGGCCCGAGGTGCTGACCTACGCCGACATGATGCAGCGCTACGCGCGGGTGGCCGGCCTGGGCCGCCGGCTGGTCGTCTCCGTCCCGGTGCTGACGCCCCGCCTCGCGGGCCTCTGGGTCGGGCTCGTCACGCCGATCTCGGCCGGCATCGCCCGCCCGCTGGTCGGCAGCCTGGTCCACGAGGCCATCTGCCACGAGCACGACGTGGAGGACGCGATCGGCCCTCCGCCCGGCGGCCTGGCCAGGTTTGACGAGGCCGTCCGCGCCGCGCTGCGCACCGTCGACCCGCTGCTCTGGCGGCGCACGGTGCAACGCACGGCGGGCACCGTGGCGGCCGCGGCCGTCGTGGGATCGCTGCTCACCGACCCGAAGTCGCGCTGGTACGCCTCCCTCGACAAGCCGTCCTGGCAGCCGCCACCCGCCGCCTTCCCGGTCGTCTGGACCGGCCTCTACGCCGAGGTCGCCCTCCTCACCGCCGCGGCCTCGGCCGTCCTCGCCGAGCGCGACCACCCCGACCAGGCCCGCGACCTCGAACGCGCCCTCGCGGTCAACATGGTCCTCAACGCCGGGTGGACCGGGCTGTTCTTCCGCGCCCACCGCCCGTGGGTGGCCGCCGCCGAGTGCGCGGCCCTGACCGTGAGCAGCGTGGACCTCGCCCGACGTGTGGCGCCAGCCGGACGGGGTAAGGCCACCGGACTGCTCGCGTATGCCGGGTGGTGCGCCTTCGCGACCGCCCTCACCACAGCCATTGCCCGACGCAACCCGCAGCACTGACCACAGGAGCACCTGAATGCCCACCGTCCGACGCACCGTCACCACCACGGCCCCGCCCACCCGGGTGCTGCCCTACCTGCTGGACTTCGAGAACGCCGTGGAGTGGGACGCCGGCACGGTCAGCTGCGAGCTGCTGTCCGGCGACGGCTCCCCCGGCACGGTGTGGCACAACGTGTCGAAGTTCGCCGGGCGCACCGTCGACCTCGACTACACGCTGGAGAGCGTGACCGACCACGGCTTCGTCATCGTGGGTCGCAACGAGACCACCACCAGCCGAGACACGATCACCGTCTCCCCCGACGGCACCGGGTCGTCGGTCGACTACCAGGCGGAGTTCTCCTTCACCGGGCTCGGCCGCTGGCTGTGGCCGGTGGCGATGCCGTTGCTCACCAAGCTCGGCAACGACACCGCCCGCACCCTCAAGTCGGCCCTCGACCGGCTGTAGCCGTGCCGAGGCTGAGGAAGGTCTCGCCCCAGTCGAAGGGCTGGCGGCGCCGCCGCGCGGGCAAGGGTTTCGTCTACCTCGACGAGACCGGTGCCCGTCTTGGCGCCGCTGACGTCGAGCGGATCCGGTCGCTGGCGATCCCACCGGCGTGGGAGGACGTCTGGATCTGTCCGCTGCCCCAAGGACACATCCAGGCGGTGGGTACGGACGTCGCGGGCCGGCGCCAGTACCTCTACCACCCGGTCTGGCGGCTCAAGCAGGACCAGACGAAGTTCGACCGGGTGCTCTCGGCGGCGGCCAAGCTGCCGGCGGCCAGGCGCCGGATCCTCAGTGACCTCGCCCTCGAGGGCATGCCGCGCGGTCGGGCCGCCGCCACGGCGGTGCGGCTGCTCGACCTCGGGTACTTCCGCATCGGCAACGACGCGTACACCCAGGACAACGGCTCGTTCGGTCTGACCACCCTCGAACGCCAGCACGTCCGGCGACGCGGTGACGTCATCGTGTTCACCTTCGTCGGCAAGTCGGGCATCGAGCACACGATCGAGATCGACGACGCCGCGGCCATCGAGGCGCTGGACCGGATGCGTCGACGCAAGTCGGCGAGCCGGCGCCTGCTGGCCTACCAGGACGCCCGGCGCTGGGCCGACCTCGACTCCACGGCCGTCAACGCCTACCTGGGTGAACTGCTGGGCGGTGAGCTGACTGCCAAGGACTTCCGCACCTGGCACGCCACCGTGCTGGCAGCGGTCGCCCTCGCCGCGAGCGACGAGCCCGGCGACACCCCGGCGTCCCGCAAGCGCGCGATCAAGGCAGCCGTCGACGAGGTGGCGGGGTACCTCGGCAATACCCCGACCATCGCCAAGAACTCCTACATCGACCCGCGCGTGCTCGACCGCTACGAGTCGGGCTCCACCATCGACGTGGACCCGTCGCGCTACCGCACGCCCGAGCGCCGCCAGGCCGCCATCGAGAAGGCCGTGCTCGCGCTCCTGTCCGACGCCTGAGCGGCTCGCCCGGCTCGGTCGACCTGACCGAGCCGGGCGAGCCCGGTGGCCAAGGTGACTCGTCGCGGGTGCCGCGCCCCGGGACGTCGGGCACCCGGCATACCATGGCGCGGTGAGCGAAGAGCAGAAGAAGCCGGAGAACCGCGCCCGCCCCACCACGGACGAGTTCCGTGCGTTCGTCGCCGAGGACTGGGCGCCGCGCCGCCCCGGGCCCAGCGCGCTGAGCGAGGCCGCGCGGTATGCCGCGGCGCGGCGCGAGGCGGTCAGCGCCGCGTTCCAGGGCGACCGGCTGGTGATCCCCGCCGGCGGCCTCAAGGTCCGCAGCAACGACACCGACTACGTCTTCCGGCCGCACAGCGCGTTCGCCCACCTCACCGGGCTGGGCGGCGACCGCGAGCCCGACGCCGTGCTCGTCCTCGAACCGCGCGATGACGGCACCCACGAGGCCGTCCTCTACTTCCGTCCGCTGGCGGGTCGCGACACCGACGAGTTCTTCGCCGACGCCCGCTACGGCGAGTTCTGGGTCGGGGCACGTCCGACCATCGAGGACATCGAGACCGAGCTCGGGGTGACCGGGCGCCACATCGACGAGTTCTCCGACGCCGTGGTCAAGGACGCCGGTGAGGTGACGGTGCGCCTGGTCCGCGACGCCGACCGCGACCTCACCCGTGAGCTCGACACCGCGCGCACGTCGGTAGCGACCTCCGCGACGGCCGAGCAGGACGACCTCACCGAGGCCGACGACGAGCTCGCCCACTTCCTGTCGACCCTGCGCCTCACCAAGGACGAGTGGGAGGTCGAGGAGATGCGCAAGGCGGTCGCGGCGACCCACCACGGGTTCGAGGCCGTCATCGCCGACCTGCCCGAGGCCATCGCCAAGGGCCGCGGCGAGCGCTGGGTGGAGGGCGTCTTCGGCCTCACCGCGCGGCACGAGGGCAACGGCGTCGGGTACGACTCCATCGCCGCCGCCGGCGACCACGCCACCACCCTGCACTGGATCAAGAACACCGGGGAGCTGCGTGACGGCGACCTCATCCTGCTCGACGCCGGGGTGGAGGTGGAGTCGCTGTTCACCGCGGACATCACCCGCACGCTGCCGGCCAACGGCACGTTCACCGACGCCCAGCGCGAGGTCTACGACGCCGTCTACGCAGCCCAGGAGGCAGGGCTCGCCGCGGTCAAGCCGGGCAACAAGTTCTCCGACGTCCACGCCGCCGCGATCACGGTCATCGCGGAGCACCTGCACGCCTGGGGCCTGCTGCCCGAGGGCGTCTCGGTCGAGGACACGCTCGACAAGGAGCACGGCCAGTACCACCGCCGCTGGATGGTGCACGGCACGAGCCACCACCTCGGGCTCGACGTGCACGACTGCGCCCTGGCCACCCGCGAGGAGTACATGGACGCCGAGCTGCTGCCGGGCATGGTGCTGACCGTCGAGCCGGGGCTCTACTTCAAGGCCGACGACCTCAAGGCACCGGAGCGGTTCCGGGGCATCGGGGTGCGCATCGAGGACGACGTGCTGGTGACCGAGGACGGCCACGAGAACCTGTCGGCAGCCATGCCGCGCAGCTCCGCCGACGTGGAGGCCTGGATCCGCGCCGTCCAGGGCTGAACCATTATTTGGGGCGCGACTCCTCCCGCCCGCCCTCGTTCCTCGGGCAGGCAGCGGGAGGTCGTCGTCGCGCCCGTATCCCTAGCGTCGTTCGACGACGTCGAGGGTGAGGGCCTTGTCGACGCCGGCCGCCTGGCCGCCCCAGCCGAGGATCATGCCGATCAGCTCGGCCGGCTTGGGGAAGGTGTCCGGCAGGGCGTCGTTGTAGGCCCGGTGCGCCTCGAGTGACGCGACGGCCTGGTCGACGTGGTCGCCCACGTCGACGTAGTGCGTGGCGGTCGGGGAACCCGCGAAGCAGAGCCGCTTGACGTTCCAGGGCTCGAAGCCCTCCTCGACCAGCTCAGGGAAGATCCAGCGGTTGCCGGCGTCGGCCACGGCATCGGCGCAGGCGAGCCCGACGGCCCGGTGGTCGGCCTGGTTGAGCATTCCCTGGACGAACCGGTCGCCGTAGTGCCCCGTGATGACGACCTCCGGCTTGCGGCGGCGGATCTCCCGGGCGATGTCGCGCCGCAGGGCCAGCCCGTACTCGACGTTGCCGTCCCGGTGGGTGCCGAAGTCCACCTCGGTCACCCCGACGATCGCGGCGCCGTCGCGCTCCTCCTGCTCGCGGACGCCGGCCGCCTCGTCGGGGTGCATGGTGTCGATGCCGGCCTCACCCCTGGTCAGCAGGAAGTAGGTCACCGTCTTGCCGGCTGCCGTCCACCTGGCCACCCCCGCGGCCGTTCCGTACTCGATGTCGTCCGGGTGCGCCACCACGCACAGGACGGATGCGAAGTCGTCGCCGAAGTCGGCGAGAGCGGGCTTGTCCCCTCCGGTCTCAGTCATGGACCAGAGGGTATGCCGCGCGGGCGGGTCCGCGCCCCCCCGTGGACGCCCCACCCCCGCGAGTCTTTGAGCGATCCGACGGGTCCTGGTCCGCCGGATCCTGCAAACTCTCGCGCGCCCCGCGGCCTCAGACCGTCGGGGGCGTCTGCTGCGCCTGCTCGGCGGCGGCCCGCTGGCGCTCGGCCTCGCGCGCGGCGTCGACCTGCGCCTGCGCGGCCGCCATCGGGTCCATCTTGGTCAGGAGCTCACGACCCTGGGCCGCGAACTTGTGCTCCACCAGGACCTCGTACTGGGTGGCCACGACCTGCATCACGGAGGTGAAGTCACGCGTGCCGCCGGTCAGGGCGTAGCCGATGAGCGCCCACACCAGACCGAACACGGCACCGAACGCCACCGTGAGGAGCACGCCGATGAAGCCTGCTCCGTTGCCGGTGTCGAACAGCGCGAAGATCAGGCCGACGAACAGGCCGAGCCACGCGCCCGAGACGAGCCCACCCACCGCGACCCGGCGCCGGGTGAGCCGACCAGTGACCCGCTCCAGCTGCTTGAGGCCGGTGCCGACGATCAGGACGTTCTGCACCGGGAACTCGTGGTCGGAGAGGTAGTCCACGGCCTTCTGGGCCTTCTCGTAGGTGTCGTACCGCCCGAGGGACATCGGGTACTCCAACGCCAGGACCGCGCGGGACCTGGCCATGGCATTCGGCTGCGTGCTCATGCCACCAGTGTGTCAAAGCCCGCTGGTAGTCTGCTGGACGGTACCCGATCGCCACCTGAGCGGTCCGCGCGAGCCAGCCGCGCGGCATACCTCAGCTCTTGAGCTTGAAGTCCTCGAGCAGGCGGCGGCCGATGATCATCTTCTGGATCTCGGCGGTGCCCTCACCGATCAGCAGCATGGGCGCCTCGCGGTAGAGGCGCTCGATCTCGTACTCCTTCGAGTACCCGTAACCGCCGTGGATGCGGAAGCTCTGCTCCACCACGTCGGCACAGTTCTCGGCGGCGAGGTACTTGGCCATGCCGGCCTCGAGGTCGTTGCGCGCGCCCGCGTCCTTCAACCGGGCGGCCTTGACCATCATCTGGTGGCTTGCCTCGACCTTGGTCGCCATGTCGGCGAGCCGGAAGAGGATCCCCTGGTGCTCGGCGATCTTCTTGCCGAAGGTCTCGCGCTGCTGGGCGTAGGCGATCCCGAGCTCGAAGGCCCGCATCGAGACGCCACAGGCCCGGGCGGCGACGTTGACTCGACCCACCTCGACGCCGTCCATCATCTGGTAGAAGCCCTTGCCCGGCTCGCCGCCGAGGATCTGGGCGCTGGTGGTGCGGTGGCCCTCCAGCACCATCTCGGTGGTGTCGACGCCCTTGTAGCCCATCTTCTCGATCTTGCCGGGGATGGTGACGCCCTGGGCGGTCTCGCCGAAGCCGGCCGTCTTGTCGATGAGGAAGGTCGTCATGTTCTTGTAGACCGAGTCTGCGCCGAGGTCCGTCTTCACCAGCACCGCAACGAGATTCGCGCTACCGCCATTGGTGAGCCACATCTTCTGGCCGGTGATCGACCAGTTGTCGGTGTCTGCGTCGCGGACGGCCTTGGTCCGGATCGCCGAGACGTCGGATCCCAGTCCCGGCTCGCTCATCGAGAAGGCACCGCGGATCTCGCCGGTCGCCATCTTCGGCAGGTAGCGCTGCTTCTGCTCCTCGGTGCCGTGCTGCAGCAGCATGTAGGCGACGATGAAGTGCGTGTTGACGATGCCGCTCACCGACATCCAGCCGCGGGCGATCTCCTCGACGACCAGCGCGTAGGTGAGCAGCGACTCGCCCAAGCCGCCGTACTCCTCGGGGATCATCAGCCCGAAGATCCCCATCTCCTTCATGCCCTCGACGATCTCGGTGGGGTACTCGTCCTTGTGCTCGAGCTCCTGCGCCACCGGGATGATCTGCTCGTTGACGAACTCGCGCACGAGCTTGACCAGCTCCGTCTGCTCCTCGGTCAGGCCGTCGGTCTGCTGGAGTCGGGACATGGGGTTCGCCACCTTGCGATGTTGGGATTCAGATTCGGGGGATCAGGACCTCCCGCGAGTATGCCGAGTGGCCCAGTCCCAGCACAGGTTCAGGCCGTGTGAGCCTCCCCACCCAGACCGCACCCTTACCGGGTCCCGGTAAATCAGTGGCGGCAGGCGTGGGGGGTCTGCCACGATCATCCGGTATGCCGCGCGGCACAGGCCCGCGCGCACGACTCCCTGAGGGGAACGAAGGAGGCACGAGATGTCCACGACTGTCCTGGGCGCGCCCGCTGCCCTTTCCCTTCGTTCGATGGAGTCCACCCATGCAGTTCCAGGAGCACCTCTCCTTCTCGTTTGACAGCCTCCCCGACGCACCCCCCGAGGGTGAGCGTTGGTCCAGCTGGGACGGTGCCACGCACGGTCCGAAACCCCGACCCGACTGGGTCATCACCGCGCTCGGCGCGGTCGAGTCCGACCTCGGCGTCCTCAAGACCGGCAAGGAGGCCGACGTCCACATCGTCCGGCGCTGGCTGCCGGACGGCACGACCACGCCTGCCGTCGACTCGTTCCTCGCCGCCAAGCGCTACCGCACCGGTGAGCACCGCCTGTTCCACCGCGACGCCGGCTACCACGAGGGGCGGCGGGTCCGTCGCAGCCGCGAGATGCGGGCGATGTCCCGGCGCACCGAGTTCGGCAAGGAGCTGCTCTCGGGCCAGTGGGCCATCGCCGAGTTCGAGGCGCTGGCCACGCTGTGGGAGATGGGCCTGCCCGTGCCCTACCCCGTGCAGCTCAGCGACCGCGAGATGCTCATGGAGTTCATCGGCGGCGAGGGCGAGGCGGCCCCACGCCTGGCCCAGACCCGACCGTCCGCCGACCTCCTGCCGGAGCTGTTCGAGCAGCTGCGCACCTCGATGGTCACCTTGGCCAGGCGCGGCTGGACGCACGGCGACCTCTCCCCCTACAACGTGCTGCTCCACGACGAGCGGCTCGTGATCATCGACTGGCCCCAGATCGTCGACATCATCGGCAACCCTCGGGGCTTCGAGTTCCTCGAACGCGACGTCGCGAACATGTGCCGCTGGTTCGTCAGCAGGGGGCTCGAGGTCGACGAAGGCGAGCTGCTCGGTGACCTCGTCGCCGAGGCGACGTCGCGCTGGTAGCCGGCCACGCGGCATACCGGGGTCCGGCGCGCCGCGTCCTAGGGTGAGGCCATGGCCACGATCACCCGCCGCGCCCTGCTCGCGGGGGCCGGCGGCGCGGGCGTCCTGGCCGCGGCGGGATGTCGCGGCCAGGACGTGTCGGGGGTCACCGTGCGGTCCGGGTCGTTGCGCAGCACGCACTGGCCGGGTCGCGACATCCACTGGCAGGTCGCGCACCAGACCGAGGGCGACCCCCAGACCCAGCCGGTCGTGGTCGTCCTGCACGGCAAGGGGGGCGACGCCTCCCACGCCTTCCGGGTCCTGAGGCTGCAGGAGCACGTCCGCTCGGCCGGCGTCACGCTCGCGTCGGTCGACGGCGGCGACTACTACTGGCACGCCCGACGGGCCGGCATGGACACCGGTGCCATGGTCGTCGACGACTTCCTGCCGCTCGTCGCCCGTGAGACCGGGTATGCCGGGAAGGTCGCCTTCCTCGGCTGGTCGATGGGCGGCTACGGATCGCTCCTCCTGGCCAGCGAGCTCGGGCCCGACCGCGTGTTCGCGGTGGTGGCCGAGAGCGCGGCGCTGTGGACGGACGCGGGCCTGAGCGCAGCAGGGGCCTTCGACGACCGGGAGGACTTCGAGGCGCACGACGTGTTCGACCGGAGGCGGACCGCCGTCCTGGCGAGGATCCCGGTACGGATGGACTGCGGTCGCTCCGACCCGTTCGTGCCCGGCAACACCGCCTTCGGCCAGGCCCTGCCGTCAGCGAAGCTCACCTTCGACGAGGGTGGGCACACCGCGGGGTACTGGACGAGCCACGGCGGCCCGCAGCTGCAGTGGGTGCGCCAGCAGTACGACCGTCAGTAGACGACGACGCGGCTGCCGATCGGCATGAGGTTGTCGGCCCAGATCATGTCCATGGCGGGGTTGCTGACCCGCGCGCAGCCGTGCGAGGCGGGGTAGCCGGGGACACTCCCTGCACCGTGCACCGCGATCCCGCCGTTGAAGTAGCGCGGACGCCACAGGTCACCCAGGGGGCCCTTGTCGAGGTGGTTGACGGAGCGGTAGGTGCTGAAGGTACCCACCGGCGTGGTGGCGATCCGGGTCGAGCCCTGGCTCGTGTAGCTCTGACCGCTGCCGGTGCTGGTGTTGAGGATCGTGGTGACCTTGCCGCCCCGCACGACGAGCAGCAGCTGACGGGCTTTGTCGATCTCGATGCCGGTGCCCCCGATCCGGGACTGCGGGCGCACGCCGTTGAGCAGTGCGCGCCGGGTCGCGGGTCCGAAGACGCCGTCACGGCCGAGTCCGGCGGCCTTCTGCAGGGCCATCACCGCCTGGGAGGTCAACCCGCCGTACACGCCGTCTGCCGATCCGTTCCAGTACCCGAGCGCGGTCAGGCGCTGCTGGACCTCCTTGACGTACGGCCCCTTGTCGCCCGCGTAAAGCGTGTCTCCGGCGGTGGGCTCCGGCTTGGGAGTGGGCTTGGGTGGGGTCGGCTTGCTGGTCGGCTTCGGCACCGTCGTGGTGGTCGTGGGTGCGGGGGTGGTGGAGGTCGGCTCGGGCGTGGTGGTTCCCGAGTCCGTCGGGACGGGGTCGACCGTCGTCGGGTCTGGTGTGGCGGGGTCGTTCGCGGAGGTCGCGCCCTGGGCCGCTGAGGGGGTGGCCGAGGTGCTCTTGCCGAACGTGATGCCGCCGCAGCCGCTCAGCGCGAGCGCGCCGACCAGCACCGACGCGGCCAGCCCGGCCCGTGATCGAGTCCGCCTGCAGTCCATCGAGTCCCCTTCCTGGCCGGTGGATGCGTCCACCGGCGACGACCTGTCAGTCATGGTGACGCACGCGGCGGCGTTTCGGTTGTCCACCGCGCCGAGATCGTGACCATGCCGAATCGTGACCAGGCGGGATCGTGACCAGGCGGAGTCGTGACCAGGCGGGATCGTGACCACGGTGAGCTGCCCGGCCCCGGGCGGCGGTCCCTGCCGCACCGCCCCGGGCCGGGCACCATGTCCCCCGACATGGCGCGGTCGCTCTCCCCGAGAGCGACCGCACTCACCAAGACGCGGCCGAGGCCGGAAAGGTTGCCTCGATCTCCCTGTTGATTTCTCAACCAGGGGGGCCAGCTCGGGTCAGCCCTCCGCCAGGGCGGTGATCGCCTCGTGGATGGCCAGCACCCGCCGGGCGGTCTCGACGTGCAGGCTCTCGACAAGGCGCCCGTTGAGTGTGACGACACCCGCACCGGCGCCGGCCTCCCACGCTGCCAGCACCGCCCGCGCGTCCTCCACGGCCGCCTCGTTCGGCGCGAACGCCGCGTTGCACGGCTCGACCTGTCCGGGGTGGATCAGGGTCTTGCCGTCGAAGCCGAGCTGCCGCCCCTGCACGCACTCGGCGACGAAGCCTTCGGCGTCCTTGACGTCGTTGAACACACCGTCGAGGATCACCGTCCCGGTGGCCCGAGCCGCCAGGAGGCACAGCGACAGCCCGGTGAGCAGCGGGGCGCGCCCGGGTACGTGCTCGGCGTGCAGCTCCTTCGCGAGGTCGTTGGTGCCCATCACGAGCACGGAGAGGCGGTCGGAGGCCGCGGCGATCTCCTCGCAGTGCAGCATCGCCCGGGGGGTCTCGACCATGGCCCAGAGCGCGGTGCGTGCGGGAGCGCCCGCTGCCTCCATGGCGGCGACCAGGGCGCGCACCTCGTCGCCCGACCCCACTTTGGGCACCACGACGGCGTCGGGACCGGCCGCACAGGCCGCACGGAGGTCGTCCTCGTGCCACTCGCTGCCGAGGCCGTTCACCCGGATCGCGAGCTCACGACGCCCGTACTCACCCGACCGAGCCGCCGCGCAGGCGTTGGCGCGCGCCGCGTCCTTGGCGTCGGGGGCGACGGCGTCCTCGAGGTCGAGGATCAGGGCGTCGACGGCCAGCGTCTTGGCCTTCTCCAGTGCCCGTTCGTTGGAGGCCGGCAGGTAGAGCACCGAACGGCGCGGACGGTAGGCCGTGGCGGCGACCACCTCAGGCACCGTCGCCGTCACGCGGGGCCGGCTCGGCGGCATACAGCGTCGCGAGCTCGGGGTCGGTGGCGGCGAGCCGCTCGGCGAGCTCGAGCATCACCTGGCACTGCTTGAGGGAGGCGTCGTCCTCCATCTTCCCGTCGAGCATGACCGCGCCGGTGCCGTCACCCATCGCCTCGACCACCCGGCGGGCGTGGGCGACGTCCTCCGCGGACGGGCTGAAGACGCGCTTGGCGATCTCGATCTGCACGGGGTGCAGCGACCAGGTGCCGACACACCCGAGCAGGAAGGCGTTGCGGAACTGGTCCTCGCAGGCGACGACGTCCTTGATGTCGCCGAACGGCCCGTAGTACGGGAAGATCCCGTGCATCGCACACGCGTCGACCATCCGCGCGATCGTGTAGTGCCACAGATCCTGTTGGTACGTCTGACGACTCGCGTTGATGTCACCGTCCACGGGGTCCGCACGCACGAGGTAGCCGGGGTGGCCGCCGCCGACGCGGGTGGTCTTCATCCGACGGTCGGCTGCGAGGTCGGCCGGGCCGAGGGAAAGCCCCTGCATGCGCGGGCTGGCACCGGCGATGGCCTCGACGTTGGCCACGCCGCGGGMCGTCTCGAGGATCGCGTGCACGAGGATCGGTCGCCGCAGTCCGGCGCGCGCCTCGAGCTGGGCGAGCAGGCGGTCGACGTAGTGGATGTCCTCCGGCCCCTGCACCTTCGGCACCATCACGACGTCGAGCTTGTCGCCGACCTCGGTCACGAGGGTGGTGAGGTCGTCCAGCACCCAGGGGCTGTCGAGGGAGTTGACCCGGGTCCACAGCTGCGTGGAGTCACCGAAGTCGGTGGCCCGCGCGATCTCGACGAGTCCGGCGCGCGCGGCCTCCTTGCGGTCCGCCTTGACGGCGTCCTCGAGGTTGCCGAGCAGCACGTCCACGGTGCCGACCATGGCCGGGATCTTGGCGGCCATCTTCTCGTTGCTCGGGTCGAAGAAGTGGATCACGCGAGAGGGGCGCGAGGGCACCTGCGTGAGCGGGGTGGGAGCACCCACCGCCAGCGGGGCGAAGAAGTCCTTGGGGCTGCGCACGCGGCGACGCTAGCAGCGACAGTCTCACCGCGGTTATGACACAGTTCACGTGTGACCGAGCCCGCGCGCGAGCCTGCCGATGTCGGCACCGCGCCGACGCAGCCCGAGGGCACCGTGACCACGCCCCCGACCGTCACGCCGGTCAACGTCACGCCGGTCAACGTCACGCCGGTCAACGTCACCGCGCTGTTCTCGGAGGCCGCGACGAAGTCGGGGCTGATGTGGGTCCAGCCTCCCGGCGAGCGTGCGTGGCCGTTCTGGCACGCCTGGGCCGACGACACCGTGTATGCCGTGTCGGGGCCCGGCGAGCAGACCCTCCCCTGGCTCCCGGGCGAGGTGCTGCTGATCCTGAGGAGCAAGGACACCGGCGGTCGGCTGCTGACGGTGCAGGCCACCGTCCACGAGATCGCCCCCACCGACGAGGCCTGGGGGCCGGCGACCGAGGCGCTGCGAGCCGGTCGCCTCAACGCCCCCGAGGACGCGGTCGAGCGGTGGGCGCGCGAGTGCACGGTGCGGGCGCTGCGGCCGTTCGGCGCCCCGGTGGAAGGGCCCGGTTCGTACCCCACGACCTCCGGGGCCGCACCCGTGCCACCCAGCGAGGCGACGACCGCCACCTGGCGCCCGTGGCACTGGCGGGGACGCCCGCGGCGGCGGCGCGGGAACCGCCTCCCGGACGACGGCTGACCAGCCGGTTAACCTTGCGGCGTGAGCACTCCGTCGCGCGTCTTCGTCGGCCGCCTGACCAGCCTGAGCGTGTTCGACCCGCTCGGTGACCAGGTCGGTCGCGTTCGCGACGTCGTCGTCACGTTCGGCGCCTCCCGCCGCCGTCCCCGCATCATCGGCCTCGTCGTCGAGGTGCCCGGGCGGCGCCGCGTGTTCGTGCCGATGACCCGCGTGACGTCCGTGGACGGCGGACAGGTCATCACCACCGGCCTCGTGAACATGCGCCGGTTCGAGCAGCGCACCAACGAGGTGCTGGTCATGGCCGAGATCCTCGAGCGGCCGGTCACGGTGCACGACCCCGAGGGCGACTACGAGGCCACCGTCGAGGACGTCGCCATCGAGCGCGAGCGCAGCCGCGACTGGGCGATGTCGAAGGTCTTCGTGCGACAGGGCGCGGGGCGCAGCTCGCTCGGGCCGTTCCGCCGCCGCCGTGGGGCCACCGTGCTGGTACCCGTCGAGGACGTCACCGGCATCCACCAGTCCACGGCCGGGCAGTCGGCGGCGATGCTGCTGGAGACCTACGACGACCTGAAGTCAGCCGACCTCGCCGGCGTCATCCACGACCTGTCCCCCAAGCGCCGGGCCGAGGTGGCCGAGGCGATGGACGACGACAAGCTCGCCGACGTGCTCGAGGAGCTCCCCGAGGACGACCAGGTCGAGATCCTCGAGACGCTGCCGGTGGAGCGTGCCGCCGACGTGCTCGAGGCGATGGAACCCGACGACGCGACCGACCTGCTGCACAACCTCACCGCGGAGAAGCAGGAGGAGCTCCTCCAGCTCATGGAGCCGGACGAGGCTGCCGACCTGCGCCGGCTGCTGACCTACGACGAGGAGTCGGCCGGCGGCATGATGACCACCGAGCCGGTCATCCTCGGTCCGGAGGCCTCGATCGCCGAGGCCCTGGCCGTGGTGCGCCGGGCGGAGATCTCGCCGGCCCTCGCGTCCACCGTCTACGTCTGCCGGGCACCCCACGAGACCCCCACCGGCAAGTTCCTCGGCATCGTCCACATCCAGCGGCTGCTGCGTGAGCCGCCCCACGGCGCCATCGGCGGCATCCTCGACAAGGAGATCGAACCGCTGACCGCGGATGCCCCACTGGGCCAGGTGACGCGGATCCTGGCCACCTACAACCTCGTCGGCGTGCCGGTGGTCGACGGCGACGGCCGGCTCATCGGTGCGGTCACGGTCGACGACGTCCTCGACCACATCCTCCCCGACGACTGGCGTGAGGACCGGCACGAGGTGACCCATGGCTGAGCGCGACCGCCGGGTGGCCTCCAACCGGCTCGACCAGCCCCGTGAGGTCCGCAGGGCCCTGCTGCCACGTCCCACGATGAGCCAGGAGACCTTCGGGCGGTGGAGCGAGCAGTTCGCCCGCTTCATGGGCACCGCCTCGTTCCTCATCGCGATGACGGTGTTCGTCGTCTTCTGGGTCGTGTTCAACCTCGTGTCGCCGAAGGACTGGCGGTTCGACAACTACCCGTTCATCTTCCTCACGCTCATGCTGAGCCTGCAGGCGTCGTATGCCGCGCCGCTGATCCTGCTCGCCCAGAACCGCCAGGCCGACCGCGACCGCGTCGCGCTCGAGCAGGACCGCGCCCGCGACGAGCGCAACCTCGCCGACACCGAGTACCTCACCCGCGAGGTGGCCTCCCTGCGTCACGCGATGGGCGACGCCGCCACCCGCGACTTCCTCCGCTCCGAGCTGCGAGGGCTGCTCGACGAGCTGGAGGACCGCGGCCTCGAAGTGCGCCGACGTGAGGCAGATGACAGCCCCTCGAGCGCGACCGGTTCTTCGAGGGAGCTGGGCGCGACCTAACATGGGGGCATGTGCCCCAGCCCCAGTGACGCCCCGAGCGACGCCCGCAGTGACGCCCTCGGCGACAGCGGGTCTGCGGCCGCCCCGGTGACCGACGACGCCCTCCTGCAGGCGCTGTCGACGGTCATCGACCCCGAGATCCGCAAGCCCGTCACCGAGCTCGGCATGGTCGAGAGCGCCACCGTCGACGCGACCGGCCGGGTCGCCGTCACGATCCTGCTGACCGTCTCCGGCTGCCCGATGAAGGACACGCTGACCAAGGACACCACCGCGGCCCTCACCAAGGTGCCGGGCGTCACCGCCGTCGACGTCACGCTGGGCGTGATGAGCGACGAGCAGCGGGTGGCCCTGCGCCAGCAGCTGCGCGGCGGCAACGCCGAGCGCGAGATCCCGTTCGCGAAGCCCGGCTCGCTCACCCGCGTGTATGCCGTGGCGTCGGGCAAGGGCGGGGTCGGCAAGTCGTCGGTCACCGTCAACCTCGCCGCCTCGCTCGCCCAGAGCGGGCTGCGGGTGGGGGTCGTGGACGCCGACGTCTACGGCTTCTCGGTGCCCCGGATGCTCGGGGTGGAGCACAAGCCGACGCAGGTCGACGACATGATCCTGCCGCCCATCGCGCACGAGGTGAAGGTCATCTCGATCGGGATGTTCGTGCCCGGCAACCAGCCCGTGGTGTGGCGCGGCCCGATGTTGCACCGCGCGCTCCAGCAGTTCCTCGGAGACGTCTTCTGGGGTGACCTCGACGTCCTCCTCCTCGACCTGCCCCCGGGCACCGGCGACATCGCCATCTCCGTCGCCCAGCTCATCCCCAACGCCGAGATCCTCGTCGTGACCACCCCCCAGCAGGCCGCGGCCGAGGTCGCCGAGCGGGCGGGATCCATTGCGCTGCAGACCCACCAGCGCATCGTCGGGGTGATCGAGAACATGTCCTGGCTGGAGCTGCCCGATGGCTCCCGCCAGGAAATCTTCGGATCGGGCGGCGGTCAGGCCGTGGCCGAGTCACTCACCCGCGCAGTCGGAGCCGAGGTGCCTCTCCTCGGGCAGATCCCGCTCGACGTCAACCTCCGCGAGGGCGCCGACCAGGGCACGCCGGTGGTCCTGCGCAACCCGGAGTCGCCGGCCGCGGTGTCGCTGCGTGCGATCGCTCGCGGGCTGGCCACGCGCTCGCGCGGGCTGGCTGGGCGCTCGCTCGGCCTCTCCCCCGTCGGCCGCTGACCCCCGTTCTTTTCTGCAACCTGAGCGCCCTCTGGGGCGCTCAGGTTGCAGAAAAGTACGGGGGTCAGTCAGGTGGCGTCGTCGTCGTAGGGCGTGGCCTTGGCCGCGTCGTGCCCGCCAGTGCTGCCCCGGTAGGGCGACGGTGACCCGTCCGACTCCATGGGGGTGGGGTCGAGCAGCGCCTCCCGCACGATGCGGCGCGGGTCGTACTGGCGCGGGTCGTACTGACGCCAGTCGATGTCGTCGAACTCCGGTCCCATCTGCTCACGCAGCTGGCCCTTCGCGCCCTCGGCCATCGCCCGGGCCTGGCGCACCAGCCGACCCAGCTTCGCGGCATACTCCGGAAGCCGCTCGGGGCCGAGGATCACCACCGCCAGCACGATGAGCGCGATGAACTCCCAGCCGTTGATGTCCACCATGACGTGCCCTCGCCTACTTGCCTGAGCCGGACAGGGTCAGGGTGACGCTGATCGTCTGGCTGCCACGGCGCACCTTCATCGACACCTTGTCTCCCACACTCTTGGCCCGGATCGCCACGACGAGGTCGTCGGGGTTGGTCACCCGGCGTCCGTCGAACTCGATGATGACGTCACCCGCCTTGATGCCGGCCTTGCCTGCCGGGCCCTGGGGGTCGACCGGTGCCCCGCTGTTGTCGCTCTCCTTGGACAGGATCCGCACCCCGTCGCCGGTGAACTCACGGTCGAGCACCACCCCGATGACGGGGTGCTGGGCCGAGCCGGTCTTGATCAGCTGCAGGGCGGTCTTGACCACCTGGTCGCTCGGGATCGAGAAGCCCACGCCGATGTTGCCGGACTGGGTGTCGGTGGCCCCCGGGATGCGGGCGATGGCGGAGTTCACGCCGATCACCTGACCGGCCATGTTGAGCAGTGGCCCGCCGCTGTTGCCGGGGTTGATCGCGGCGTCGGTCTGGATCGCGTTGATGTACGACTGCTGGTTGCCGTCACCGCCCGGGCTGACGGGTCGGTTGAGGGCGCTGACGATCCCGCTGGTCACGGTGGACTCGAGCCCGAGGGGGGCTCCCACCGCGATCACCTGGTCACCGACGACGACGTCCTTCGACGAGCCCATCACCAGGGGCACGAGGTCGGTGCGGTTGGTCTTGAGGACGGCCAGGTCGTAGGAACCGTCACGCCCTGCGATGGTCGCGTCGATCTCGGTGCCGTCGGCCAGCTCCACCTTGATCGTGCCGCTGCTGGCGGCGCTCGCGACGACGTGGTTGTTGGTGATGATGTGGCCGTCGCGGTCGAGCACGAAGCCGGACCCGGTGCCCCCGCCGTCGGCCCCGTCGACCTTGATGGTCACGACGCTCGGCAGGGCCTTGGCGGCGATGTTGGCGATCGAGCCCTCGGGTCGGGCCGTCGAGCCGGCCCCGGCGGACGGGATGGAGGAGGGCGTGCGGTCGAGCCGGCCGAAGTCGACGCGGCCGGTCGCACCCAGCCAGCCGCCGAACACGCCGCCGAGGGTCGCGGCAACGAGGGCGGCGGTAGCCGCGACGGCCACGAGCGCACCCCAGCCGGGTCCCTTCTGCTGGGGTGCACTGGCCTCCGGCGGGTGGTGGCCGACCCACGGGGCGGGCTGGCCGGCATACCCGGCGTCTGCGGTGGAGTGGCTGATCGGGTCCCAGCCCTCGCTGGTGCGCTGGGCCGCTGCGGCGTGGGCCGGCTGCCCGGCCACCTCGGTCGGGAAGCCAGTGGGCTCCGCGACGGGCGCGGACCCGGCATCCCCAGCCGACGGGTGGGTGGTGGGCTGTGGTGTCACCTCGTCGAAGGGCCACCCGGTCGGCTCGGCCGCCCAGACCGGACCGGCAGCCGGCTCCGGCGACGACGCTGCCCCGGCGCCCGGGTGCCCGTGCAGCTCCTGGGTGTGGGACAGGTCGACGGGCTGGGTGTGGTCACCCGAGCCGCGCCCGGGAGGCGCCCACGGGTCCCAGACCGGCTCGACGGGCGGCGGGGCCATGGGCGCAGGGACGGGGGCAGGGACGGGGGCAGTCGGCTCGGACCCGCCGGGCTGGTGGGACCACGCGCGGGGGAACGAGCCGAGAGCCGAGCCGGGAGCCGAGCCGGGAGCCGAGTCGGAGAGGGCGTCGGATGCGGGGTCGGACGAGCTGGACGCGCTGGCGAGGGGGTCGGCGGGCGTCGGCCGGTCGTGGCCCTCCAGGTCTCGCTCGTCGCTCATGGGGTCGATTGTGCCGAACGACCACGCACCGTGCCCACGGTGGGTGTGGTCGAGGGGCCTGACGGGGAGCCGCCGAGGCCGGGCACCGTGAAGGCTGCCGTCGCGAAACCGGGGGTGACGGGCCGGGCCCGCTGCACCGCCGGGGGCGCCGTGGGGTTGCTCGGGGTGAGGCCACCGCTCACCACCAGGCTGAGGGCGGCAGCCGCGGTGGCTCCCGCCGCGAGACCGGCATACACCGTCGCGCGCCCGGCCGAGCGGTGCAGGGCCGGCGTGCCACGGTCGACGACGCGGACCGGTGCCACGGGGACCGGCGGCACCATCGGAGCACGCGGCGAGGTCGAGCCGCCCGGGTGCGCAGCAGGCATCTGAGTCGCCAGGGCCAGCAGCATCCCGCGCAGGTCACCCGGGAGCGGTGAACCCGCCGAGGAGCGCAGGGCGGCCAGCACGCGCCGCTCCTCGTCCACGGCCGCCCGGCAGCACTGGCACGCCACGACGTGGCGGTCCCACCGCAGCAACGTTGCGTCATCCATCGCCCGGTCGGCATAGGCCGTCAGCTGGTCGCCGAGGCAGCGGCCGCGCGAGGCGAACGACGCGCTCGCGCCCCCGGTCCACCCGGGGCGGCTCATCGCGATCCCGGCACCGCCCGGCCGAGCACCGGGATCCGGCGCCTGGTCACGGGCGCACGGTCGGCGTCCACGGCGGGACGGGCGAGCTTGGGGTCACGGTGCGCGAGGGCCTCGCGCAGCTGGGCGCGCCCACGGTGGATGCGCGAGCGCACGGTGCCGAGCTTGACACCCAGCGTCGCCGCGATCTCCTCGTAGGACAGGCCCTCGATGTCACAGAGGACGACAGCCGCACGGAAGTCGRGCGAGAGGGCGTCGAGCGCGCGCTGCACGTCGTCGTCGAAGTGGGTGGCGTCGAAGGCGGCCTCCGGGCCGGCCTCACGGGTGGGCAGCCGGGCCGCGGACTCGTCGGACAGCGCGTCGAACCGGATCCTCTGCTTGCGACGCATCTTGTCGAGGAAGACGTTGGTGGTGATGCGGTGCAGCCAGCCCTCGAACGTGCCCGGCTGGTAGCTGTGCAGCGAGCGGAACACGCGGATGAACACGTCGTGCGTGAGGTCCTCGGCGTCGTGCGGGTTGCCCGTGAGGCGGTACGCGAGGCGGTAGACGCGGGCGGAGTGCTGCTCGACGATCTCCTCCCAGGTCGGCGGCACCCAGGCGGGTCCCTCCTGGGCGTCCCCCTGGACGTCCTGCCGGGCCGTACCGATCGTGTCGGTCGCGGTCACGTCCCTCACCTCCGTCGGGCGCCGGGCGGCGCTCACACCTGTCATTCGGTCCAGACGACCGAGTGGCTTGCATCGTTCCCCACCAACCTGAGCATTCCCTGTATGCCGCGGTGCCCGGCTCGGCGCGTGCGCGGCAGTAGGGTTTCCCGCATGAGCGCACAGAAGCCGGCCAGCTGGGCCTACGCCGAGGAGTTCGTCACCGAGAACGAGGTGATCGAGTCGGCGCGGCGGCGCGGCGAGGAGCTGGGGGCCACCCCGGTCGGCAACGGCGCGGGAGTGCTGCTGCGGCTCCTCGCGGCTGCGGTCAAGGCCAAGTCGGTCGTCGAGGTCGGCACCGGCGCGGGCACCTCGGGGCTGTGGATGCTGCAGGGCATGCCGGAGGACGGCATCCTCACGACGATCGACGTCGAGGCCGAGCACCAGGGTGTCGCGAAGAAGGCCTACGCGGAGGCCGGCATCGCCCACCAGCGCACCCGCGTCATCACGGGTCGGGCCCTCGACGTCCTCCCCCGCATGACCGACGGCGCCTACGACATGGTGGTCATCGACGGCGACAAGGTGGAGTACCCCGAGTACGTCAGCCACGGCATCCGCCTCCTGCGCTCGGGCGGCGTGCTCGTGCTCGACAACATGCTCTGGCACGACAAGGTCGCCGACCCGGCCGCGCGCGACCAGCAGACGTCGGTGCTGCGCGACCTCGGCAAGGCCCTGCGCGACGACGAGCGACTCATCCCGGCACTGTTGCCGGTGGGAGACGGCGTGCTGGCGGCCGTCAAGCGCTGACGTCGGGCAGTCGCTGACGTCGGTCAGGCGGCACCGGGGCCGGGGCCGCGGCGGAACCGCCCCGGGCCCTCGGCGATGGCGACGACCTCGAACGGCTCGATGAGGGTCGGGGCCGAGCCGATGATGGCGCTGCCCGCGGACTCGGCCGCCGTCGCGGAGAACTCCCGCTGGAAGTCGTCGCGGTAGACCTGTTCGTCGAAGACGTAGGTGCCCTCGAACCACTCCCCCTCGACCATCCGCCAGGTCTTGAAGGCCAGGCCGTCGAGGAACATGAACTTGGCCATCGACGTGCCGACGACGTAGTCGCGCAGCTCCTGGGCCACGCCCTCGGGCGCCGACTCCAGGGACCAGCGCACGCTCAGTCCGTATCCCGCGTTCATGCCATCTCCTCCAGCCAGGTGAGCAGCAGGCGGGCACCGAAGCCCGTCCCGCCCTTGGTGAGGAGTCCGCGGTCGACGTCGGAGCGACCCACCCCGGCGATGTCGAGGTGTGCCCAGCGTCGCGCGCCCACGAACTCGCGCAGGAACAATGCTGCCGAGATCGACCCGCCCCCGCCTCCGATGCCCGCGATGTGGTTGATGTCGGCAACCTCGCTGTCGAGAGCAGCCCGGTAGTCCTCCACCAGCGGCATCGGCCAGAGCAGCTCCCCGGTCGCCTCCCCGGCGCCCACGAGGGCCCGGGTGAGGGCGTCGTCGGTCGCGTAGACCGGCGCCATCGAGCGGCCCAGCGCCACGCGGGCCGCACCGGTGAGCGTCGCGATGTCGAGGAGCACCGTCGGGTCGAGGTGGAGGTCGGCGTAGGCGAGTGCGTCGGCCATGACGATGCGGCCCTCCGCATCGGTGTTGCCGATCTCGACGGTTCGCCCGCCGTACTGGGTGACGACGTCACCGGGCCGGTATGCCGCGCCGCCCACGGCGTTCTCGGCCAGGGCCAGGAGCCCGGTCACCTTCACCGGCACCGCGAGCTCGCGGCAGGCCGCCAGCACCGCGAGCACGACGGCAGCGCCGCTCATGTCGGTCTTCATCGCGAGCATGCCGTCGACGGGCTTGATGTCGAGGCCGCCGGTGTCGAAGGTGATGCCCTTGCCGACGAGGACGACCCGAGGGGTCCTTGCCGTCGCGCCGTCCGGCGTGTGGTCGAGCTGCACCAGGCGAGGTGGGGTCGCCGAGGCTGCCCCGACCGCCAGCAGGCCGCCGAAACCCTCGGCCCTGAGCTCCCGCTCGCCCCACACCCGCACGTCCAGCCCGGTGCGGCCCGCCAGGGTGCGGGCCTGGGCAGCGAGCCACGCGGGGTTCTTGGTGTTGGAGGGCACGACTGCGAGGTTGCGGGCCAGCATCGTCGCGCGGGCGCGCACCACGCTGTGCCGCACCGCGGGCTCGTCGTAGGACCCAACCAAGGCGATCTCGGCGGCGGGCGCGGTGGCCGGTGCCGCGCCGTCGCGCACCCAGCGGGGACTGGAGTACCCCCCGAGGGCGAGGCCCTCGGCGAGCGCGGACTGCGCCGCGCGAGCGGCTCCACTGCCGACCGTGGCGACCAGGGCGGCACGGCCCTTGGCGGCGCGACCGAGGGCGGCACCGGCGGCACGCAGGTCGGCACTCGTGGCCCCAGCGACGCCGACCAGCAGCACCCTGCGCGCCGGACGCTCACCGGGAGGAAGCGGGATGGTCGTGACCGACCCGGCGTCCGACTTCGGCTCGTGGGTGGCCGTGACCCCTGCGACGTCGAGCCCCACGAGCGCGAGCGCCCGGGCGGTGGCGCCGGACGGCGTCAGTCCGCCGGACGGGACAGGAAGGGCCAGGAGCAGGTCGGCGGGGTCGAGGTCGGCGAGGACGTCGGCCAGGGGTTCCGCGGAGACGGTCCAGGCGCTGGCTGCGGGGTCGAGCAGTTCGAGTGCGCGCACGGACCCGACCCTACCCATCCGGCGCCACCCCGAGGCAGCCCGCCCGAGCCGACCCGGCCAACCCGCCGGAGGTTCGCCCGCGGCATACCCCGGCATGCGCGAGGACCCCCGTCGGCAGGTGCCGATGGGGGTCCTCGAAACGTGCGGTGGGGACTACTTGAGGCCCTCGCAGTTGGTGATCGCGTCACCGAGGGCACGGACCTCGTCAGGAGTCATCTCGACGACGAGTCGACCGCCGCCTTCGAGGGGCATGCGCAGGACGATGCCGCGACCTTCCTTGGTCACCTCGAGCGGGCCGTCGCCGGTCCTCGGCTTCATTGCCGCCATGAGTGTCCTTCCGTTTGGCGTGGGCTGCTGCTGGCCACGCGGATCCACGCCAGTACCTGTGATCAGCCCCGCGCGCGCCAGATTTGCTCCATTATCCCGTGAACCACCTCACAGGCGAAATCCGGGTCCGACGGCGGTCCGGCAGGATGACGGCATGACCGACACGACCGCCGACCCGACCAGCCAGCCGGGCTCCCTCGTCCTCGTCGAGCGCGACGGCGCGGTGGCCACGGTGCGCTTCAACCGACCCGATGCGATGAACTCGCTGGACATCGCCACCAAGGACGCGCTGGTCAGCGCCCTGACGGAGGTGGCGGAGGACCCCGCCGTGCGCTGCGTGGTGCTGACCGGCAGTGGCCGCGCCTTCTGCGTCGGGCAGGACCTGCGCGAGCACATCACCCTGCTCCAGGACGACGACCCGTCGCTGTGGGACACCGTGGCCCGCCACTACAACCCTGTCGTCGAGCTGCTCGCCACCATGAACAAGCCGGTCGTCGCGGCGGTCAACGGGGTCGCGGCCGGAGCCGGGGCAGGTTTTGCGCTTGCCGCCGACTTCCGCGTGATGGTCGACACCGCCGGGTTCAACCTCGCCTTCGCCGGGATCGCGCTGTCGTGCGACTCCGGCTCGTCCTGGTCCCTCCAGCGGATCGTCGGCCCGGCCAAGGCCAAGGAGCTGCTCCTGCTGCCCCGCACGGTCCCGGCCGACGAGTGCCTGTCGCTGGGTCTGGTCACGAAGGTCGTCGCAGCCGACGAGTTCGACGCGGCCGTCCGCGAGCTGGCCACGACCCTGGCAGCCGGGCCCACCCTTGCCTACGGCTCGATCCGCCGCGCCGTCGCCTTCAGCGCCGGTCACGGCCTGAGTGAGTCGCTCGCCAACGAGGGCGACTACATGACGCTCACCGGGGCGACGTCCGACCACCGGGCGGCGGTGGCCGCGTTCCTCGCCAAGGAGAAGCCGGTCTTCACCGGCGAGTGACCGCGCCCCCCCACCCCCCCCACCCAGCACAGGTTCCTCGGTGGCGGACACCGTGCAACCTGTCCCTCAGCCAGCAACGTTTGCTAGCAAAGGTTGCTCGGGATCAGGGTGGGGCGGACGCCCAGGGGGTGTAGGTCAGCAGGGTGCAGGTGAACCAGAAGAGGCCCACCAGGAGGGCCAGGGCGACCACGCCCACCCGGCGGCGCCAGTGCGCCACGACCTTGGCGCCGGTGGAGGTGCGCATGGCCACCGAGGCGACCACCGCAGCGAGGGGGAAGTCGAGCAGCAGGAAGCGCCACATGCTCGTGATCGGGCGCACCACGGCGAGCAGGTACAACGGGTACGCCAGCGCCCAGACCCGCAGCTCCACGGCGAGCCAGCGGCCGTGCCGACCGAGGATCAGCGCGATGTAGGTCGCGACGAGCGCCACGAGGATGACCACCCCGACGATGCCGTGCGCCTCCCACGCCCACGACAGCCACAGCACGAAGGGACCCGACTCGGGCTTCTGGCCCCAGGCCGCCTGCACGTCGAAGAAGGCCTTGGGCAGACCGCTGGTGATGCCGACGACGACGGGCCACGCGACCGACGACACCCCGGTCGCCACGAGCAGGAGCAGGGCGGTCACCCGCTGGCCCCCCACCGGAGTCACCCCGGCGGCGCGGTCGTCGCGCCACCGCAGGACCAGGTGGGCGATGGCCGCACACGCGATGCCGGGCGCGGCCGACCGGGTGAAGCCCAGCGCGAGCACGAGGACGGCGACCCAGGCGTAGCGACGCTGCATCAGCAGGAGCAGCGACCCCGCGATCAGCACCCCCGCGAGCGCCTCGGTGTAGGGCATCACGAGGATCCCGGTGGCCGGGTACAGGCACCAGAGTGCGCCGCTCACGAGCGCGAGGCGCTCCCGCGCCGGCTGGGGCGAGGCGTGCAGGGCGAAGTTGAAGCACCGCCAGACCAGGAGGGTGCACACCGCACCCAGCAGGAGGTTGAGCGCCACCCCGGCCACCTCGAACGAGACCCCCGCGACCATCAGCCCGCGGACCAGGAAGGGGAAGGCCGGGTAGAACGCCCACGCGCTGTACGTCAGCAGGCCCGTGTCAGGGTCGGCGGGGAGCGGGACCGGGTAGCCCTGGGTCGCCACCCGCCGGTACCAGATGCTGTCCCAGTTGCCGAGGATGTCGCCCACGGTCGGGTCGAGGTGGCCCACCCCGGCCGGTGTCTGGAACCACGTCGCGGCCACCCACATGGCGAGCAGGACGATGACCCGCGTCACGGCATACACGAGGAGCAGGAAGACGACGGGGCGCCGAAGGGCCCACCGGCCGACCACTGCGCTGCGGCCCTGGGAGGTCACCACGGCCCGCAGCCCGGTCACGGTCACGGCGGGTAGTCCGAGGGCGGGACGTACACGAGGAGCTTCCAGATCCACAGGGCCTGTCCCGCGACGCCGAGGGCGACGAGCACGCCCGCGCGCGCCCACAGCCACCGCGCGCGGCGCTCGACCCACGCCCCGCCGAGGACCACGGCAATGAGGGGAAAGAGCGGGATGGCGTAGCGGAAGATGCTCGTGAAGGGGTCGAGGACCACGGCGAGGTAGGCCGGGTAGGCCAGGCACCACGTGCGCAGCTCGGGGCCGAGCCGGGTCGCCCAGGGACCGCAGGTGAGCACGACGATGGTCGTGGCCAGGGCGGCCAGCGCGACCGGGCCGTAGACGGCCGCGCCGTCGAAGTCGCGAAAGGCCCACTGGGACATGCCGAGCCAGGGCTTGAAGGGGGTGATGACGCCGCCGACGCGCCAAGCGGCCATGGTGTCGGTGTAGGCGCTGCGGACCCCGGTGGCCTGCCACGCGATCAACGGCCAGGCCACGGCACCGACGGCGGAGGCGGCCAGGGCGAAGGCGCCCGCCGCGTACTCACCGGGCTCGATCGGGTCGACGGCCCGCCTGCGCCACCGGAGCAGGAGCGCCACCGCGACGACGACCGCGACCGGCACGGCGATCGGCCGGGTGATGCCCAGCAGGAGGGCCAACGCGCCGGTGAGCACCCAGTTCCGCTGCACCAGTGCCCAGAGCACACCGCAGAGCACGAGCATGGCGATCGCCTCGGTGTAGGCGATCTGGAGCGAGACGGCCGCCGGGAAGGCTCCCCACACCGCGACCGTGGCGAGCGCGACCCGGGCCCCCAGGCGGTCGGCGAGCAGCTGACCCATGATGACGGCTGCCCCCAGGCCGCAGACCAGCGACAGCGCGGAGGCCACGACCGGGAAGCCGAGACCGGTCACCGTCATGAGCAGCCGGGCCAGCAAGGGGAAGAGCGGGTAGAAGGCCCACGCGTTCTGGGCGACCCGACCGCTGCCCGGGTCGATGGGCAGCGCGTGCGGGTAGCCGTTGAGCGCGATGGAGCGGTACCAGCTGCCGTCCCAGAGCACCGTCATGTCGATCGGCTCGACCGTCGGACCGGTCCAGTCGGGCATGACGACCTGGTCACGGCTGGCCAGCACGAGCAGCAGGGCCGACACCACCCGCAGCGCGAGGTAGACCAGGGCCACCCTCACCACGAGGGTGCGCATCATCGGGCTCCGCCCGCCCGGTGGCAGCCCGCGAGGTGGTCGTCCACGAGCCCGCACGCCTGCATCGCGGCATACATCGTGGTCGGTCCGACGAAGACGAAGCCGGCCTTCTTCAGGGCCTTGGCCAGCGCGACGGACTCCGGCGACGTGGCCCGGAAGTCAGCGGTCGTCTGCGGCGGGACGTGGTGGTCGGGCGCGTGCGACCAGACCAGCTCGTCAAGGCCTCCTGCCTCGCGCAGGGCGAGCACCGCGGCGGCGTTCCTGATCGCGGCGTCGACCTTGAGCCGGTTGCGGACGATGCCGGTGTCGGCCAGGAGGCGAGCCCGGTCGTCGTCGTCGAAGCGCGCCACGACCTCGGGGTCGAAACCGGCGAAGGCGGCGCGAAAGCCCTCGCGCTTGCGCAGGATGGTGATCCACGCGAGCCCCGACTGGAACGCCTCCAGCGTCAACCGCTCGTAGAGCGCCCGCTCACCGTGGACGGGCACGCCCCACTCGGTGTCGTGGTAGGCGAGGTAGTCAGGTGTCGACCCCGCCCAGGCACAGCGCGTGACACCGTCCTCGCCGACGACGAGTCCGCTCACCGCCCGACCTCCGGCTCGCCCGACGGCGACCCCTGAGCACGCTGCACGGCTCGCGCCAGCATGGCGTCGACCGCGCGCCCGTAGAGCCAGTCGCTCGCCCGGGACAGCAGGGGGGCGAACAGTCGCTTGAACGGCAGCGGCCTCACGACGACGTCCTCATACCAGTCGAGACGAGTGCCGGCACCCTCCGGTTCGACCCGCACCTCGGCCCAGCCGCCGAGCAGCCGACCCGTCTTGACGACACGGAAGGACCCCCGCCCGTCCGCTCCCGGAGGGGTCCAGGCGGACACCAGCATCGAGTCGGAGAACCCGACCCGACCCAGCCCGCTGACCCCCGCGAACGCCCAGCCGAGCCGGGGCTCGCCCGCATCGACCCGCATGCGGGTCAACGGCATCCAGTCGCCGTATGCCGCGAAGTCGGTCACGACGTCCCACACCGTCGCGGGTGGCGCGGCGCACAGGCGGGTGAGGTGGAAGTGGGCCATGGTCAGCGGTGCTGGTCGCCGGCCTCGAGCTCCGCGATCCGGTCCTGGAGCCGGTCGAGCACCGCGTCCACCTGGTCCATCCGGTAGCCGCGCAGGGCGGTGTCGAAGCGCACGGCGGCGATCTCGCCGGACCCGAAGTCCTCGGACAGCACCGGGTCGGCCTGGGTGGTGGTGGCCTCGGACAGCGGGTCGTAGCCGAGCCGTCCCACGACGAGCGCGGCGAACCCCCCGACGAGGAGGACGCCGACGGCGAGGAAGAAGACCCAGATCACCGGCCGATCGTCGCACGACTTGCTGACGACGACCTACTCAGCCCGCCGTTCCGAAGCCACGAACGTCGTCGTCGGACCGGCTGATCGCGCTGCGGGTCAGCATCTCGACGAACTGGGGCACGTCCTCCGGGGCGAGGCGGAGGGTCGCCCGGCACACGGTGTCCTGCCAGATCGAGAGGACCACCCGCCCGGACTCCGGGTGACCGGAGATGCGCAGCGTGCGACCGGTGACGTCACGGCCGACGATGACGTCACCATGTCGCGGCAGCGGCGAGATGGTCACGAACCCATCATCCGGTGCGCCGACCCGTCCCGTCCATCCCCCTTCGGGTCGGCTGCCCGGGGACCACGCCAGGGCGCGTTCTGGGGCACGACCCCGTCGCGGCTCCTACTCGGGCCGCTTCGGCGCCACCCGGTCGTCGCCCTCGGACACGAGCCGGACCGCCTCGTCCACGTCGTCGGTCAGGTGCAGCAGCTCGACGTCCTTGGCGCTGACGGTGCCGGTCTCGAGGACGGTGCCCCGGAGCCACTCGAACAGCCCGCCCCAGTACTCCGTCCCCATCAGCACGATCGGGAACGAGGTGACCTTCTGGGTCTGCACCAGCGTGACCGCCTCGAACAGCTCGTCGAGGGTGCCGAAACCGCCGGGCAGGACGATGAACCCCTGGGCGTACTTCACGAACATCGTCTTGCGGGCGAAGAAGTAGCGGAAGTTCACGCCGAGGTTCACGTGCTCGTTGAGCCCCTGCTCGAACGGTAGCTCGATGCCAAGCCCGACCGACGCCCCGCCGGCGTCGCGAGCGCCCTTGTTGGCCGCCTCCATGGCGCCGGGACCGCCGCCGGTGATCACGGCATACCCCTGCTCCACCAGCCGGCGCCCCACCTGGGTGGCCAGCTCGTAGAAGGGGGTGCCGGGCTTGGTGCGGGCCGACCCGAAGACGCTCACGGCAGGACCCAGCTCGGCGAGCGCGCCGAAACCCTCCACGAACTCGCTCTGGATCCGCATCACGCGCCACGGGTCGGTGTGCAGCCAGTCACTCGGGCCCCGGCTGTCGAGCAGTCGCTGGTCGGTGGTCGTGCCGGGCACCCGCGAACCACGGAGCGTCACCGGACCGGTGTGGTACTCGTACTCGTGCCGTGTCGCGCCGGCGGTGCGGGTGTCCTCGTCCTGCGTCTCGTCGTTCACGCAGCCAAACCTACGCGAGCGGCTCACCCCAGCCCGCGCCGACGGGGCCGTCGCTATGGTCGACGACGTGGACACCACCCTGCAGGACACCACCGTCCGAAGACTGCGCGCCATCGCCCTCGACCGCCAGCGCAGCGGTCGGGTCCCAGGGGTGGCAGCGGCGGTCGTCCGCCGTGGCGAAACCCTCTGGTCCGACGGGGTCGGCACCGTCGACGTGACGTCGCCCCGCGTCCCCGGCCCGGACGACCAGTTCCTCATCGCCTCGAACACCAAGACCTTCACGGCGGTGCTCGTGATGGCGCTGCGCGACGAGGGCCGGCTCGACCTCGACGACACCCTCGACCAGCACCTGCCCGGGGTGGAGCACCGGGCCACGGTGCGCCAGGCCCTCTGCCACGCCAGCGGCCTGGCCCGCGAACCGCTCGGCGACATCTGGGAGACGCTCGAGCAGCCCGACGCCGCCACGTTGCTGCGCGACTTCAGCTCGATCGAGCGGGTCGGCCGCCCCCACGACCGCTGGCACTACTCCAACGTCGTGTATGCCGTGCTGGGCCAGCTCGTGGAGCGCCTCGAGGGCCGTTCCTGGGAGGAGTCGCTGCGGGCCCGGATCCTCGAGCCCCTCGGGATGACCCGCACGACGGTCGGCTTCGACGACGGTCCCCGGGCGACCGGCTACCACGTGCAGCCGTTCCACGACGTCCCTCGCGTGGAACCGGTGCTCGACCTGCGGGCGATGGGGCCGTGCGGCGCCCTCGCCAGCACCGTGACGGACCTCGCGACGTGGTCAGGCTTCGTGGCCGCCCCCGACCCCGCCATCCTGTCGCCCGACACCCTCGAGGAGATGTGCCAACCGCAGCTGATGGTCGACCCCGACGACTGGGGCGGAGCGATGGGTCTGGGCTTCTTCCTGATGCGGTCGCCGGGCCAGCGCACCTGGGTCGGTCACACCGGCGGCATGCCGGGCCAGGTGACGGGAGTGTTCACCCACCGCGAGAGCGGCACCGGCGGCATCGTGCTCATGAACAGCTCGTCCTCCCCCGACCCCGCCGCCTTCGCGATCGCCCTGGGTGAGCACGTCCTCGACCACGACCCGGCCGAAGCGGAGCCGTGGCGTCCGGGCACCTCAGTCCCCGAGGACCTGGCGCCACTGCTCGGCCGTTGGTTCTCCGAGGGGTCGGGCTTCACCTTCTCGGTGCGGGAGGGTCGGCTCGAGGCGCGCGCTGACGCAGCGCCCACCGACCGTGCGCCGTCGGTGTTCGAGCGCCTCGACGGCACGACCTTCCGCACCGTGTCGGGACGCGAGCGTGGTGAGACGCTGCGGGTCACCTACGACACCGACGGCACGGTGCTCAAGCTGAACTGGGCGACCTACCTGGTCACCCGTGCCCCGTTGGGGTTCGGCGAGTCGCTGGAGGGCTGACGCGACGGCGGCGCTCCGCGGCATACCCCTTCGTCAGGCGAGCCAGCGCAGCAGCGCGGTCTCCGCGGACTCCAGCTGCCCGACCGGCACGCGCTCGTCGTCGTGGTGGGCGAGGTTGGGGTCACCCGGGCCGAAGTTCACCGCGGCGATGCCCATCTCGGAGAACCGGGCCACGTCGGTCCACCCCTCCTTGGCGATCACGGGTACGGCGAGGGCGTCGACGAACGCCTTGGCGGCGGGGAGGTCCAGCCCGGGGCGGGCACCCGGGGCGTTGTCGAGGCAGACCACCTCGTACCCGTCGAAGAGGTCCGTCACGTGGCGCAGCGCCTGGTCGGCGGTCTTGTCCGGGGCGTAGCGGTAGTTGACCGTCACCACGCACTCGTCGGGGATGACGTTGCCGGCGATGCCGCCCCGGATGCCGGTGGCGTTCATGGCCTCGTGGTAGTCGAGCCCGTCGACGGTCACGGTCGAGGTCTCGTACGCCGTCAGGCGCGTCAGGACGGCATTCGCGTCGTGGATCGCGTTGCGGCCGTTCCACGGGCGAGCCGAGTGGGCGGCAACGCCCCGCACCGTGACCTCGACCCTCAGCGTGCCCTTGCAGCCCCCCTCGACCTGGCTCGCGGTCGGCTCGAGCAGCACCGCGAAGTCGGCGTCCTCGATCAGCTCGGGGCGCTGTTGCTGCACGTGGAGCAGCCCGTTGTACTGGCTGTCGATCTCCTCGCCCTCGTAGAAGACGAAGGTGAGGTCGCGGCTCGGCTCCGCGACCAGGGCTGCCTTGAGCTGGACGGCGACCCCGCCCTTCATGTCGACGGTGCCCCGGCCGACGAGGTCGTCACCGTCACGTCGGGTCGGGAGGTTCGCCGGCTCCTTGGTGAGGGGGACGGTGTCGATGTGGCCGGCCAGGACGACCCGCTCGTCGCGACCGAGCTCGGTGCGGGCGACCAGGGTGTTGCCGATCCTCGTCACCGTCAGGTGCTCGAGCGCGGACAGGGAGGCCTCGATGGCGTCGCAGACGGCGGCCTCGTCGCGGCTCACCGACTCGATGTCGCACAGCGCCGCGGTGAGGGTGACGATGTCGGCAGACAGGTCGAGAGCGGCAGCAGGCGTGGTCGCGGTGGAGGCCATGGTCGCCACCATATCCATCCGCCCGTGCGCCCCAGACCGGCCTCCGGGTTGGTCTCAGGCACACGACCACTTCTCGTAGGCTTGCCCCATGAGCAGCGCACGCAGGGCCTGGGGCCACGGACTCGCGACCATCCACGACAGTGGCGCGGTCCTCGACACGTGGTACCCGCAACCGGCCCTCGGCGAGCGCCCGGCGCAGGCAGCTGTCCCGGCCGAGCTCGAGGCGCTGGTCGCCAAGGACGACGTCCGCAAGGTCCGCCGCGAGGTCGTCACCACCGAGATCGACCTCGACGCCGCCCCTGCCGACCCGGCCGACGCCTACCTTCGCCTCCACCTGCTCTCCCACACCCTCGTCGCCCCCAACACCATCAACCTCGACGGCCTGTTCGGCGTGCTGGTCAACGTCGTCTGGACGACCCAGGGTCCTTGCGCGGTCGACGGCTTCGAGCTGGTCCGCGCCGCCATGCAGGCGCGCGCAGCGGTGCAGGTCCTCGGGGTCGACAAGTTCCCGCGGATGGTCGACTACGTCGTGCCCGCCGGGGTGCGGATCGGCGACGCGGACCGCGTGCGCCTCGGCGCTCACCTGGCGTCGGGGACGACCGTGATGCACGAGGGTTTCGTCAACTTCAACGCCGGCACCCTGGGCCACTCGATGGTCGAGGGCCGGATCAGCCAGGGTGTCGTGGTCGGCGACGGCTCCGACATCGGCGGCGGGGCGTCCACGATGGGCACGCTCTCCGGGGGCGGCACGGACCGCGTCAGCATCGGCGAGCGCTGCCTGCTCGGAGCCGAGTCGGGTCTCGGCATCGCCCTCGGCGACGACTGCGTGGTCGAGGCGGGGCTCTACCTCACGGCCGGCACCAAGGTCACGCTGACCGACGGCCGGGTGGTCAAGGCGCGTGAGCTGTCGGGCCAGTCCAACCTGCTCTTCCTGCGCAACTCCGTCACCGGCACCGTGGAGGCACGCGCGCGCGACGGCCACGGCATCGTCCTGAACTCGGCCCTGCATGCCAACGACTAGGCGCGGGGGCATCGTCCTCGCGGAAGAGCGGCCCCGCTCGCGGCGGCGCCGGTTCGTCACCCGTCTCGTGCTGGTGCTGCTCGCCGGAGGTCTCGTGGGCGCCGGCGTGGTCGGTGCGCGCGGGCTCGTCGCCAACTTCGGCGGGCCACGCTGCCAGGCGACCGCAGCGGGTGCGAGCGTCAGCTTCGACCCCAGCCAGACGGCATACGCAGCCACGATCGAGGCGGTCGCCGAGAAGCGGCGGCTTCCCGCGAGGGCTGCCACCATCGCCATCGCCACGGCGATCCAGGAGTCCAAGCTGCGCAACCTGCGCTACGGCGACCGCGACTCGGTGGGGCTCTTCCAGCAGCGGCCGAGCCAGGGCTGGGGCACCGTCGACCAGATCCTCGACCCGGTCTACTCCACCAACAAGTTCTACGACGCGCTGGTGAAGATCGACGGCTACGAGAGCATGCGGATCACCGAGATCGCGCAGAAGGTGCAGCGCAGCGCCTACCCCGAGGCGTACGCCGACCACGAGACAGAGGGCCGGCTGCTCGCGTCCACGCTCAGCGGCCACTCCCCCGAGGGCATGGGCTGTCGACTGGACGACGCCACGTCCGGAGACCCCGCCGCACTGCAGTCCGCGCTGTCGAAGGAGCTCGGCGTCAAGGCCACCGTCCGCGGGCGCACCCTGACCGTGGCCGCCGGTTCCGAGCGGGCCGCCTGGAGCGCCGGCGCGTATGCCGTGGCGAAGGCCTCGCTCCACGGCGCCACCTCGGTGCAGGTCGGCTCGCGCGAGTGGACCCGCACGCGCAACTCGTCCGGGTGGGAGTGGCACGACGCGAAGAAGCGCAGCACCCCCACCACGGTCACCGTCACCTTCGCCGGCTGACCCCGCCCCTGCGAGCAACCTTTGCTAGCAAGGGTTGCTCGTTCGCGGACAGGTTGCACGGTGTCCGCGAACAAGGGACCTCTGCTGGGATGGGCGCTGGCGCAGGTTGCCTGACGGCGCTGGAACGGTCAGCGGCCGTCCATGGCGACGTAGTCGCGCTCGGTGGCGCCGGTGTAGATCTGGCGCGGACGGCCGATCTTGGTCTGCGGGTCCTCGATCATCTCGCGCCACTGGGCGATCCAGCCGGGCAGCCGGCCGAGGGCGAAGAGCACGGTGAACATGCGCTCCGGGAAGCCCATCGACTTGTAGATCAGGCCGGTGTAGAAGTCGACATTCGGGTAGAGCTTGCGCTCCACGAAGTAGTCGTCCTCGAGGGCGCGCTGCTCGAGCTGGAGCGCGATGTCGAGCAGCGGGTCGGAGACGCCGTCCTTGGTGAGGATCTTGTCGGCCGTCTTCTTGATGATGGCTGCGCGCGGGTCGTAGTTCTTGTAGACCCGGTGGCCGAAGCCCATCAGCTTGACGCCGTCTTCCTTGTTCTTGACCTTCTTGACGAAGGTGTCGACGTCGCCACCCTCCTGGTGGATGGTGTTGAGCATCTCGAGCACGGCCTGGTTGGCGCCACCGTGCAGCGGCCCGAAGAGCGCGTTGATGCCGGCCGAGACGGACGCGAACAGGTTGGCGTTGGACGACCCGACCAGGCGGACCGTCGATGTGGAGCAGTTCTGCTCGTGGTCGGCGTGCAGGATGAGGAGGAGGTCGAGTGCCTTGACCATGTCCTCGTCCATGTCGTAGGGCTCGGCCGGGAAGCCGAACGTCATGCGCAGGAAGTTCTCCGGCAGCGACAGGGAGTTGTCCGGGTAGAGGAACGGCTGGCCGACCGACTTCTTGTAGGCGTACGCGGCGATGGTGGGCAGCTTGGCCAGCAGCCGGACCGTGGAGATCTCGACCTGCTCCTTGTCGAACGGGTCGAGGCTGTCCTGGTAGAAGGTCGAGAGCGCCGACACGGCGGAGGACAGCACCGGCATCGGGTGGGCGTCGCGGGGGAAGCCCCCGAAGAACGCCTTGAGGTCCTCGTGCAGGAGCGTGTGGCGCCGGATCTTCTGGTCGAAGTCGTCGAGCTGGGCCTGGCTGGGCAGCTCGCCGTAGATGAGGAGGTAGGAGACCTCGAGGAAGCTGGACTTCTCGGCGAGCTGCTCGATCGGGTAGCCGCGGTAGCGCAGGATCCCCTCGTCGCCGTCGATGTACGTGATGGCGCTGCTGCACGACGCGGTGTTGACGAACCCACTGTCGAGCGTGACGTTGCCGGTCTCCTTGAGGAGCTTGGAGACGTCGTAGCCGTTGTTGCCCTCCGCCGCCTTGACCAGGGGGAGGTCGAGCGTCTTGCCACCGGCCGTCAGGGTGGCGCCAGCAGTTGCGTCAGTCATGCGAAATCCATCCTCCACGTGATGCGGGCGCCCAGATCCGTGTGCTGCCGGGCGCTTCCCGCGCACTGCGACGCTACCCCACGACCAGCGACCTCAGGGAATCGACCTGACTACCCTGCGAGACGCTCGGCCGCCGCGGCGATCCGCTCATCGGTCGCGGTGAGGGCGATGCGCACGTGCTCACGGCCGGCTTTGCCGTAGAAGCTGCCAGGAGCCACGAGTATGCCGCGGGCGGCCAGCGCGTCGACGGTCGCCCAGCAGTCCTCGCCCCGCGTCGCCCAGAGGTACAGGCCCGCGTCGGAGTGGTCGACGCGCAGCCCGAAACCTTCGACGGCGGCGCGCAGCGTGGCCCGCCGCGCGGCATACCTGGCCTTCTGGTCGGCCACGTGGGCGTCGTCGCCGAGGGCGACGGTGAGGGCCTGCTGCACCGGCCACGGCACGATCATCCCCGCGTGCTTGCGGACCTCGAGGAGCCGGCGCACGAGCGTCACGTCGCCGGCCACGAAGGCCGCCCGGTAACCCGCGAGGTTGGACTGCTTGCTCAGGGAGTAGACCGCCAAGAGCCCTTCGTGGCTCCCGTCGTTGACCCGCGGGTCGAGGATGCTCGGCGTGGTCGCCGACGTGTCGCCGCGCTCGGTCGCCGACCGCCAGTCGAGCTCGGCGTAGCACTCGTCGCTGGCGACCACGACACCGTGCTGACGCGCCCACGCGACCACCTTGGCAAGGTGCTCGAGGCCGAGGACGCGACCCGTCGGGTTGCTGGGGCTGTTGAGCCACAACAGCTTTGGTGTCGTGGCGGCGGTCAGGGGACCCAACGCGGCCAGGCCGTCGACCACCTGGGGACGAGCGCCGGCCAAGCGGGCACCCACGTCGTAGGTCGGGTAGGCGATGCCCGGGAAGCCCACCACGTCGCCCTCCCCCAGGCCCAGAAGGGTCGGCAGCCACGCGACCAGCTCCTTGGAGCCGATCGTCGGCAGCACGCCGTCGGGGTCGAGGTCAGGCACCCCTCGCCGGCGGGCGAACCACGTGGCCACGGCCTCGCGGAGCTGGGGGGTGCCGTAGGTCTGCGGGTACCCCGGCGCGTCAGATGCAGCTCGCAGCGCCTCCTGCACGACGTCGGGAGTCGGGTCGACGGGCGTGCCGACGGAGAGATCGACGATGCCGCCGGTCGGCCCACCAACAGCGAGACTCGCCCGCTCCTTGTACGGAGCGAGCGAGTCCCAGGGAAAGTCAGGCAGAGCGCGCAGGCTCATGCCACTCACTCGTCGTGGACCTGCGGGGGCAGGTCGGCGATCAGCGGGTGGTCCTTGGGGATCATGCCGAGCTTGGCCGCACCGCCGGGGCTGCCGAGGTCATCGAAGAACTCGACGTTCGCCTTGTAGTAGTCGGCCCACTGCTCGGGGGTGTCGTCCTCGTAGTAGATCGCCTCGACTGGGCACACCGGCTCGCAGGCGCCGCAGTCGACGCACTCGTCGGGGTGGATGTAGAGGGACCGCTCGCCTTCGTAGATGCAATCGACCGGACATTCCTCGATGCAGGCCTTGTCCTTGAGGTCCACACAAGGCTGGGCGATCACGTACGTCATGGCGCACATACTATGCGGCTCATGTCGGCCGACGTCAGCAACCTCCCCCTCGGGTCCCGAGTCGTGGTCAGGTGGCGCCTGCCGGCCCCCGATCCGGCCACCGGTGCGACCCTCACGGACGCGGTTGGCACCCTCGTCGCGCGCGACCCGGAGACCGTTCGGGTCGAGACGTCACGCGGACCCGTGACCATCGAGCGCGCACGGGTCACCGCCGCGAAGGAGGTGCCACCCAAGCCGTCGCGACGGGGCGCCCCCCACCTGGCCCTGACGATCGAGGACCTCCAGCGGGTGATGACGCCGGCCTGGGGTGCGGTCGAGCGTGGCACCCTCGGCGCCTGGGCGCTGCGCGCCTCCGCCGGCTACACCCAGCGGGGCAACTCCGTGGTGCCCGTCGGCAGCCCCGGCCTGCCGCTCGCCGACGCCGTGGGCGACGTCGAGGACTGGTATGCCGCGCGCGGCCTCCCGGCCAAGTTCGCCCTCGCCGGGCCCGAGGGCTTCGACCCCGGCGACGACCCGCTGGGCGCCCTCCTCCTGGGCCGCGGCTACACGGTGGGGAGCCGCACCCTGAACCTCACGGCTGCCCGGGAGCCCGTCGCGGCCGCCGACCCGGGCGGCCCGGCGGTGACCCTCGCGAACGAGCTCACCCCGCAGTGGCTGGAGGCCTACCGGCTGACTCGCGCGACCGTGCCGGGAGCGACCGAGGCCGTCCTGCGCGACAGCCCGCGGGTGGTCTTCGGGAGCATCACGCCCGGAGGCGGCCTGTCGCAGCAACTCGGCCTGCGCGCCGCGGATGCCGCCGGCACCACGCCGATCGCGCTGGCGCGCATGGGGATCGGCGCGGGCTGGGCCGGGCTCGGCGCGGTCTGGACCGACCCGGCATACCGAGGGCGCGGGCTGGCGGCCCACCTCACCGCCGCCCTCGCCGCGCACCTGCGCAGGGAAGACATCGGCCTGATCCACCTCCAGGTGGAGCACGACAACGTCACCGCGATCCGCCTCTACCGGCGGCTCGGCTTCGACGTGCACTCGTCGTACGCCTACCTCACGCAGGGCTGAGCGACAGCTCCTGCCGGGGCCCTTGCGCGCGCTCGCACCCCGGCGTGGGGGCGGCCGGATTTCCGCTGGCGGGGAGGCTAGCCGGAGCGCCAGAGTGGCGCCATGACGTCACGCATCTCGCACACCAGCATCGACTCACGCAACGCCCACGACCAGTCGGTCTGGTGGAGCCAGGTCCTGGGCTTCTCCGAGGACCCCCGTGACCCCAACCTGCCGGGCCACGAGGAGTGCATGATCTTCTCCCCCGACGGCCGGCAGCGGGTGCTCTTCATCGAGGTGCCGGAGGGCAAGACCGTGAAGAACCGCGTCCACTTCGACCTCTGGCCCACCGATCGCACCATGAACGAGGAGGTCGAGCGGCTGGTCGAGGCCGGTGCCACCCTCGTCCACGACCTGCGCGACCACCACGGCCCCGGCACGGGCTGGGTCACCCTGGCCGACCCCGAGGGCAACGAGTTCTGCGTGCTGCGCAGCGAGTCCGAGCGCCCGGACCCCTACGCCCACCTCGTGAGGTAGCCGTAGGGGTCCGGGGCGCGCTGCCGTCCCAGGTCGGGTCGCGAGGCCGTGGGTCAGACGGTCGTGACCGACTGGTCGGGCACGAGCGTGCCGGACGTCCGCGACACCCGCGGCTGGCCCGTCCACCCGCCTCCCATGCCGATCATGCGGGTGACGTGCGCGGTACCGCCTGACACGGCCACGACCGGAACCGACTCGGGAGTGGCGGTGGCGCGGTTGGTCCAGGTGTTGGTGAGCAGTGCGGTGCCGCCCTGGACCATGACCAGCCCGGTGTCCTGCTGGTCCGTGAAGGCCGAGGGCCGGGCCATGCCGAAGTTGAGCTTGGTGTTGGTGAACGACACCCCGCCGCCCTTGACCACGACCAGGGCGCCGTACGCGGGCTGGTCCTTGTTGTTGCCCTCGATCACGCAGTCGCTGATGTCGAGGCCGCCCTGGTTGGTGTCAGCGCCGTCCACGAGGACGGCGCGCGCACCGTCGCGGGCGGTCAGGTACATGTTGGCCACGGAGGTCTTCATCAGGTTCTCGAACCGCATGAGGTACTGGCCGCCGTTCTCCCCGAACCACCCGTAGTTGATCTCGCCGTTCTTCCACAGGAAGTTGTCCGACCCGCGCAGCGAGAACTGGGATCCCTTGACACCCACGCAGGTCCACGTGCCGGAGAGGGTGTTGAGCGTCATCGCGTACGCGTTGCCGGGCATGCCGAGGACGTGCTTGAAGCCGTAGAACGACAGCTCGTGCAGGCGCGTGGCGTAGGCCGTGCCCGCGCTGTAGGGGTGGTGGTAGAACTGCGTCGCGCCGTTGCTGGACTTGAAGGTGATGCCGGCGATCATCACGTCGTAGGTGGTGCCCGTGCCGACCAGCCAGGAGTTCGCCCCGGTCCCGCAGTTGAGCGTGACGATGCACTGCGGCAGCGCCTCGGCGGTGTTCGCGATCTCCGGGTTCTGCCACCCGAGGTTCGGTCCGAGGATGCGCAGGCCCGAGAAGGTGGTGCGGGTCAGGCTGAACGAGTGGTTGCGCGCCGCAAGGCGGATCGGCCGACGCGGCGAAGAGCTGCGGGCCACGTCCAGCGCGGCGGTGAGGCGCTGGTCATCGGTGCCGGAGAACGAGTCGAGGAGGATCTCGCCCTCAGCGGTGGCCGCCGATGCGGGGGTCGTGCCGACGATGGCGGCCCCCGTCGTGGCGACTGCGACTGCGCCGAGGCGCTTGAGGACGGTTCTGCGAGTGGTGGGCAATGGGTCTCCTTCGGCCCCGTGGGGAGGGGGCCTTGCTGCGCGGTGGGCACGCTGGGGGAACGGTCCAGCGATCGCCGACCAGCACGAGTCAGGGCACGCGGCACGGCCACACGACGTGGGCACACGGGCATGACTGGTCACTCAGACGGTGGCGCCCCTCAGGACGCGCTTCCGACGGCAACCCTCCCTGCAGGAAGGCTCCGGACACCGGCCCAGCGGTGGGGAGTTCCCCACGCGGATCGACGTGGCAGGAGAGTAGCCAACGGCCTGTGTACGTGCGAAATCCACCTACCGGTCACCGCATGGTAAATCGGGACATAAGGGCACGCGGACGAGCGTCAGCGTGGCGGATCCTCGACGCCGTGGCCCATCGGCCAACCCCCTGACCAGCGGCGCCGCAGCCCCGACGGTCGACTCACCCGGGGAGTCGGAAGGCCGACACCCGAAACCGCCTCAGCCGGCACTCGGATGCGTGCAGGTGACCTTGTCCTCGGGGATGTAGTGGGTGTTGAAGCTCGACGTCTTCACCGTCTTGCCGGCCTTCTTGAAGACGCGGGTGACCGTCACGTCGAAGCCGGTGCTGGCCGTCTGGGGCACGCACCCGGGTCGGTCGTCGACGATCGTCTTGGGCTGCACCACGTTGCGACGCGGGCCCTTGATGGCCTCGATGTCCCAGACCTTCGTCCCGTGGAACGTCACGGTGATCGAGTTGGCGGTCACGGAGGCCTGGATGAGGATCCCGTAGCCGGTGTCGTTGGTCCACTTCTGGTCAACGTCGGGCCACGACACCGTGGCCTCGCGTCCCTCTGGGTAGCGGGAGATGTAGAAGCTGTGCGGCAGGTACTGGTCGATCCGCACGCCCGAGAAGAAGGCAGCGTTGAACGTCGTCGTGGACACCTGCGACACGCCGCCGCCGTAGTCCTTCTTCAGGCGCCCGTTCTCGATGACCGGTGCCGACGCATACCCCTTGGCCGCGGTGCGCTCCCCCAGGGTGGCGTTGAGGCTGAACTGCTGACCGGGCCCGACGTAGGTGCCGTTCAGGGTGCGCGCCGCGATGGTGATGTTGTTGGTGCGGGGCGGGTTGAAGGGGAAGTTCGTCGTGAACGTCGAGATGATCTCGCGCGGCTTGATCTTCTCGGCCTGCGCGGTGGTCAGCTTCGGCTGCAGGACCGCAGTCGTCACGACGGCGGTGCGGGTCGGGGAGGTCAGGGCGGGGACGAAGGTCGCCAGGACCGACTTCTCGTCGAGGGTCGCTCCGACGGCCGACGGCAGCACCACGGGAGTGGTCCCCTTGAACGTGATCTTGGCGTCACGCGGCTTCGCCTCGAGACCCGCAGCAGCGGCCGAAAGGCGCACGGCCGCAACGAGTTTGGTGTTGTCGATCGCAGGCACGAGCTTGCCCTCGGAGTCAGGCTTCATCGCCAGCGCGGGCGCGAACACGGCCGGCGCGACCGCAAAGGACTTGGCGCCGACCTTGACCGTGACGGGGCCGGACACCGCTGGCGTCGCGAACTCCGACACCGCCCGGTCGACCTCGTCGGCGCTGACCGCAGGGGCGACCGTGTCGACCTGGGGCTCGATCGGCTTGGTGCTCGGCCACCGGGCCTCGACCTCGTCGGCGGTCTTCCCGACCGAGATCGTGGAGCCTGCCACCGGCTTGACGACGGCGACCTTCCCCGCTGGGAAGGTCACTGCCGCCTGGACGACCTGGGTGTCGAGGGTGGCTTCCGCGCCCCGGATGGCAGCCTCGAGCCTGGGCCGGTCGACGGTGGTCTCGAGCTTCTCGGCGGAGCCCCCCGACAGGTTGTTCCACACGTCTGAGGGCTTGATGCTGAAACCGGAGAGGCCGTCGACGGTGCCTTCGTAGTCGATCGCGAGCCCGGCGGTCTTCGGGTCGAGCTGGAAGGTCTTGTCGCCCGCCTGGAGCGTGATCTTCGCGTTCTCCCTGGCCGCCAGGGCGCGCCGGAGGGTGTCCTGGGCGGACTGCGGGGACATGCCGCCGACGGGCACTCCTGCGACGGTGGAGTTGGAGGGGATGTGACGCCCGAGGAACCACGCCATCCCGAGGTACCCGGCCAGCAGCACCGCCACGGCGATGCCGAAGCGCAGCCCGGCCGAACCGCTGTCCTTCACGGGCAGACTCCCCTCACTTCAGCGCCTGGTAGCGGCTGCGGTAGTACACCAGAGCATCTGCGGCATGCTCGGCGCTCGCCAGCGAGACTACTTCGCCGACCACGATGCTGTGGTCACCTGCGGGGTGAACCGCCGTGGTGCGCAGCTCGAGGGTGGCCAGCGCGCCGTCGAGGAGGGCGACCCCCGTGGCGGTGCCGCGGTGGTGCGGGATGCGGTCCAGCTGGCCGTGCAGCGGTCGTCCCTGGGTGGAGAGCCACTGCGCGACCGACCGCTGGTCGGCGCCCAGCACGCTCACACCCCACACGCCCGAGTCGATGATGGCGTCGTGGAACCGTGCGTCGACCTCGACGCAGACCAGGACGAGCAGGGGGTCGATGGACACCGAGGTGATGGCGTTGGCGGTCATCGCGTGGTCGTGGCCCGCGCTGAAGGTGGTGAGCACGGTGACGCCGGTGGCGAACCGACCCATCGCCAGCCGGAAGTGGTCGCCGTCGACCGGAGCCAGCGGCGGCGCTGCCCCGCCGGCGTCGTCACCGGCGCCCACCGGGCCGGTGGTGTCAGCCGCGCTCACGAGGCACCGTCCAAGAGGTCGGTATGCCGCCTGCTCGCCACGGCGCCCGGCGCCGCGAGCAGGCCGGTGACCGGGTCGAGACGGGAGAATCCTTCACGGCCCGGGATCCGGGCGGCGATGTCGTTGGAGAGTGCGTAGGTGTCGCCCGATGCCGCCACCGTCACCTGCGTCACGTGCTCGCGGAGGGCAGCAACCTGGACGGGCACGAGCTCCGGGCTGACCACCTCGTGGGTGACGAGGTCGTCCGCGACGACGGACGGGGGGTAGTCGCCGGCCGGGTCGGGCAGCGCCCACCCGGTGCCGAAGGGCGGGTGCTCGGCCAGCCACTCGCGGTCCTGGCGGGCCCACGACTGCGGCACCAGCACGGCATACAGGGCCGGTCGCTCGTCGGCCGGGAGGGAGGCCACGGCAGCGCACGTGACGCGGTGGGTCTGGACGTGGTCAGGGTGGCCGTAGCCACCGCTCTGGTCGTACGTCACCACCACGTGGGGCCGCACCCGTCGCACGACCTCCGCCACGAGGGCAGCCGCCTGGTCGAGGTCGGCGTTGACGAAGGCCTCGGGGTTGGCAGCGCTCGGTGTGCCTGCCATCCCCGAGTCGCGGTAGCGGGACAGGACACCGGTGCGGGGGTCGGCGCCGAGCACCTCGTGGGTGACACCCAGGGCGGCCATCGCTGCTCCCAGCTCCTCGAGGCGGTGCGGTCCGAGGGCGTCGTCGTGGGCGGCGTCGAGGTGCTGCAGGGCGGGCGGGATGACCTCGCCCTCCTCCCCCAGCGTGCAGGTGAGGACGTGGACGCGGTGGCCGTCGTGCACGTAGCGGGCCATGGTGAGCCCGGTGGTCAGCGTCTCGTCGTCCGGGTGGGCATGGACGAACAGCAGGCGTGCGGGGTGGGCGCTCACGTCGCTATTCCACACCTACGGCCGCGAGGTCGACGAACCCGCCCAGCGCCTCGTTGGCCGCGAGGCCCGTCACCGCGCTGCCCGCAACGAAGAGGGACTTGCGCTGGGCCAGCGCGACGAACGCCCCGCTCTGGGCCAGCTTGGCGTCGAGGGCACTCCAGGCCCCGGCTCGGGCGTCTGCATCCGAGAGGCCGCCGATCCGGGTGATCTCGGCGTTGACGGCGGCGTCGGCGAAGCCACCGAAGTCCCTGCCGTTGCCACTGTCGGAGAGGTTGATGCGGCTGTCGAACAACGGGGGGATGACCGTCGAGGCGGACGGCCATGCGGGCGCCCAGTTGGCCCAGAAGACATCGGTCTCTGCGGAGCGTGCGGGCTTGGACACCTCCGCGAAGTAGTCCTTCTCGATCGGCTGGAGGTCGACCGTGAAGCCCGCGGACTCCCACCCGTTGACCAGCGCCGCCATCGCCTTGTCGGCAGTCGGTGTGGAGCGGTACGAGACCCGGATCCTGACCGGCAGGGTGAGGCCGGACTCCTGCAGCGCGGCCTTGGCGCGCGCCGCGTCTCCCGTCGGCCCCGCACCGACGGGATCGGAGTCGGTGTGGCCGGGGAGGGCTGGTCCGATGAGGGAGTAGGCCTCCGACGCGGCACTGGCCCCGCCGAGCGCGTTCACGTAGCCCTCGCGGTTCGTCGCCAGCGCCAGCGCCTGACGCACCTTCGGGTTGCGCATCACGCCCTTGCTGACGTTGGGCGCGAGGTAGTCGACGAACTGGCCCTGCGGGTTCACCGAGCGCGCCTTGAGGGCCTGGTCGGTGAGGACGTGCTGCTGCATCGCCGGGGGCGCGGAGTCGAGCGTCACGGCTCGGCGGTGGACACCGGAGTCGTTGATGACCTGTTGCACGGCGGTCTGCGACTCGGTGCCCTCGACGTAGTCGATGACCGTGGGCTTCGCCTGCCGGATGGGGTCCGAGGCCTTGTTCCAGCGCGGGTTCCGCTCGAAGGTGCCGCCCGCACTGGGGTCCCACGCACCCTTGAGCTGGTAGGGGCCGTTGGAGAACACGGCATACGTGCCGTCCGCACCCTTGTCCTGGGACTGCTTGACCGGCGCGAAGACAGGTAGGGCGACGACCTGGTTGAAGTCGGCCATCGGCGTGCTCAGGCGGAAGGTCACGGTGGTCCCCTCGCACGAGACCGCCTTGTCGAACGCCGCCTGGCCCTTGGCGTCCTTGGCGAACGGTCCTGGGTAGACCGACGACCCGTCAGCCTTGCGCGGGATGTCGAGGTAGGCCAAGGGGTAGTTCAGCCCCTCGGAGGCGAACGGTGCCGCGAACGACCTGGAGATGCCGTAGCGGACGTCGTCGCAGGTGACCGCGGAGCCGTCCTGCCAGGTCACGCCGTCGCGCAAGGTGAACGACCAGCGCCTCAGGGAGGTGTCGACGGTGCCGGCATCGGTGGCGAGGTCGCCCACGACCGCACGTTGCCTGGCGGCATCCGGACCGGCGGGGAAGGCGGTGAGCGTCCGGGTGAAGACGCGACCGGCGAAGGCGATGTCCTGCGGGGTGGAGATCCGCTGGGGGTCCCAGGTCGCGACCGGACCCAGCGACAGCACGGTCAGCTGCCTCGCCGGACCCCCGTCACTGGAGCCGCCGCCCGGCGTGCCGGTGCAGGCCCCCACCGTGAGTGCAACCGCAGCCGCACCCACGGCGAGGACCGTGGTCCTCCGTGGTCGGGGGACCTGCATCGGAGCCCGCACGCCTCAGGCGTTGCGCGCCCGGGCGGCGCTGCGGGCGCGGACGGTCTGGTCGAGCTCGACCTTGCGGATGCGGACGGCCTCGGGGGTGACCTCGACGCACTCGTCCTCGCGGCAGAACTCGAGCGACTGCTCCAGGCTGAGGTTGCGCGGGGGCACGATCTTCTCGAAGTTGTCCGAGGAGGAGGCGCGCACGTTGGTGAGCTTCTTCTCCTTGGTGATGTTGACGTCCATGTCGTCGGCGCGCGAGTTCTCGCCGACGATCATGCCCTCGTAGACCTCGGTCGTCGGGGAGACGAACAGCGTGCCGCGCTCCTGGAGGTTCACCATCGCGTAGGCGGTGACGACCCCGGTGCGGTCGGAGACCAGCGAGCCGCTGGTGCGCGTCGTGATGGTGCCGAACCACGGCTCGTAGTCCTCGAACACGTGGTGGGCGATGCCCGTGCCGCGGGTCTCGGTGAGGAAGAGCGTGCGGAAGCCGATGAGCCCGCGCGACGGCACGAGGAACTCCATCCGGACCCAGCCGGTGCCGTGGTTGGTCATCTGCTCCATGCGGCCCTTGCGGGCGGCCAGGATCTGGGTGATCGGGCCGAGGAACTCCTCGGGGGTGTCGATCGTCAGGCGCTCGACCGGCTCGTGCGTCTTGCCGTCGACCTCACGGGTGACCACCTGCGGCTTGCCGACGGTCAGCTCGTAGCCCTCACGGCGCATCTGCTCGACGAGGATGGCCAGGGCGAGCTCGCCACGACCCTGCACCTCCCAGGCGTCGGGCCGCTCGGTGGGGAGCACGCGCAACGAGACGTTGCCGACCAGCTCCTTGTCGAGGCGGTCCTTGACCATGCGGGCGGTGACCTTGGAGCCACGCACGCGACCCACCATGGGGCTGGTGTTGGTGCCGATCGTCATCGAGATGGCCGGCTCGTCGACGGTGATGACCGGCAGCGGGATCGGGTTCTCGGCGTCCGCGAGGGTCTCGCCGATCATGATCTCGGGGATGCCCGCGATGGCGATGATGTCGCCGGGGCCGGCCGACTCGGCGGGCTTGCGCTCGAGCGCCTCGGTCATCAGCAGCTCGGTGATCTTGACCCGCTCGACGGTGCCGTCGACCTTGCACCAGGCGACGTGCTGCCCCTTGCGGATGGTGCCGTTGTGCACGCGCAGGAGGGCCAGGCGGCCGAGGAAGTTGGAGGCGTCGAGGTTGGTGACGTGGGCCTGCAGCGGCGCCTCGTCGTCGTAGACCGGCGCGGGGATCGTCGACAGGATCGTCTCGAAGAGGGCTTCGAGGTCCTCGGCGTCCGGGAGGCCGCCGTTCTCGGGCCGGTTCATCGACGCACGGCCGTTCTTGGCCGACGCGTAGACGATCGGGAACTCGATCTGGTGCTCGTCGGCGTCGAGGTCCATGAACAGCTCGTAGACCTCGTCGACGACCTCGGCGATGCGGCTGTCGGGGCGGTCGACCTTGTTGATGCAGAGCACCACGGGCATCTTGGCGGCGAGCGCCTTGCGGAGCACGAAGCGGGTCTGCGGCAGCGGACCCTCGGAGGCGTCCACGAGCAGCACGACGCCGTCGACCATCGACAGGCCGCGCTCGACCTCGCCACCGAAGTCGGCGTGACCGGGGGTGTCGATGATGTTGATGGTGGCACCGTCGGCCAGGCCCGCATCGGCGGCCGCCTTGCCGGCGTAGTGGATGGCGGTGTTCTTCGCGAGGATGGTGATCCCCTTCTCGCGCTCCAGGTCACCGGAGTCCATCGCCCGCTCGTCGACGTGCTGGTGCTCGCCGAACGCACCGGCCTGCCAGAGCATCTTGTCGACCAGCGTGGTCTTTCCGTGGTCGACGTGGGCAACGATGGCGACATTGCGGATGTCACCGCGGGTCTTCATAGGCATGAGCACCATTGTCTCAGGCTTTCGAGCACGCCTTGACCACGCGCGCCTGCCCGCGTGAGCACACCCACACACCCGACCGCGCCAGGTGGGGTATGCCGCGCCGCCAGCTCCGCGGCATACCTCACCGTGACCGGGTCCAGGGACTTGTGGTGACTACACCCCGAGACCTTTCCGGGGTGTAGCCACCCTTTGTCGCTAAACCCGATGAAGGTGGGGAGCGATGGCGTCGACGATCGGGAGGTCCGCCGGGAGCCAGGACACGACATACAGCTCGTCGGCGCCGAGCCAGCGCAGCTCGTCGTGGTCCTCGATCGGCGCGGGCTCACCGGAGGTGACGGCGGCGAACCACACCGTCATCGCCCAGGACTCACCGAGCGGCCACCGACCGCCCTCCAGCGGTCCGGGCACCCGCTTTCCCAGCGCGACGTCCACCCCGAGCTCCTCGCGCAGCTCCCGGTGCAGCGCCTCCTCGGGGCTCTCCCCTGGATCGACCTTGCCGCCCGGGAACTCCCAGCCCCCCGCCAGCGCGGGCGGCTCCGTGCGCCGCGCTGCGAGCAGCCGGGTCGGGCGGTCGAGGTCGTCGACGACCGCGGCACCGACCACGGCCGTCACGGGTGCCCGGTCGGGTCGGCTCGTCATGCCCCCACTGTGCCATTTGTCCGGGGCCGGCGACCCCTTGCACTTTTCGTCCGAGCCCGACCAGCGCCTGAAGGATCTGCGCCGTCGCGTCACGATTCGGCATCGGGTTGTTGTGACACACCCATGCGAGCCGGATGATGGGCGCCGAGCGGGCCTGTGCGTTCGAACCCCCGGACACGACGTCCGACGCTACGCTGCCCGACGAACTACCGGTCCACGGTCGTCAACATTGGAGGTGCACGCCACCCATGAGTGCTCCTGTAGAGCTCGAGCCGGGCTCCACTCCCGCGACGCCCGAGAGCGTCCTCGAGGGCGCCGGCAAGATCGAAGGGCGCTCGCTCGGCCAGATCGCGTGGGGTCGTCTCAAGCGCGACAAGCTCGCCCTCGCCGGCGGGTTGGTCGTGGTGGTGCTGATCGTGGTCTCCCTCTGCGCGCCGCTCATCGTCGGCCTCATCGGCCACCCGCCGAACGAGTTCCACCAGAAGCTCATCAACCCCGACACGCAGGTGCCGATCGGCAACTACGGCGGCGCGTCGCTTGACTACCCGTTCGGCCTCGAGCCGGTCAACGGCCGTGACCTGTTCAGCCGCGTCCTCTACGGCTCGCAGATCTCGCTGCTGATCGCGTTCCTCGCGACGCTGGTCTCCGTGGTGATCGGCACCGCCCTCGGCGCCATCGCGGGTTTTGCCGGGGGGATCGTCGACATGCTGATCAGCCGGACGATGGACATCTTCCTGGCGTTTCCCATCCTGCTCTTCGCGCTGGCCCTGGCCGGCGTCATCCCGGACCACGCGTTCGGGCTCAAGGGCGACGCCCTCCGGATCTCCGTCATCATCTTCATCATCGGCTTCTTCAACTGGCCCTACGTCGGCCGGATCATCCGCGGACAGACCCTGTCACTGCGCGAGCGCGAGTTCGTGGATGCGGCCCGCAGCCTCGGCGCACGGTCACCTCGTGTGCTGGTCAAGGAACTGCTCCCCAACCTGGTCGCGCCGATCCTCGTCTACTCGACGCTGCTGATCCCGACGAACATCCTCTTCGAGGCAGCGCTGTCCTACCTGGGGGTCGGTGTCCAACCGCCGCGGGCCACCTGGGGCGGGATGCTGTCCGACGCCGCGCAGTGGTACCAGGTCGACGCCTGGTTCCTCCTGCCACCCGGCCTGGCCATCTTCGTGACGGTCCTGGCCTTCAATCTGTTCGGGGACGGCCTTCGTGACGCCCTCGACCCACGGGCACGGTAAAACCCACCGCGCCCACGCAGTTCCCTCCTACACCGAACAAGGAGCGCAACCACACATGATGAACAAACGCATTCTGGCGACCGCCGCGGCATCTGTCCTTGCCCTGGGGTTGTCCGCGTGTGCCAGCAACTCGGGAGGTTCGGGCAGCTCAAGCAGCTCGGGCGGCGCCGAGGCGAAGGCGACCGCCAACGCCGCTGTTGGCAAGGTCTTCCGCCCGTCCGACACCAAGGGCGGCACGCTCCGGTTCGGTATGGCGGGTGACTGGGACTCGGTTGACCCTGGCGACACCTACTACGGTCTCTCCTGGAACTTCCTGCGCAACTACGCGCGGACTCTTGTCGTGTTCAAGTCGGCCCCTGGCTCCGCCGGCACCGAGCTCGTTCCGGACCTCGCGACGTCCTTGGGCAAGGCGAGTGACGGGAACAAGACCTGGACGTACACGCTGCGCGACGGCCTGAAGTACGAGGACGGATCCCCGATCACGTCCAAGGACATCAAGTACGCCGTGGCACGCCAGCTCGACAAGGACACCTTCCCGAACGGGCCGACCTACTTCAACGACTTCCTGGCGAACGTCCCGAAGGGCTACTCGGTCTACAAGGACAAGAACCTCGACAACCTGAAGGCCATCGACACCCCGGACGACAAGACCATCGTCTTCCACCTCAAGACGGGCTTCGCCGGGTTCGACTACTTCGCCCAGCTCCCGGCCACGGCGCCGGTGCCGGTGGCGAAGGACACCGGCACAAAGTACCGCGAGCACGTCGTCTCCAGCGGTCCGTACAAGTTCATCACGTACCAGTTCGGCAAGCGCTACGAGCTCGACCGCAACCCCAACTACGACCCCAAGACCGACCCGGACTCCGGCCGCAAAGCCCTTCCGGACAAGCTCACCGTGGAGCTCGGTCTCAACGCGCCCGACATCGACAACCGCCTCCAGGCGGGTGACCTCGACGTCGACATCGCCGGCACTGGAGTCCAGGCTGCCTCGCAGGGCAAGATCCTCGCGAGCGCGGACCTCAAGGCGAAGACCGACAACGCCGCTGCGGCCCGCACCTGGTTCACCGTGATCAACAGTGACGTGGCCCCGCTCGACAACGTGGACTGCCGCAAGGCCGTCGAGCTGGCCTACGACAAGACGGGTTACCAGCGCGCTTACGGTGGTTCGACCGGTGGAGACATCGCCACCAGCCTGATGCCGCCGGTCGTCCCCGGCCACGTCGACTTCGACCTCTACAACTTCAAGAGCAAGCCGGAGGGCGACGTCGCCGCCGCCAAGGCCGAGCTCGCGAAGTGTGGTCAGCCGAACGGCTTCGAGACCACCATCTCCTACCGCGCAGAGCGCCCGAAGGAGAAGGCAACCGCGGAGTCGCTGCAGCAGTCGCTGGCCAAGGTCGGCATCAAGCTGAACATCAAGCCGTTCCCGACGTCGGACTACACCAAGCTCTACGCCGGCAAGCCGGACTACGCCAAGGCCAACAAGCTCGGCCTGATCGTGTACGGCTGGGGCGCTGACTGGCCGGACGGCTTCGGCTTCCTGAGCCAGATCATCGACAGCCGCGTCATTCGCCCGTCGGGCAACACCAACCTCGGCATCAAGATCCCGGCCGTCGACGCCCTGATCGACAAGGCTCTCGCCGAGAACGACAAGACCGCACGCGAGAAGATCTGGGGCGACGCCGACAAGCTCGTCATGGACAACGCCGCAGTCATCCCGGGTGTCTGGTCCAAGGGTCTGCTGTTCCGTCCCGACAACCTGACGAACGTGTTCGTCAACGACGGGTTCAACCAGTACGACTACACGGCGATGGGTACGACCAAGAAGTAGCTCCACACCCACCCGCCAACGCCACAGAGAAAGAGGTGGGGCGTCGACGCGGTGGCGGTCAGCCGGAAGGTTGGCAGACCGCCACCGCGTCCTAGCCATTCACAGTGCTGACCTACATCATCCGGCGAGTCTTCGGTGCGGCGATCCTGCTCTTCATCGTGAGCGCGGTCGTGTTCTGCATCTTCTTCCTCGTCCCCCGCATCGGCGGTGCCACGGCTGACGACCTGGCATCTCGCTACGTCGGCAAGAGCGCCGGCCAGGAGCAGATCCACGCAGCCGCCGTGCGGCTCGGCTTCACCGACCCGCTCTGGGAGCAGTACGGACGCTTCGCGAAGGGCATCGTGGCTGGGGCGGACTACAACACGGGCGCGGGCGTGGACCACTGCCCTGCTCCGTGCCTGGGCTACAGCTTCGTCAGCCAGAACCCCGTGCTGCCAGATCTGCTCGACCGTCTACCGGTCACCCTGTCCCTCGCCTCCGGGGCGGCCTTCCTGTGGCTACTCGGTGGCGTGGCGACGGGTGTCGTGTCGGCACTGCGCCGCGGCAGCGCCCTGGATCGGTCGATGATGGGCGTCGCCCTCGCGGGCGTCTCCCTCCCCATCTTCTTCACCGGTCTGCTCAGCCTCAGCGTGTTCAGCTACGCCCTCGGCATCACCGCACCGGGCGGCGCGAACCCGATGGAGGCGAGCAACCCCCTCGACTGGGCCTATCGCCTGATCCTTCCGTGGATCACGCTGGCCTTCCTGTACGCCGCCGCCTACGCGCGACTCACGAGGGCCGGCATGCTCGAGACGATGAACGAGGACTACATCCGCACGGCCAGGGCCAAGGGGCTCGGCGAGCGGGACGTCGTCATCAAGCACGGCCTCCGAGCGGCCCTCACCCCCATCCTGACCATCTTCGGCCTCGACCTCGGCCTGCTCCTCGGCGGTGCCATCCTCACCGAGACCACGTTCTCCCTGCCGGGCATCGGTCAGTACGCGGTGCAGGCCGTGACCAACAACGACCTCCCCAAGGTCCTGGGAGTGACGCTGATCGGCGCCTTCTTCATCATCTTGGCGAACCTGGTCGTAGACCTCCTGTATGCCGTCGTCGACCCGAGAGTGCGAGCCTCATGACCCAGACCACCGCCCGTACGGCGAGCCGCCCGGACGCGGTGGGGATTGGCGGCATGGGCGCGCCCGACAAGGACGCGTTCCTGTCGGTCCGCGACCTGCGCGTCCACTTCCCCACGGACGACGGGGTGGTCAAGTCCGTCGACGGCCTGTCCTTCGACCTTGCCCGCGGGAAGACGCTCGGCATCGTCGGCGAGTCAGGCTCCGGCAAGAGCGTGACGAGCATGTCGATCATGGGGCTGCACAAGCCCGGAACCGTCACCATGTCCGGTTCCATCCTGCTCGACGGCGAGGAGCTCGTGGGCGCCACCCCCGGCCAGATCCGGTCGCTGCGGGGCAAGAAGATGGCGATGATCTTCCAGGACCCGCTGTCCGCGATGCACCCGTTCTACACGGTGGGCCACCAGATCATCGAGGCCTACCGCGTCCACAACGACGTCCCGAAGGCGACGGCGCGCAAGCACGCGATCGACCTGCTCGAGCGCGTCGGCATCCCCCAGCCCAGTTCGCGGGTGGACGACTACCCGCACCAGTTCTCGGGGGGCATGCGGCAGCGTGCCATGATCGCCATGGCCCTGTCGTGCGACCCCGACCTGCTCATCGCCGACGAGCCCACCACCGCGCTGGACGTCACCGTGCAGGCCCAGATCCTCGACCTGGTCCGCGATCTGCAGACCGAGTTCAACTCGGCCGTCATCATCATCACCCACGACCTCGGGGTGGTGGCCGAGCTGGCCGACGACATCATGGTGATGTATGCCGGCCGGTCCGTGGAGTACGCCTCCGCCCAGGAGATCTTTGAGCGTCCCCAGCACCCCTACACCTGGGGCCTCCTGGGATCGATGCCACGCCTGGACCGCGAACGCTCCGAGCGGCTGCTCCCGATCAAGGGCACGCCCCCGAGCCTCATCAACGTCCCGTCGGGGTGCCCCTTCCACCCCAGATGCGCGTTCGCGGACCGCACGAACGGCCTCTCGATGACGGAGCGCCCGGCCTTCCGCGAGAGCATCCCCGGGCACTACGTCGCATGTCACCTCGACGACGGGGAGCGGCAGCGGATCTGGGAGACGGAGATCCTGCCGAAGCTGTGATCCCGTCGCCGCCGCCAGACGAGCCCATTGCCGACCCCGCCCACCTGGGAGCCACATAGTGAACGAGACGTCCGACACCACCAAGACCACGCCGTCGCGCGCCGCGACGAGCGGCGAGGCGCTGCTGTCGGTCACCAACCTGACCAAGCACTTCCCCATCAGGCGCGGGCTGCTGCAGCGCCAGGTGGGGGCCGTGCAGGCCGTGGACGGGCTGACGTTCGACGTGGCCAAGGGCGAGACGCTGTCCCTCGTCGGGGAGTCCGGCTGCGGCAAGACCACGACGGGCCGCATGCTCACCCGCCTGATCGAGCCCACCGACGGGAAGATCGTGTTCGACGGTCGGGACATCACCCACCTGTCGACCGGCAAGATGCGGCCGCTACGGCGCGACGTCCAGATCATCTTCCAGGACCCGTACGGCTCGCTGAACCCGAGGCACACCGTAGGCACCATCGTGGGCGCCCCCTTCCAGCTCCAGCGGGTCAAACCCAAGCAGGGCACCAAGAAGGCGGTGCAGGAGCTGCTCGAGCTGGTGGGGCTCAACCCGGAGCACTACAACCGCTACCCCCACGAGTTCTCCGGCGGCCAGCGGCAGCGCATCGGCATCGCCCGGTCGCTCGCCCTGCGCCCCAAGCTCATCGTCGCCGACGAGCCGGTGTCAGCCCTCGACGTCTCGATCCAGGCCCAGGTCATCAACCTGCTCGAGGACCTCCAGGACGAGCTCGGCCTCACCTACGTCGTGATCGCTCACGACCTCTCGGTGGTGCGGCACATGTCCGACCGCGTCGCCGTCATGTACCTCGGCAAGATCGTCGAGCTGGCCGACCGGGACGAGCTCTACTCGCGGCCCATGCACCCGTACACCACAGCGCTGCTCTCGGCCGTGCCCATCCCCGACACCAGCCGCCGGACCAAGCGGGAGCGGATCCGCCTCCAGGGCGACGTGCCGAGCCCCATCAACCCCCCGGCGGCTTGCCGCTTCCACACGCGCTGCTGGAAGGCTCAGGAGATCTGCAGCACCCAGGAACCGCCCTTGGTCGCGCTGGCCCCGGGCCACCAGGTCGCGTGCCACTTCCCCGAGAACGCCTCACCGGTCTCCCCCAGCGCCGGCTCCGCGTCCGCAGTGAGCGCCTCGAACTGAACCGCGCGGCATACCCGGGGCTCTGGCGGAGGCGACGACGCGGGTGAGGTGAGGCTGGGCTTCGATGACAGGCGTGGACATCCTTGCCAGAGTGGGAGCCATGAGCCGACTGCTGACCGATGAGGAGATCGGGCGCCAGCTGGGCGACCTGCCCGGGTGGACCCGCAAGGGTGACGAGATCACCGCGAGCTATGAGGCGCCGGACTTTCCCGCCGCGATCCGACTGGTCGACGAGGTGGCCGTGGAGGCCGAGGACATGCAGCACCACCCCGACATCGACATCCGTTGGCGCACAGTGAAGTTCGTGCTGTCGACCCACTCCGAGGGTGGGCTCACCCAGCTCGACGTCGAGCTGGCACACCGGGTGGCTCAGGCCGCCGCACGTCTGGAGGCGAACGCTGATGGCTGAGGCAGTGACGCAGGTCGAGCCCCACGACGGCGAGCAGCACGATCAGGGCATCGGGGCTCGGCTCAACTGGTTGCGGGCGGGGGTGCTCGGGGCCAACGACGGAATCGTCTCGACGGCGGGCATCGTCATCGGGGTCGCGGCCGCGACGGTCGAGCGCTCGACGATCGCGACAGCGGGCATCGCCGGGCTGGCGGCCGGGGCGATGAGCATGGCGGCCGGCGAGTACGTGTCGGTGAGCACCCAGCGGGACACCGAGAAGGCGTTGCTCGCCAAGGAGCGCCGCGAGCTGCGCGAGATGCCGGAGGAGGAGCTGGCGGAGCTGACGCAGATCTACGAGGACAAGGGATTGTCGCCCGAGCTGGCTGCCGAGGTCGCCCGCCAGCTCACCGACCACGACGCGCTCGGCGCCCACGCCGAGGCGGAGCTGGGCATCGACCCCAACGCCCTGACCAACCCGTGGCACGCCGCCTGGGCCTCGATGTCGGCCTTCACCCTCGGGGCGATCCTCCCGCTGCTGGCGATCCTGCTGCTGCCGGCCGCTGCGAGGATCTGGGTCACCGCCGGCTCGGTGGTCGTGGCCCTGGCCTTCACCGGCTGGGGCAGCGCGCGCCTGGGGAAGGCACCCGTGCGCCCGGCCGTGGTGCGCAACGTGGGCGGCGGAATGATCGCCATGCTGGTGACGTACGGGATCGGTGCACTGGTCGGTACCCAGATCTGAGGCCGACCGCAGCGGCACTGCTGACCCGGGGAACTCCGGGCACCCGGGGGACGTTCACCGAACTCCTCCCCCACCAGAAGGTCCGGTGATCCACCCAGCCATGTCTGGCTACTGGCTCGACATTGCCCTCGTCGGAGCGCTCGTGCTCCTCAACGCCGTCTTCGCGGGAAGTGAGATGGCGTTGGTCTCCCTGCGGGAGGGCCAGCTGCGCCAGCTGGAACGCGCCGGCGGCGCCCGCGGTGAGCGCCTCGTGCGGCTCGCGCGGGACCCCAACCGGTTCCTCGCGACGATCCAGATCGGCATCACCCTGGCCGGGTTCCTGGCCTCGGCGACGGCCGCCGTGTCACTGGCCGAGCCGCTCGTGCCCCACGCAGGATTCCTCGGCTCCGTGGCCGAGCCCGTCGTCGTGGCCGCCGTGACCCTGGTGCTGGCCTTCGTGACCCTGGTGCTGGGCGAGCTCGCTCCCAAGCGGCTCGCGATGCAGCTCGCCCTCCCCTGGGCCCTCACCGTGGCCCGGCCGCTCGACGTGCTCTCAGCCCTGTCGCGACCGGCCGTCGCGGTGCTCAGCGCTGCCACGGATCTCGTCGTGCGACTCCTCGGCGGGAAGTCGGAGACGGCGGTGGAGGACATCTCGGCCGAGGAGCTGCGCGACCTGGTCACCAGCAACCCGGGCCTCGACTCCGCACAGCGCGACATCATCAGCGGCGCACTCGACCTGCATGAGCGGCTGGTGCGTCACGTCCTGGTGCCCCGAGGATCGGTGCTCTCGCTCGCCAGTGACCTGACCGTCGCGCAGGCGCGCGAGACCATGGCTGCCGCCGGGCACTCCCGTGTGCCGGTCACGCTGGGGCACCACCTCGACCGCGTGCTCGGCATCGTCCACTGGGGCTCGGTCGTCGACGGCGACGACGACCTGGTCGGCACCCGCGTCCAGCCGGCCCTCATGCTTCCCGACACGGTGCGGCTGTCCGACGCGCTGCGCCGCTTCCGTGAGGAGCGCCAGCAGATGGCGATCGTCGTCGACGAGCACGGCTCCGTCGACGGCATCGTGACGCTGGAAGACCTCCTCGAGGAGGTGGTCGGCGAGATCTGGGACGAGACCGACCCCGACCCGGCCGACGCGACCGTCGGTGCAGACGGCACCCTCAGCCTCCCCGGCACCTTCCCCGTCCACGACCTCCCTGACGTCGGGGTCGAGCTCGGGCTCCCCGCGTCAGTGGACTACTCCACCGTCGCCGGGCTGGTCCTCAAGGTCCTCGGACGCGTCCCCGAGCGGCCGGGCGACGTCGTCGCGGTCGGGGCCTGGTCCATCGAGGTCACCGCGACCGCACGCCACGCGGTCACCGAGGTGCGGCTGCGCCCGGCCGATCCGGCCACCGACCCTGGCGAGGGGTGACCCGTCGGGGTGGCGAGCACGCGGCATACCCGGCGAAGATCCCCCCGATGACGCTGGACAGGGGACAGCGGGCGGGTTTGAATGCGCTGGTCGCCCACCGGGGTGACCAGACTGTAGGGAGTCCGCATGAAGCTTCGTCGCGCGCTGGCCGTTCTCGGCATCAGCACCGCCATGGTCGGGGGCACCAGCCTCACCGCATCAGCCATCACGGGGGGTGACCTCGACGGCAACGGCCACCCGAACGTGGGCATGATCGCGTTCTACGACGCGACGGGGAGGTTCCGCTGCAGCGCCACCCTGGTGTCGCCGACGGTCCTCGTCACCGCCGCGCACTGCACGGACGGCACGCTCGGGAAGACCGCCGTGACGTTCAAGTCCGTCGTGGCCGAGGCCCCGCCGTCGCCGCTCCCGGCGGCTGCCAACCCGGCCGCCGGCTACACGTCGGCCGAGCTCAAAGCGGCCGGCTTCCTCAGCGGCACGGCTCACACCCACCCGGGATACTCCAACTTCACCGACCTCAAGAACTGGAACGACGTCGGCGTCATCGTCCTCGACGCCCCCGTGGTCGGCATCGCACCCGCGACCATCGCGCCGACGAACTACCTCGACAAGTACACGCCCAACGTGCTGAACAAGACGCTCTTCACAGCGGTGGGCTACGGCACCGAGGTGCGTCAGGCGGAGTCCGGCCCGCAGAAGCCGACCCCGATGTCCTACCCGATCGTGCGTCGGGTCACCGACGAGGTGGGCCAGAAGCTCACCCCGCAGATCCTGCAGGTCAACGGCAACGAGAACGACCCGCGCGGTGGCGGTGGCACCTGCTTCGGCGACTCCGGCGGCCCGTCGTTCAACGGCGGCTACCAGGTGACCGTGACCAGCTACGGCTATACGTCGAACTGCCGCTACCTCGGCGGTCTCCAGCGCATCGACATCCCCGTGGTGCAGACCTGGCTCGCCGGGTTCGGGGTGGGCCACGCGGCCTGACCCGACCTGACCACGACGTGGCGGCGCTCCCTGGTGGGCGTCGCCACGTTCGTCGTCCCCCCCGTTCTCGCAACCTGAGCGCCCCAGGGGGTGCTCAGGTTGCGGGTCTGCGGGTCTGCGGGTCTGCGGGTCTGCGGGTCTGCGGGTCTGCGGGTGGTCAAGCCTGCAGGTCAGCCGCGTCGCTCAGCCGCCTGGTCTCCCGGACCAGCGCTGGCTCCACGGAGCTCCTCGAAGGTCGGGCCGGACCGCGAGATCGCGTCGAGCAGGCCGGCGAGCGGCCCCGGCAAGGCGTCGAGGTCGAGCGCGCCGGCCAGTGCCCCGGCCATGAGCTCCTTGCGGCCGGAGGCGGCCCCCGCGAACCGGTGGACCCGGTCGTGGAAGGACCCTGTCACCCAGGCCGGCTGCTGGGCCAGCATCGCGAACCGCTGGCTGAGGCCGAGCTCGTCCAGCACCGCGCGCGTGCCGTCCTCACCCAGGTGGCGCACCAGCTCGTCCTCGAGGTCGCGGTCGCAGACCTGGAACCCCCACCACGGCAGGTCGGCAGCGCTCTCGACCGCGCACCCGGCCCGACGCAGCGCGCGCACGAAGAACGGCGCCTCCGGGGCGTCGCACATGCCCAGCACGCGCGGGCTCTCGGCGGCTGCCGTCGCGGCGAGGAGGTGTCGGCGGATGTTCGTCGCGCCGTGCATGTCGACCAGCTCGACCCCGCGCTCCTCGAGGGGCAACCCGACGCGCTGGGCGACCACGCGGACTGCGGCGACGTCCGAGGCTCCCTCCAGCAACACCCAGACGAGCGCGCCCTGACGGAGCGGCCCGGGCGGCGAGGCGGTCATACCGGTCAATCTGCCAGATCCACCACGCTAGGCGCCCCGACATTTCCGTCTCCCGGCACCGCGGCGGCGGGGCTACCTCAGCGGGGCAGCGCCTGCCCCGGGCACGCCGTGAGCACCCGCACCATGGCATCGCGCTCGGCCAGGGTGACGGTGAGGGCGTAACGCTGCTTGACCGCGATCTGGCGAGCGACGTACGCGCACCGGAAGGCCTTGCGCGGTGGCAGCCAGGTGGCGGCATCACCGTCGCCCTTGCGCTGGTTGGTGGGACCGTCGACCGCAAGGAGGTTGAGCGGGTCGTTGGCGAACGCCGTGCGGCGCGCCGTGGACCACCGCTGGGCGCCCTTCTGCCAAGCGTCCGACAGCGCAACGACGTGGTCGATCTGGACGGCGTTCGAGGTGCCCTGGCCGCGCACGAAGGCGATCACCGTCCCGGTGTACGGGTCGTTCAGGGTGCCCTTGAGCACGACACAACCTCGAGTGCCGGGCTTGAGGGTGGTGCGGGTGAGGTCGCGGCGCAGGATGTCGTTGCGCGTGTCGCAGCCGTTGCGGTCGACATCGGCCCATGCCTGCCCGAAGAGGTCACGCTCGTAGCCGGACCTGGGCGCCCGGCCCTTGATCGTCAAGGTGGCCAGGGTGGTGACGGCGGATCCGGGCCGGACCGTCGCCTCCGCGGCGGGCGTGGCCTGCGCCGTCGTATGCCGCGTGGTCGGCGCGTCCGACGGGCGGAGACTGGTGGCGCTGTCAGGTGAGGACGTGGTGGTGGTCGGCGCGACGTCGGTCCCTGACCGGGCCCCAGTGGTGACTGGGGACCCGGAACCGGCGTCGACCGACGCGCGGCTCGTGGGCGACGCGATCGAGTCAGCGCTCGCGGGCACACACGCGGACAGGGCGAGAACGGCGAGCACCCACCCGGCCACGGCGGGACGGTTGCGGTCGGGACGACGGATCATCAGGTGGGACAAGCACTTTCACTCGGTGGCGACCACGCTAGGTCCCGCCCGGCACCGCATTCGCGCAAACCGGAGGATCCTGCCCGAACGGACGAGGACCCAGTCTCCGAGCTGTCCGGTGGGTCGCTCCCAGCGGACCGGTCCGGCTGAGTCGACGCACTCGGCGCGGGGCCCGTGGAGGACCCCGCGCCGAGGCGACAGCCTGGAGACTCGACGATCAGAGGGTCGTGGTCGCCACCGTCAGGGTGAGCAGCCGACTCTGGCCGCCCCACAGTGCGTACAGGCCGCCGGTGCCGGTGCCGGTCTGCGTCACCGAGGTGATCGCCCCCAGCCCGCTGTTGCCGGGGCACCCGTCTCCGACCGCGGGAACGGACCCGCCGGTCGACGTCACTGCCCCGTAGCCGGTGAGGTACCACCCGGTCATCGGTCCCTGCTTGCCGCTGCTGTTGTTGCGGGAGTCGCTGCCGACGGTCGCCGTGACGGATGAGCGCTTGGTGTTGGTGATGACGTGGTGGCCACCGGGGTTGTCGAACTCGCACACGACCTCGTAGGTGGCCGTGCTGTCGTAGGCGAACGTCAYACCCCCGACGTTGTCCTGCATGGCCTTGTTGTTCCAGGCGTAGGCGCTCTGGACCTCGCCCTTACCGACCCAGCCCACGCCGGCCGAGTCCATCGTGTAGGCCGACGCCGACCCCGCCGCTGCCAGCAGCAGACCGGCTCCCATCGCGGCCGCGGCCACAGTCTTCCTGAACATGAGCAGTCCCATCGTTCGCGGGCAACCCCTGCGGTCCCCCTATGGCGAAGGATGTCCCCACCAGGTGCGTCGGGTATGGATTTGGTCAAGAGCGGGTCAAGGCAAGGCCAACATCGAACCGATCAGTCGAGGACATCCGCGACTAAAAGCACATACCGACCTTGGGGTCTCGAGGCCCTGCCCTGAGACCCCAAGGGTTGACGCCGCTGGCCACCGGCTGCGTCGTACGAACGGGCGAGGGCCGGGTGAATCCCGCTCCCGACCTCCTCCGGTTCTCGATACTGACACCGTGGTGCGCGAGGGCTTCGCGGAACTCCTCGCGAGGGCACAGGCCGGGGACGAGGAGGCCTTTTCACGCCTGTGGCTGGACCTGAATCCTCGTCTCGTGCGCTACCTCAGCTTGGAGCCCGGCGGAATCGCGGAAGACCTCGCCGCCGAGACCTGGGCGTCGGTGATCAAGGGACTTGGTCGATTCAGGGGCGATGAGATCGCTTGGCGGGCTTGGGTGTTCGCCACCGCACGCCGGCGGGCTCTCGATGCTGCCCGGCGTCGGTCGCGGCGGCCACGGGAAGTCCTCAGCGACGCACCGGACCAGTCAGGCGTCGTTCCCGACACCACCGACGCCGTGGTGGAGGGCCTGAGCCCGGGATCTGCGCTCGCCCTGCTATCGACGCTGCCTCCTCTGCAGGCCGAGGTGTTGGCCCTGCGGGTGCTCGCGGGCCTGCCGGTGGAGGCCGTTGCGGCCATGGTGGGCAAGAGCCCGGGGGCTGTCCGGGTGTCTGCCCACCGCGGTCTGCGGGCGCTTGCCGCCTCGCTGCGCAGTCAGGGTGTAACGCGCTAGCGAGGAACGGCGCTTTACCGGTGCGATGACAATCCTCACCGACCCCTGCGGCAGCGACGACGAGCACGAGCTCTCGGACGCTGATCTCGAATCGATGCTCAAGGGTCACCGCCCGCTCGGAGCTCCCCCCGAGGCACACCGGGTGGCCGACGTCATGAACGCCCTGACGGCACCGCCCGAGCGCACCGAGCTGGTGGGGTACTCCCAGGCCATGGCCACCTACGGCAGGGCATTCGCCCGGCCCCGATCGCGAAGGATCGCGATGATCTCCTCAGCAGCTGGACTCAAGGCCTTGGCATCTGGCGCTGGCGCTGCAGTCGCGCTCGGTGCAGTCGCGACCGTCGTGTTCGCGTCGGGTGCGATGGGGCCGTCGAGAGACACCCTCGTGACGCCGGTGGCCACGAGCGCGACGACCGGCGCCTCGCCGACGACACCACCGAAGGCCGAGAAGACCGACACCCCCGTCGGTCCCGACGCGTCCGGGCCCGCCGCCTTCGGGCTGTGCAACGCCTGGACCCACCACCAGTCGAAGGACAAGGACAAGCCGGGCAACTCGGTCGCCTTCCGGAACCTCGCCGAGGCGGCCGGCGGGGAAGCCAAGATCGCGGCATACTGCGCCAAGGTCCCCCACCCTGGTTCGTCAGGCGCCACCAAGACGCCCAAGAGACCCTCGACGTCGTCAGGCACGGCAAAGCCGGGCAAGGCGCCGGCCACGCCGCCGGGCAAGAGCCCCAGTGGGACCGGGCGGACTCCCTCGACCAGCCCGACGTCCACGACAGCGGCCCCGACTCTGACCCCACCCACACCGGCGGCGACGCTGCCCACGATCGCGCCATGAGTCGGCCCCATCCCCGGCTACCGGGTGTCATGCGTGCCGTGCTCCCCACCCAAGGTGCCGAGCACGGTGCAGTCGCAGTCACCGTCGCCGTCCTGCTCGTGGTCCTGGTGGGGATAGGAGCCTTCACCGTCGACTTCGGGATGTCGTACGCAAGCACCCGTCGGCTGCAGGCTGCGTCGGATGCCGCGGCGCTGGCAGCCGCGAACGTCTTCGCCGACAAGCCCGGCAGCTGCGCCACCATCCTTGCCACACCCGCCTGGACTGCCGAGGCAGCCAGCGCCGCCGCGGCCATCCGCGCGGACAACCGGCCAGGCAGCACCGAGGCCGGCTACAGCGCCACCTGCACCACCAAGGGTTCCATCCAGGTCAGGTACACGTCGGCCGGGTCGACGCCCTCCCTGCTCGGCGGGCTCTTAGGTCACAGTGGGCCCTACGACTCCTCGCGACCCGCAACCGCCATCGTCTCGGCGCCGTCCGAGGCGGTCGGTGTCCGGCCGTACGCGGTCTGCGGCAGCCAGCTGCCCGCGGTCATGCCGTCCGCGGTGTTCCAGATGACGCTCCCCTCGACCGGGAACTCCCTGTGCCCCGGCGCCAGCAGCAGCGGCAACTGGTGGTCGATCGACTGCCCGGAGGTGGGGAGCAACAGCAACACCTACCTCGGCACGGCCACGGAGTTCGGCTGCACCGACCCGGTATCGGTCGTCCCCGACCAGTCCCCCAGGACGGGCTCCGCGCTCCGCACCTACCTGGAGAGCAGCTGCCCGGCGAAGTCCAGCTCCTGCCTGGGGGCAAACAGCGGGAACCTCGGAGGAACGCCGATCCTGCAGGCCTGGAACTCCCTGGTGAGCACGCACAAGCACATCCTGCTGCCGGTGTTCTGTGGGGTTCCCCCCTGCGACCAGGCAGCGGTGGTCAATGCCGGCGGCAACAACGCCATCTATCCCGTCCAGGCCCTGCTGGGTGTCGTCGTGTGCGGCTACCACTTCGGCGGCCAGGACAGCTCAGCGCTCAGCATGACCGGCGAGTGCGCCGGACCGACGAACAACCCCGCATCGTTGACGCCTGCCACCGGGGGCAACCAGGACAACTACCTCCTGCTCAAGGCCGTGAAGATGCGGCTTGCCGGCACGAGCGACGAGAGTGACTGTGCACTCGGCAGCACCTGCGACCTGCAACAGCGGCAGGTCTACCTGATCGAGTAGCGATCGTGGCCCCGTTGGTCGACGCCCGAGCCTGCGCCTGACACGTTCCGAACAGCTTCGCTCCCCCGTCCCGGGGGCCGTTCTCACTCAGATGAACAGCAGCTGGGCGCCTTCGGTCTTCTCGATGAAGTCACTGGCACTGATGATGGCCTCGACCTCGTCGTAGAGGTCGTCCTCGGTCAGGTGGTTCATGTCAGCCGACATCCGGCAGGCCCAGAGGTGACCGCCGGAAGCCACGATCTGCTCGAGGAACTCAGGCACCTCGGGCACATCGAGGTCGGCGATCGACTTCTTGAGCTTCGAGGTGGCCATGTGGGTGATACCGGGGATGCCACCCAGGCCTTGCGGCATGTGCGTCGCGGTGTTGCCGAGGGGCGTGAACTTCAGGTCGTTCATGGTCTTCTTGTTGATGATGTCGAAGCCCCAGAAGGTGAAGAACATGTGCGTCTCGACACCTTCGCCCAGGGCTGCGTTGGCCAGGATGAGTCCCGGGTAGGCCATGTCGAGGCTGCCCTTCGAGCAGATGATGGCCAGCTTGCGCCCTTCGCTGGCCGGGGTGTCGAAGCTGGGGACGATGAGTGGTGCCGTGTCGGCGATCGTCATGACGGACCTTTCTTCCTTGATCGGTGGCTCTGGTGAGACGTGCGGGAGCGTGGGCCTGGCAGGCGTGCTCACACGCAGCCGTGCGGCTTGGGGAGACCTGCGATGTAGGCCATCTTCTTGGCCGGCTTCTGAGGGAAGAGCTGGAACAACTGCTTGGTCGGTATGCCGCCGGCGACGGTGACGCGACGCAGGGTGGGGGTCTCCCCCTGGGCTGCGAAGTCCTGCCGGAGAAAGCGGATCGCCTTCCAGTGCTCGTCACCGAGGTCGATCCCGATCTGGGTGGCCAGGGCCGTGCCCAGCGCCTCGTCCCATTCCGTGGGGTCGGTGAGGAAGCCCTCGTCGTTGACGTGGACCTGCCGGCTGTTGATCGTGGTGACGGGCATCGTGCTCACTCCTTGTCTGTTGCCATGACGGTTTGTTCCTCGACGGGGGCGACCTTGCCTGCCATGGACATCAGGGCCGGCAAGGGCAGCGGTCGACCGGGCAGGAGGACGTTCCAGTAGATCCATCGGAACGCCAGCTTCCCGAGGTGGTTCGCCCTGGTCTCCTTGAGCAGGCTCATGGGGCCGACGATCGGGAGCGGGTACCGGCCCGGCAGCGGCTGCGTGTCGTAGTTGAAGTCGATGAGCAGGCCCTTCCCGTCCCCGGACTCGACGAAGCAGTTGGCGTGCCCGTCGAAGGAGCCCTTCATCGGGAGGCCCTCGACGTGGTCGAGGAAGTTGTGGACGAAGATCTCCACGGCGAAGTGCGCCACCGAACCGGCCTTGGAGGCAGGGATGTTGGACGCGTCGCCGACGGCGAAGATGTTGTCATGCTGCGTCGACTGCAAGGTGTGCTTGTCGACCGGCACGTAGTTGAGCTCGTCTCCGAGACCTGAGCGTGCGACGAAATCGGCGCCCATGTTCAGTGGGATCGTCACGAGCAGGTCGAAGGGGACTTCGCGCTCGTCGTAGGAGACGATCGTCTTCCTCTCGTTGTCGACGCGCTCGATCATGAAGTCGGGCTCGACGAGGATCTTGCGCTCCTCGAGCATCGCCCCGAGGTGCTTGGCGGCGATCGGCTGGGTGAAGGCGTCGGACAGTGGCGTGGCGTAGACGAGCTCCACCTGGTCGCGTATGCCGCGCTCGCGCAACCAGGAGTCGGTCAGGAACGCGAACTCCAACGGCGCGACGGGGCACTTGATCGGCATCTCCGTGATGTGGATGACCAGTCGACCGTGGTCGAAGGACCGCATCGCGGTAGCCAGCGCCAGGGAGCCCTCGAAGGAGTAGAAGTCGAACACGCTCTTGCGCCATTCTTCGCCGAGCATCCCAAGGGTCTGGTCGGGCCGTGGCGTCGTACCGGTGGCGATGACGAGGTAGTCGTACGCCAAGGTGCGTCCGCCCTCGAGGAGCACCGTGTTGGTGTGGGGGTCCACACGGTCGATCTCGCCAAACACGAGCTCGACTCCGTCGGGGATGAACGCGTGCCGCTTCCGGGTCACCTGGCCAGGGGTGTAGGTGCCGAAAGGCATGAACAGGTATCCGGGTTGGTAACGGTGTTCGTCGTCGCGATCGACGACGGTGATGTCCCAGTCCGCCTGCGGCAGCCTGCGCCGCAGCTTGTTCACGATCATCGTCCCGGCAGTACCGCCACCGAGAACCAGCAGTCGCCTCATGCGTCTCACTCCTAGGTCCGGATCCCGCAGTACCGACGCTAGGGACGGCATCCCGGAGCTCACAGGGCAGAACGTCCCCCGTCCTGACGTCAGAGCAGGGAGGGGATGCTGCTGGCTGCGGTGTAAGTCGCGACGCCGATCAGCAGGACGGCGAAAGCCCGGGTGAGGTGGCGGGGCTGGACGCGGGAGGTGATGCGCCCGCCGAGCAGGCTTCCACCGATGGCGGCCGCGGCGAACGCCGTGATGAGCCGCCAGTCGAGGTGGCTGCTCCCGGAGGAGATCCGGGCGGTCAGGGCCGTTGCGCTGTTGACCGCGATGACCAGCAGCGAGGTGCCGACGGCCACCGGCATGGGAAACGCCAGGGCCAGGACGAGGGCGGGGACGAGGACGAAGCCGCCGCCGACGCCGAAGAACCCGGTGAGCAGGCCGACGGCGGTCGCGGTGACCACCACCTTGGCCAGCCGGGGGCAGACGCAGGTCAGGGGATGGAGGGTGAGGAAGGGTTCTGTGGTGGGGTCCTCGCGTCCGGCGGCCTTGCCAGGGCGCAGGGACCGGCGCAGCATCAGGCTTGCCACGACCAGCATCAGCCCAGCGAACGCGGTCAGGAGCACCTGCGCGGCGACGTGGGAGGCCAGGGCGGACCCGGCGAAGGACCCGGCGGTGCCGAGGGCGCCGAACATGAGTCCCTGGCCGAAGCGGACTCGGCCGGCGCGGGCGTGCGGCGTGAGGGCGATGAGGGAAGCCAGGCCCACGATGAGCAGTGAGCTGGTCGTGGCCACCCTGGGGTCCTGGTCGAGGACGTAGACGAGGGCCGGGACGGTCAGGATGGATCCACCGCCGCCGAGCGCGCCGAGCGCCAGACCGATGATCAGACCAAGGGGCAGCACCAGTGGTGACATGCGGTTCGTCTCTCCTCGGTGTCAGGGCCCGTCGGGGACGGGCGCAGGGGCGTCCGTCCCCGACGGGTTGACCGAGATCGCACGAAGGGGGGTTGCGAGTCTCGGTCGGGCGGGCGCCGTTCGACACGGGATGTCGACGACGCCCGGGCTCATGGTGTGGCCCGGCGGCCGGTCGTCCTCAGCCGCGGCCGAAGAGGCGGCCGAGGAGCGAACCTCCGCTGGAGGCGGCCATCTCCTCGGCGCTGTGTCCGGGGCAGCGATCGGCGCGGGGGACGCCGGCCATGACCTGGTCGACGTGCTGGCCGCAGCCAGCCCAGGTGGTCTTTCCGCAGACCTTGCAGTTCACGGGACGGCACATGCTGGTTCTCCTTCAGWTGGTCGGACGGTTGGGGAGGGGTGGGCTCGGGTGGTGCCGATCAGGCGGCTGGCGTGAGGAGCAGTCCGGCGTCGGCGGCCTTCTCGAAGCTGTCGTCGACAGCGACTACTGGTATGCCGCGGGCTGCGAGGACGGAGGCGGCGATGGACGCGCGGTACCCGCCGCCGCAGTGCACCCACACCTCACCGGCCGGCACGTCGTCGACTCGGGCGAGCAGCTCGTGCAGCGGGATGTTCACCGCACCATCGAGGTGAGAGTCGGCGAACTCGGAGGCGCGGCGGACGTCGAGGACGGTGACCGGACGGTGGTGGCGGACCTCGGCGAGGTCGGCGAACACGGCCCGCCCGAACCTGCCGAGCGGGCTGTCGGTCCAGTCGTCGGGCGTGCCGGTGGCGGCGCCGGCGAGGCGGTCGATACCGATTCGGACGAGCTCGCGTTGGGCCTCGGCCACCTGCTCGGCGGTCTCTCCGAGCAGGGTCAGTGGGGTGCCCCAAGGGATGAGCCAGCCGAGGTAGGTGGCGAACTGGCCGTCGAGGCCGAAGTTGAGGCTGCCGATGACATGACCGGCCGCGAACGCGGTGCGCGTCCGCAGGTCCACGACCCACTCGCCCCCTTGGATGCGTGCAGCAACGGTCTCCTTGTCGGCGGTCTCCGGGACGGACAGGTCGGGGGCGCCGGGTCCGGCGGTGTTGGCCGGGCCCATGTGTGCGTAGTAGGCCGGGTAGGCATCCAGTCCGGCGAGCGTGTCGGCGACCCAGTCCTTCTCGTCCTGGGTCAGCGCCGGGTTCTGGCGCCTCTCCGCTCCGATGGTGGAGGCGGTGGTCTCGCCGGTGGATCCGGCCGAGCAGAATGACCCGAAACCGTGGGTGGGGAGCACGTGGGTGTGCTCGGGCAGTTCGTCGGCCAGGCGGTGTGCGGAGGCGAACTGGTGGTGGACCAGGTCATGGGTGTGGTCGTGGCCGAGCAGGTCCGGGCGCCCGGTGGCTCCGAACAGCAGCGACCCGCCGGTGAACACCGCCACCGACTCGAACTCCGAGGAGTCCGAGGTGGGAGCCTCGAGCGCATAGGAGAGGTGGGTGAAGGTGTGTCCGGGTGTGGCGATGGCCCGCACCCGCAGGGTGGGAGACACCTCGACGACGTCACCGTCAGCGATGGGGATCCGGTCGTACGCGACCACATCGGCGCCGTTGACGTGGTAGGCGGCCCCGGTCGCCTCGGCGAGCGCAAGTCCCCCGGTCAGGTAGTCGTTGTGGATGTGGGTCTCGAAGACGTGGGTGATTCGCACCCCGGCCTGCGAGGCGAGGTCCAGGACGCGGTCGATGTCGCGCTGTGGGTCGACCACGAGGGCGACCTGCCCGTCGTGGGCCAGGTACGAGCGGTCACCGAGGGTGGGCGTGTCGATGGCGACGATGACGGGCGACCTCACAGACGAGTTCGAGGTGCTCATGAGTTGTCCTTCCGGAATGACTTCGGGGAACGAGGTGACTGGCCGAGCTCACCGCTCCCGATACCCAATGGGGTATGCCGTATCCCGCAACGGTAGTACCCCCGGGGGCATGCTCGTCAAGTCGAGCGTCTCGGCTGAGACGTACCCCACGGGGTATCCTCGACATGCTCGGGAATGGGCCGTACTGGTCATGCGCTATATACCCCGGTAGGTATAAGATCGCCACAACAGACCAAGGAGAAGCCCGTGAGCACCCAGACCCTGACCGGTCAGAACTTCGAGTCCACCATCACCGCAGGCGGCATCGTCCTCGTCGACTTCTGGGCGTCCTGGTGCGGCCCGTGCCGGCAGTTCGCGCCGGTGTTCGAGGCCGCCTCCACCCAGCACGACGACATCGTCTTCGGCAAGGTCGACACCGAGGCCGAACAGGCCCTCGCTCGCGCCGCCCAGATCACCTCCATCCCCACCCTGATGGCCTTTCGCGACGGCATCCTCGTCTTCTCCCAGCCGGGCGCCTTGCCCGCAGCGGCACTCGAGCAGGTCATCGAAGGCGTGCGTGGGCTGGACATGGATGACGTCCGCACGCAGCTCGCTGCCCAGCAGACCGCCTGAGATCCCCTGCACGACCTCGCCAGAAGGAGCACGACATGGGTTACGCCCTCAGCACCACCGTGGACCAGCCGTTCGAACAGGTGCTGACCGCCACGCGCTCGGCCCTGGCCGACCAGGGTTTCGGGATCCTGACCGAGATCGACCTCGCCGGCACGCTCAAAGCCAAGATCGGCGCCGACATCCCGGCAGAGGTCATCCTCGGCGCGTGCCGTCCCCCACTGGCCCACGCCGCATTCCTGGCCGAGCCGTCGATCGGGCTGCTCCTGCCCTGCAACGTGGTCGTTCGCGCCCTCGCGGATGGCGAAACCCTGGTCGAGGCGCTGGACCCCGAGAGCATGGTCACGATGACCGGCAACCGCGCCCTGGCCGACGTCGCAGCCGAGGCCCGCGAGCTACTCGTCAACGCCTTGGTGTCACTTGACGGCACCCTCACCGTGTGACCGCGTCAGCGTTCACACCCACCGAAGTTCCCCACCGCCCATCCCCGCAAAAGCCCCACGCAGAGGACGCCCCATGGTCACGCTCAACACCGACGACATGACACCCGTCATCAACCGCCTACGCCGGGCCCAAGGCCAGCTCGGCGGAGTCATCCGGCTCATCGAAGAAGGTCGCGACTGCAAGGACGTCGTCACCCAGCTTGCCGCAGTCAACCGCGCCCTCGACCGGGCCGGGTTCGCCATCGTCTCCACCGGCATGCGCCAGTGCCTCACCTCCCCCGAGGGCATCAACGCCGAGGACCAGGCCACGATGGAAAAGCTGTTCCTGACCCTCGCCTGAACCCGACGCGCCCGGAGGACCGTCGCGGCCCACGACTCCACGTTGAAGCGGAACGTCCCCCGCTGGGACGGGCAGCGTTGGACGCGGCGGGCTCAGGTCGCTGACGTGCGGAAATGGCGTTCGGCGTCGTTGACTCAGACTGGCCGTAGATGAACGTCTTGCGGCCTTCCCGCGGACCATCTCCCTTGCATTCGGCCACACCGGCCTAGTTGCGTGGCGGGTACGCGGGGGCGGCAGTGCGCAGGTCGGGCGCTATCGCGCTGAATCGCTCGCGCCGTGGTTACGGCGGGTAGAGGCCCGGCTCAACAGGCGAGTGGGCACAACGATCGCAGGCACCGGCTGGTCTGGCTCGTCCAGCGCGGCGACGAGCGCAGAGATCGCCGCGGCGCCCACCATCTCCGGATGCAGGTCGATGACGGTGACCGCGGGGCTGGCCGAGCGCAGAGCCGCGGTGTCGGTTGCGCCCACGAGGCCGAGCTGCGTCGGGATCGAAACTCCGGCGGCCTGAGCCGCAAGGAGGACTCCGAGTGCCAGGTCGTCGGTCGTGGCGTACACCGCGTCAGGGGCGTCCGCAGCGGTGAGGACTCGGCGGATCGCGCGCTGAGCTGCGCCGACCGTGGCGTCCTCGACCGTGACGATGTGCTCCGGCGACTCGTGGGAGTCCGTCCATGCCCTGTACGCCTGGATGGCGTCCCGCGCGTAGGACAGCGGCTGTCCCGTCGTCAGCAAGGCAGGACGCTCGTATCCCGCGCGGTGCAGGTGGTCGAGCACCTTGCGGGTCGCCGCGAAGTGGTCGTTGTCGACGTGCGGATAGCTGACGGGAGAACCGGCCACTCGGCCGGTGGTCACCACCGGTGCGCCACGCTCGCTCATCACCAGGAGGATCGGCTCGCTGCCGACCGGGTCGACCACCACGGCGCCGTCAGCGGGTAGTCGCCGCAGCTCCTCCACCGTCGCGCCGGCTGGGGCGACCACCACGGCCAGCCCTAGACGGAGAGCCTCCGCCGACGCACCATCGAGCAGCTGGTGAAAGTAGGCCGACGCCGGCACGAGCGTGGTGGGTGCATAGCCGGAGACCTGCAGCGCCACGAGCATGGATCGCCGGTTAGCCAGCCCTCGTGCCTGGACGTTGGCGGAGTAGCCGAGGTTCTCCGCCGTCTCCAGGACTAGCTCCCGCGTCGACTCCCGCACTCGCCCCTTGCCGTTGAGCACGTGCGAGACAGTCGTGACCGAGACGCCCGCTGCGGCTGCGACGTCCCTGATGGTGGGGATGATTCCCGTCAACACCCGGCCTCCCTGCCAAACGTTTGACCAGAGGGTACTCCGGTGGGCGCAGATCTCCGGGCGCCACCCCTTGACGGATGCCAAAGCGGTTTGGCATGCTCTCGCGCCAGAGGCATTCAGCTCTTCAACAGGAGGCCGGTATGGATGGCGCATCGAGTGTTGACAGGGTCGGCCACGTCGAGCAGGTGGGCTTCGACTACATCCCGGACTCCCAGCGGCACGGCACGCCGAAGGAGCTCTTCGCGGTGTGGGCTGCGGCCAACATCGCACCGCTCTACCTGCTCCTCGGCGGCATCCTCATGGTGCTGGGTCTCAACCTGTGGCAGGCCATGCTCGCGGTCGTCCTCGGGAACCTGACCTACGCTTTCACGGCGTGGCAGGGCATCGCCGGGCCCGCCGCGGGCACCCCGACGGTGACGATCTCGCGGGCCCAGTACGGCCCGCGAGGGAACCAGCTGTCGGCGTTCCTGGCGTGGTTCAACCTCGTCGCCTTCGAGGCCGTGAACTTCGTCGTGGGAGCCAGCGCGCTCAACATCCTGCTCGCCGAGATCGGCGTTCGGACGACGACACCGGTCAAAGCGGCCACGCTTGCGTTCGTCATTGTCGTCTCGTTCGGCCTCGCCTACTACGGCCACGCGACGATCGTGAGGTTTCAGGAGTTGGCGACATGGGCGCTCGGCATCGGCGCCGGCCTGCTGCTGCTGTTCGCCATGGGTCGCGTCGACTGGAGCTACACTCCGCGGCAGGGTCTGCACGGGTTCGCCGGGGTGGCGACCTGGTTCGTGGCGCTCGGGGTGATCGTGTCGGGCGCCATCTCGTGGTGCACCGTGCCCGCCGACTACACCCGCTACCTGCCGCGCAGCACCCGCCCTCGCTCGATCGTGTTCTGGACGACGATCGGCTGCTTCCTGCCCGCGACCCTGCTGTGCACGATCGCCGTCCTGGCAGGGACGCGCGTCGACATGAGCGACCCACTTAGTGCCATCAAGGAGATCGTGCCGGCCTGGTTCTACATCCCCGTCGTGGCCGTCCTGCTCCTGGGCTCCATGACGAACAACGTCCTCACCATCTACTCGTCGTCGATGTCGCTGCAGACGCTCGGGCTGAAGATCAAGCGCTACCAGGCCGTGCTCATCGACGGCGTGATCGGCACGGCGATGGCCTTCTACGCCACCTTCGTCACCGACTTCCTGACGGCGCTCACGGAGTTCCTCCAGCTTGCACTCGTCTGGTACGCGCCCTACACGGCCATCTTCATCGTTGACATCGTCCTGCGCCGTAACCACTACGACGGGGTGCAGCTACACGCCCGAGAGGGCAGTATCTACTGGTCGCGCAACGGTTTTCACGTCCCAGGCGTCGTGGCACTCGTCGCTGGCATGACCAGCGGGCTGCTCTTCTCGACGACGGCACGCTTCCAAGGACCGCTGAGTACGGCGTTGTCCAACATCGACCTCAGCTACATCGTCAGTGCGGTCGTCGGTGGTGTCCTCTACGCCGTCCTGCAGCGGCGCGCGCTTGCTGCGGCCGGGCTCACGGCGACGTCGGTGGTCTCGAGTCAGGCCGCCACCGCGCTCGTCGCGGACACGGTCGTGGCCGACGCCATCGTCACCGACCCGAAGGGGGCCTGACGTGGGGACCTCGTCCGAGACCGGCTCGACGACGAGCACGGCCTTCCTCAGCGCGGTCGACGCGGCAGACTTGGTGCGTCGCCGTGCAGTGTCGCCGGTGGAGTTGGTGCAGCAGACGCTCGCCGAGATCGACCGTCTGGAGCCGACGCTGCACGCCTTCGTGACGGTCGACCACGAGGGAGCCCTGCGCGCGGCACGGGAGGCCGAACGAGCGCTCGCCGCCGGCGAGGCACTGGGGCCGCTGCACGGTGTGCCGGTCGCCGTCAAGGACCTGGAGATGACCAAGGGACTGCTCTCGACGAGCGGGGCGACTGCCTACCGGCACCACGTGCCCGACGAGGACTCGATCCTGGTCGAGCGGTTGCGCGCCGCTGGCGCCATCATCGTGGGCAAGACGAACACCCCCGCCTTCGGGCTGCTTGGCGAGACCAAGAACCGGCTCGGCCCTCCGACGGGCAATCCGTGGGACCCCGCCAGGACGACGGGTGGTTCGAGCGGTGGTTCGGCGGCGTCCGTCGCCGCTGGCCTGGTGCCCGTTGGCACCGGCACCGACTCAGCCGGCTCGATCAACTGCCCCTCGGGGCTGTGCGGTGTCTTCGGCATCAAGCCGTCCCACGGTCGCGTCCCGATGATTCCCAACGCCGGAGACTCCCTGCTCTTCAACGACGGCGGGCCGCTGACTCGCACCGTCGCCGACGCGGCGCTGGTCCTGTCGGTGCTCGCCGGGCCCGACCGACGCGACCCCGTCGCACGTCGAGACGTGCCCCCCGACTACCTCGCCGCGGCACGTCGGCCCCTGCCCCCCGTGCGCGTCGCCTTCAGCGTTGACATGGGCCACTTCGCCGTCGACCCGGAGGTGCGGGCTGCCGTCGTGATGGGCGCCCGCCGCATGGCGGAGCTGGTCGGCACCGTGACCGACGTCGATCCGCCCGTCCCGAACCCGTGGGACATCTACACCCCGCTGTATGTCACGGACATGCGGCTCTCGCTCTCCGAGTTCGTCGCCGAACACCCCGAGGACGTCTACCCCGACACCTTCGCAGAGCTGGCGTCCGTGCCTTCCCTGTCGGCCGAGCAATACGTCGAGTCCTACCACCGGCTGCTTCAGTTCCGGTCGACCATGGCGGACTTCTTCGAGACCTACGAAATCCTCCTGACCCCGACGACCGCCGTCGCGGCCTTCCACCACGACACACCACCGTCGCAGATCGGCGGACGGCCTGTACCGGCCGGCTGGACGGGGTTCATGCCGTTCCAGATCACCTGGAACATGACCGGTCAGCCGGCGGCAAACCTTCCGGTCGGGTTCACCCGCGACGGACTCCCCGTGGGCATGCTCGCGGTCGCTCCTCTCGGACGCGAGGACCTCCTGCTCAGCGTCTGTGCCGCGTACGAGCACGCCTTCGGCTGGGCCGACCGACGCCCCAGCATCCACGCCGGCTGACATGCCGGTTCCACAGCTCCCGACCCCAAGGAGACCCCATGCACACCTGGCCGACGCCTGACTTCGCCGCCCTCCGCGCCCACCGTCGAGCCGTGGTGGCCGACACCATGCACGGTCTCGGGGTGGACCACCTGCTCATGACCGGCTTCGACACGATCCGCTACGTCACCGACTACCGGACGCAGATCATCGCTGAGGCGTTCGACTGGTTCGCCGCGGTCGCCGACGTCGACGGTGAAAGCGAGATCTTCGTGCCGTGGGTGGACGAGGTGCAGCACGACGCGGACGACGTCCCCGAGGGCGTACGCGCCATCCACCCCCTCCCGTCCTGGACGCCGGCCGTGCCTCACGCTGGCTACTGGGTCCGCGTGCTCGCCGACTGCCTGCGACGCCGTGGTGCCCGCCGGGTCGGCGTGGAGATGGTTTGGAGCGAGATCCTCGACGCCCTACGGCAGGAGCTCCCTGAGGTCGAGTTCGTGGCCGCCACGACGGCGCTCCACGACGCGCGGCTCGTCAAGCATCCCACCGAGGTCGAACTCATCGCCGCGGCGTGCACGGTCAACTCCAACGCCGCGGACGCAGCCCTACTCTCCGCGAAGCCGGGCATGTCCGACCACGAGGTACTCGCAGTAGCCATGGAGTCGCTCCAATCCGCCGGTGTCGAGTTCCTCAGCCACTCCCTCTGCAACGTCCGGCGGGGCAGCGGCGCCTGGTTCGCCGCGGGGAACGAACTTGCCGAAGGCGAGGCCTTTTTCTTCGACATCGGCTGCTATGGGCTCGGCGGCTACGCGTCCGACATGGCACGCACCGGTTTCGTCGGGGATCCGGGCGATGACCTCCTGGCCGTCCACGAGCAACTGCTCGCAGCCCACCACGTCGGCGAGGCGGCGGCACGACCGGGCGTCACGGCGTCCACGGTGCACGAGGCGGTCAACGACTACCTGCGTGGCCAAGGGCTGCCCACCACGCCGTACTCGATGGGGCACGGCGTCGGCCTGCGGGCCTGCGAGCTCCCCACGATCCACCGCGCGGACCGAATGGGTCGCGACCAGGTCCTGCGCGAGGGCATGGTCATCTCGCTGGAGCCCGAGACCACGGTCTTGCACCGTGGTCGTCCGACGGTCATCAAGGTGGAGGACAACTACCTCGTCGAGGCCGGGGGGCTGCGCCGGCTGACCCACGCGGCGTACGGCCGGTGACGTTGCGGCTGGCGGTCGCCCAGTGTCGACCGGCGCTGGGCGACACGGCTGCGAACCTCGCCCTCGCCGACGGGCTCCTTGCGAGCTTGCACGGGCGAGCCGACCTTGTGGTGCTCCCAGAGATGTTCGTGACGGGCTACCGGGTCGGGGGCCGGTTGGCTGACCTGGCCGAGCCCCCTGACGGGCCGGCCGTTCACGCCCTGTCGGCGCTCGCGCGGCGGTACGAGCTCGTCGTGGTTGCCGGCTTCCCGGAGCGGGACGGTGGGGATGTTTACAACAGCGCCTGCGTCGTCGACAGTGACGGCTCGCTCGCTGGCGTGTACCGCAAGACCCACCTCTTCGCCGACGAGGTGCGCTGCTTCCGATCCGGCACGGCCATCGAGCCGGTCAACACCTCTCTCGGTCGGCTCGGCGTCCTCATCTGCTACGACGTCGAGTTCCCCGAGGTCGCCCGCACGCTCGCCCTGCGGGGCGCCGAGCTGCTGATCGTGCCGACGGCCAACATGGCCCCCTACCTGCCGCAGCAGCGGACCTTCGCGCGGGCACGCGCCATGGAGAACTCGCTCCCACTGGCGCTCGCCAACCAGGTCGGCGACGACAGTGTCCACGCGTTCGTCGGCGGCAGCTGCGTCGTGTCTCGTGACGGAGACGTGCTGGGCGAAGCCGACGGCTGCGCAGAGTCGACCGTCGTGGCGGAAGTTGTTGCGGGCCGCGCCGGGGTCGGTGTTGAGGTCGACTACCTCAGGCACCGGCGGCCTGAACTGTACGCTGGGATCCCCGGCGGCCCCACTCAGCGCGGGTAGGGGAACCCCTGCGTCGACGTGTTGTCCAGCACCATCTGGTTGCCGACCTGACCTGCCTGGCCCGCCGCCGGGTCGACGTCCTCCAGGGCGTGCTCCGCGACCAGCTTGCCGCGGCCGTGTTGTCGGCGGCGCCGGTTGTAGGAGAGCCGAGCCACGACGACGCTCGACACCGACTCACACCTCCGGCCAACTGCCGAGGACCGGACTCGCAAGGCCGCTGGCGAACTCCTTGCGGACAGCACGCGGTCTCCGAGCGGTCGGACCTGCGTAGACGTTGTCAACTACACGTTGAAGCGGAACGTTGACGTGCTCTTCGAAGAAGCGTGGTCGTTCGGCGTACACGGGCTCTGACCTGCGCAAACAGTGCCGATCGTCCGCGAATCCACCGTGGACGATCGTGGTTCATTGTGGTGCTCGTGAGGGCAGATTGAGGGCAGAGCGTTCCTCCCGCGCCGACTCTCCAGGAGAGACATAGCCGACACGACTCACTTAAGACGGCGGCCGCCGCGCCGGAGGTGCTGCATACCGCCCAAAAAACGGGCATTGGCCGCCATGCGCTCCGGGGCCTGGAAGGTTCGGCTCCGAGACCTAACAGTTTCGTCAGACAGAGCGCCTGAGCGAGCCCAAATGCGGCTGCAAGCTGTTGCCGTTCAGCGGGGAGCCGGGCAGCCGAGGGCTGGCCCCACCGCGTCCGTGCAGTATGCCGCGTGGCGTGTGCCCGTCTTCCTCACGATCGCGAGGTGGCCGCCCAGATAATCCGCCACGCTGGCGGTGACCGGCGCCGCCGCCATGCTGGCAGCCCTCCAAGAGTTCCCGGATCCGGCCCACCCATGCACCGCCGAGGCGGAACGCAATGGTTGCGCATATGCAATCATTGCCTATACTGAAAGAATGACTAAGCCGGTCACTGTCTCTTTTCCGCCGCACGTGCTGCGGGAGTATGCACTGCTGGCTGACGGCGAACGAGGGGCCTTGGTCGGCCCCTGCGGGGACATCGTCTGGATGTGCGCGCCACGGTGGCACGACGATGCCGTGTTTGCCTCGCTGCTAGGCGTGCCGAGCTCCTACGCCGTGACGCCTGCGGACGACCGCTACGTGTGGGGCGGTCGTTACGAGGACGGCTCCCTGATCTGGCGAAGCCGGTGGGTGACGGGCACCGGCATCATCGAATGCCGTGAAGCCTTGGCCTTTCCGGGCGCCCCCGACACGGCGGTGCTGTTGCGCAGTGTGCACGCCCCGTCTGGCCCTGCCGAGGTGCGAGTTCTGCTGTCCCCGCGAGCCGAGTTCGGCCGGTTCGGCCTGTCGCGACTGGCCCAGCGTGACGACGTGTGGACGGCACGCTTGGGCCCCCTGTATGTCCGGTGGAGTGGCGCGGGCGCGGCCCGGAACGTGGGCGGAGGGGTGCTTGAGCTTGACCTTGTCGTGGCGGAAGGGGACCACCATGACCTGGTGTTGGAGGTGTCGACGACGCCGTGGGAGGGCCCGGCACCATCGCCGAACGTGGCGTGGGAGAGCACCGAGCACGCATGGGCCAGCGCCGTGCCTGACATGGATGTGACGGTCGCGGCGGACGACGCGCGTCAGTCGGTCGCGATATTGCGTGGTCTGACCAGCAGCACTGGAGCCATGGTTGCAGCGGCGACCATGTCCCTGCCTGAGCGGGCGGCCGAGGGCCGCAACTACGACTACCGCTACGCGTGGATCCGCGACCAGTGTTACGCCGGCCAGGCGATGGCCGGGTGCGGAAATCTCTCGCTGTTGGACTCCGCAGTCCGGTTCGTCAGTGGACGGGTACTCGCTGACGGGGACCAGCTGGCGCCCGCGTACACGGTGGTCGGCGGCCCGGTGCCCGAGGAGAGGTCTCTCGACATACCGGGCTACCCGGGCGGTGGCAGCACCGTGGGCAACTGGATCAATGGCCAGTTTCAGCTCGACAACCTGGGCGAAGTCCTGCTCTTGCTCGCCGCCGCCGCCCGGCACGGTCGGCTGGATGTGGACCACTGGCATGCCGCGGAGGTCACCGTCACCGCCCTTCAGGGACGGTGGCAACAGCCGGACTCGGGGATCTGGGAGCTCGATCGCCGGCGTTGGGCCCACTCCCGGCTCATGTGCGCAGCTGGGCTGCGGGCCCTGGGCGGGCACGCACCCCCGCGCCAGGGTGCGCAGTGGAACTCCCTGGCCGACGCCATCGTGGCCGATGCCGCAAAAGACTGCCTCCACCCCACTGGCCGTTGGCAGCGCTCCCCCGACGACGCGCGAGTCGACGCGAGCCTTCTGCTGCCTGGGATTCGTGGCGCTGTCGCGGCGTCGGATCCGCGCACGGTGGCCACCGTGCGGGCGGTCGAGCGCGAGCTTGGTTCGAAGGGCTACGTGTACCGGTTCAGGCAGGACGAACGGCCGCTTGGCGAAGCCGAGGGCGCCTTCCTTCTGTCCGGCTTTCACATGTCCATGGCGGTCCATCAGCAGGGACGCCAGACCGAGGCCATGCGCTGGTTCGAGCGCAACCGGGCAGCGTGCGGAGCCCCCGGCCTGTTTACCGAGGAGTACGACGTCGAGCAGCGCCAGCTGCGAGGCAACTATCCCCAGGCATTCGTCCACGCACTGCTCATCGAGGCAGCGACGCGACTCGCAGGACCCAGCACGGCACCGATGACCTGACCTGCGCAGCCGAACGAATCAGTCGCAGGCCATCACGCCCACTACGAGAGATGGAGCTCATGACCAACCAACAACGTAACGACCTATCAACCGACCAGGCACGCCCCGCGCGCCGGGTGGTAGCCGTGACCGGCGCGTCCGGTGGCATCGGCCGGGCCAGTGCGATCGCCTTCGGTCGGCGCGGAGACGCCGTGGCCCTGCTCGCCCGCGGAGAGCGCGGACTGGAAGCCGCAGCGGAGGAGGTCCGCGCGGTCGGAGGCCACGCACTCGTCGTGCCCACCGACATGGCCGACCCGGCCCAGGTCCAGGCGGCAGTCACGCGGATAGAGGACAGGCTCGGGGCCATCGACGTCTGGGTGAACGTCGCCTTCACCTCGGTCTTCAGCCGGTTCGACGACATCAGCCCCGAGGAGTTCACCCGGGTGACTCAGGTGAGCTACCTCGGCTATGTCTATGCAACCATGGCCATCCTGCCCCGCATGAAGCAACGCCGCCGAGGTGCCATCGTCCACGTCGGATCAGCGCTGGCATACCGAGGCATCCCGCTGCAGAGCGCGTACTGCGGCTCCAAACACGCCATCCAGGGCTTCCACGAATCCTTGAGGTGCGAGTTGCTGCACGACAAGAGCCCGGTCAAGGTGACCATGGTGCAGATGCCGGCGGTGAACACTCCGCAGTTCTCCTGGGTGTTGTCGCGACTGCCCCGCCGACCACAGCCGGTGCCCCCGATCTACCAGCCCGAGGTGGCCGCCGAGGCGGTCGTGTATGCCGCGGACCACCCTTCCCGACGCGAGTACTGGGTGGGGGGCAGCACCGTGGGCACCCTGGTGGCCAACGCCGTCGCGCCCGGACTGCTCGACCGCTACCTCGCCCGCACGGGCGTCTCCTCCCAGCAGACCGACAAGCCACAGCCCCCCGACGCCCCAGCCAACCTGTGGGACCCCGCCGATCAGGAGCGAGACTTCGGCACTCACGGCCGGTTCGACGGACAGTCGACCAGCCGCAGCCCCCAGGCGTGGGCATCGCGCCACCATGGACTCCTGGGGGCCGGTGCGGCACTGGTCGTAGGTGCGGTGACCGCGGCCCGAGCGCGGCGACGATGACGACGGCGACGGACCCCGGGATGCGCAGGACGATGCCGAGGTTCGGGTCGAGTGGTGACCGGCGATGAGGGTCATCGAGGCGGTCCGGCTGGCGTACGGGCTGGTCCTGATCGTGGATCCACAGCCCGCCGGGCGCGCCTTGGTGGGCCGCGAGCTGGACCGTCGGGCGTTGATCACCGCCCGCGTGCTGGGCGTCCGCCACGTGCTGCAAGCGGTGGCGCTGTCCCGCAGCGACGGGCCGCTCACCCGAAAGGTGAGCGGGGCCGTCGACCTGCTCCACGCCGGCAGCATGCTCCTGCTCGCCGCCTGGGCTCCCGGTCGGGGCCGCGTCGCCTTGACCGACGCGGCCATCGCCGCGCTCTTCGCCAGCGCTACGACGCCCACACGGGGGGCACGGACCGCGACACTGCGCGCCGGTACGCCCCCCACCAGCGGCGCGCGGGCTCGGGATCTGCTGGACCTACCCCCACCGGCCCACCCGCAAGGAACCAAGGTGCCTGACGACGAACCAGACCTCACCCACGGGGCTGCGGCACGAAGACAGCTACGAGCAGAACTTCAGGAGGCGGTGCACGACGTGCTTAAAATCGCCCCCGGTCGCACCCTGGACGAGACAAGAGCGGCACTAATGCGCGCCCTGCAGGCTCGTGGGCTGGCGCCACAACCCAGGCCCTGGATCGACGCCGTTGCCACCGACCTTGTCAACGGCAACATCTACGTCGTCAGCGGTCCCGCCATGCAGGACATCGGACTGGACCTGCCTCCCCACGGGCCGATCTAGACCTTCCTACCTAAGTGGGAAGCCCCAGCACGTACGCTTCGTCCCACTCCGAACGCTCCCCCGCGGCCCGCGCAAAGGACTCCAGAGCTTCTGCGAGGGCACGACGCCGAGCACCGCTCATGGTCGCCATCACCGCCAGAATCGACGCGCGGCGATACCCCATCACCCGCTCGACGACGTCGTGGCCAGCCGCCGAGAGATCCAAGACGAGGTAACGACGATCCACTGGGTCATCGCTGCGCTGGAGCAGGCCCGCCACGACCAACCGGTCGACCGTGCGCGTCGCGTTTGACGGGTGAACCCCTAACGCTTCTGCAACCTGCCCCAAGTTCAGCCGCCCACGACTAGCAACCAGAACCAGAACGCGAAGCTGCGGCAACGTCACGAGGTCCTCGACCTCCGCCACAGACTGCGCAATCACCCCGACCAGCACCCGCGCCGCGCGCATCACGGCATCAGCCTGCCGGTCTGGATCATCCGTCGTTGCCTGCACCTTGTCCCTCATGAGGACGACTATAGGGCGGCCTTTGCGCCGAGCCAATGATTGCGGTTGCGGCTTCATTGCTGTCGTGCGATTCTGGTAGGTAGTTGCATTAGTGCAATCATTGGTCTTAGGCACCGATACCCAGGAGTCCCAGTGCACATGCCCACCGAACGTCATGTACCCGGCACCGCCCGCGGTATCGACCGGCTGATCCGCAACGTGCGCCATGGGCGGTTCGAGCGCAGCCTCGCCGCGCTAACCGCAGCAGGTGCGGTGATCACGGCAGCCGAGATCTATTTCGAGCACGACAAGGCGAGCTTCGGCAACCCGTGGATGTGGTCCCCGGTGGCGCTCGGCCCGATCGGGGCTGTCGCGGGCGTTGCTGGAGTATTCAGCCACCGGGCCGCCAAGACAGCCTTGCCCATCGCGTCAGCGGCGATCGTGGTGAACGGCCTCCAGGGGACCTACCTGCACGCGAGGGGCGTCGCACAGAAGCCGGGCGGGTGGCGCAACTGGCGCTACAACGTGGAGATGGGACCACCCCTGCTGGCCCCGCTGCTCGTCACGCTCGTGGGCGGGATGGGTTTGGTCGCGGCCGTGCTGCGGAGGGAGAAGTGACCTCCGCGCGGCCCTCGCGTTCCTCGCGCACGACGCTGCCCCTGGACCAGGCGCACGGCGGCGGTCGCTACCCCGGCTTCGACACCCTCGCGCAATCCCGCCATTGGGACACCGCCACGACGGGTGTGGTCGCACCCCGCGTGGGCATCCCCGTCGACCTTCGCTTCTTCACGCCCGCGGAGGAGGCCCTGGCTTGTGCCCTGACAGACCTGCTACTCGGCCAGTACGAGGACCCCCGGGTACCCGTTGTGCGGATGATCGACGAACGCCTCGCCGAAGGCCAGGGCGACGGCTGGCACCACGCCGACATGCCGCCCGACGACCAGGCGTGGCGAGACAGCCTAGCCGCGCTCGACTCCGACGCCCACGACGCCTTCGGCGCCGGCTTCGCGACGTGCACGCGGGTTGAGCAGGACGCGACCCTCCGAGCCGCCCAGCACGCCACCGGATCGTGGCACGGCATGCCTTCTGCATCGGTCTGGAGCCTGTGGACCCGCTACGCAGACACGGCCTTCTACTCCCACCCCTGGGCCTGGGACGAGATCGGCTTCGGCGGCCCGGCCTACCCCCGCGGGTACAAGAACCTGGGCTTGGACGCACGCGAGCCCTGGGAGGTCGCGGACACCCGTCCGGGCCTCGACCCGACGCGCCCGGCCCAGGACCACCCCAGGAAGACGACCTAGTGGTGCGGGGCCTGGACACACGCGCGGTCCGTCAACGCAACGAGTCCGCCTGGTTGCTGCCCGCGGACGGACGCGACGTCAACCACCAGCTGCGCGCCGACATGCGCACCTTCGACGACGAGGACGAGGTGGACCTCGTCATCGTGGGCTGCGGCGCCGGCGGCTCCACCTTCATGCAACGCCTTGCCCGCCGGGGTTGGCGGGTGGTCGCCCTCGACGCGGGTCCGTTCTGGGACCCCGAGCGGGACTGGGTCAGCGACGAGGCCGGTTCGCACCACCTGTACTGGAACGAGCCGCGAGTGATCTCCGGCCAGGACCCGGTCCCGTTGGGCTCCAACAACTCTGGACGTGGTGTGGGTGGGTCGATGGTGCACTTCGCCGGCTACACGCCCCGTTTCCACCCCAGCGACTTCCGTACCATGTCCCAGGACGGCGTGGGGGCAGACTGGCCCATCGGGTACCAGGACCTGCGCCCCTACTACGAGGACATCGAGGGCGAGCTGCCGGTCGCCGGTGAGGACTGGCCGTGGGGGGACCCGCACCGCTACCCGCACTCGGCCCACCCGGTGTCCGGCAACGGTGAGGTGCTCCTGCGCGGCGCCCAGGCTCTCGGAATCGAGGCCAGGGTCGGCCCGGTCGCGATCGCGAACGGCCGGTTCGGTCACCGGGCACACTGCATCTACCGGGGCTTCTGCCTGCAGGGATGCAAGGTCAACGCCAAGGCCTCGCCACTCATCACGCACGTCCCCGACGCCCTCGCCCACGGTGCCGAGGTCCGCGCCGACTCGATGGTCACCCGGGTCGCGGTCGACGACCGCACTAGCCGCGCGACCGGGGTGCAATACGTGCGTCGCGGCGTGGAACGGTTCCAGCGAGCCCGCATGGTCGCGGTGGCCGGCTACTCCATCGAGACTCCGCGCCTGCTGCTCAACTCCGCCTCCGCACGGTTCCCCGACGGACTGTGCAACGAATTCGACCAGGTCGGCCGCTATCTGATGGTCCAGGGAGCGCCGCAGACCGCGGGACGGTTCGACGCCGAGGTCCGGATGTGGAAGGGCCCACCACCGGAGGCGAGCACAGAGGCGTTCTACGAGACCGACCCCACCAAGCCCTACAAGCGAGGCTTCTCAATCCAAACCGTGTCGCCGCTGCCGATCACCTGGGCCGAGCACGTCTCCGCGCAGGGCCACTACGGCGACGACCTGCGCCGCTACATGAGCGACTACCCCCACTGGGCCTGCCTGGGCGCCCTCTGCGAGTTCCTCCCGAGAGCGGACAACCGGGTCACCCTCGCCTCGGAGAAGGACCGCCACGGCATGCCGGTCGCGCACTTCTCCTACTCCCAAGGCGACAACGACCGGATGCTCATCCAAGCCGCCACCGAAGTCATGGAGTCCCTTCTCACGGCCGCAGGAGCCGACGAGGTCATCACCATCGACCGGTTCGCCCACCTCGTCGGCGGAGCCCGGATGGCCGCGGGCGAGGAGTACGGCGTGGTCGACGAGTCCTGCCGCACCTTCGCCGTCCCAAACCTATACATCACCGACGGCAGCGTGCTGCCGACCCAGGGCAGCGCCAACCCCGCCCTGACCATCATGTCCGTCGCGGCTCGAGCGGCGGACCTACTCGCTGCCGGCACCCGCAGCGGGCCACCGGACCCCGCTGCTCATGCGGGGCGGACCAGCCGCCGGGGTGCATCGGCCACGACGGCGTAAGAGCACATCCCCACCTTGACAACAGGAGTAGACATGGCTGCACAAAACGTCGCGGACCACCTGCTAGAACGACTGCGCGAGTGGGGGGTCGAGCACGTGTTCGCCTTCCCCGGCGACGGCATCAACGGCATCCTCGCCGCGTTCGGACGAGCCGACAACACGCCCCAGTTCGTGCAGTCCCGCCACGAGGAGATGTCAGCGTTCGAGGCAGTCGGCTACGCAAAGTTCAGCGGCCGCGTCGGGATCTGCATGGCCACCTCGGGACCGGGGGCGATCCACCTGCTCAACGGGCTCTACGACGCCAAGCTCGACCACGTGCCCGTGGTGGCCATCGTCGGCCAGACAGCGCGCAGCGGCATGGGCGGCGCCTACCAGCAGGAGGTCGACCTACTCACCCTCTTCAAGGACGTCGCGAGCGAGTTCGTCCACATGGTCACGGTGCCCGAGCAGCTGCCCAACGTGCTCGACCGCGCCATCCGCACCGCCATGGCGGAGAGGGCGCCGACGGCCATCATCATCCCCTCGGACGTGCAGGAACTGGAGTACTCCGCACCCACCCACGCCATGAAGATGGTGCCCTCGAGCATCGGCGTCCGGTGGCCGCAGGTCGTCCCAGACGACGGGGCGATCCGTGAGACCGCAGAGCTGCTCAACAGCGGCCGCAAGCCGGCGATCCTGATCGGCCAGGGCGCTCGTGGCGCCCGCGCGGAGATCGAGCAGGTCGCCGAGATTCTCGGCGCCGGGGTGGCGAAGGCCTTGCTGGGCAAGGACGTACTGTCAGACGAGCTGCCGTGGGTGACCGGCTCGATCGGCTTGCTGGGCACCCGACCCAGCTACGAGATGATGGCCGACTGCGACACCCTGCTGACCGTCGGGTCCAACTTCCCGTACACCCAGTTCATGCCCGCGTTCGGCCAGGCTCGCGCGGTGCAGATCGACATCGACGGCAAGTTCATCGGCATGCGATACCCGTACGAGCTCAACCTCGTCGGCGACGCCGCAGCGACGCTGCGGGCACTGATCCCGCACCTGCGCCGCAACGAAGACCGCGGCTGGCGCGAGACAATCGAGTCGAACGTCGCCGACTGGTGGGGGGCGATGGAGCGAGAGGCCAAGGTGGGGGCCGACCCGGTCAACCCGCAGCTGCTCTTCCACGAGGCGTCCCGGCAGCTGCCCACCGACGCCATGGTGGCAGCGGACTCGGGGTCGTCTGCGAACTGGTACGCGCGCCAGCTCAAGTTCCGAGGAGACATCCGGGGATCGCTGTCGGGGACCCTGGCCACGATGGGGCCAGGAGTGCCCTACGGCATCGGCGCGAAGTTCGCCCACCCGGACCGGCCCGCCGTCGTCTTCGCCGGCGACGGCGCCATGCAGATGAACGGCCTGGCCGAACTGATCACCATCAAGCACTACTGGCAGCAGTGGGCCGACCCCAGACTGGTAGTTGCCGTGCTGCACAATAACGACCTCAACCAGGTCACCTGGGAGATGCGGGCGATGGAGGGCTCACCCAAGTTCGTCGAGTCCCAACAGCTGCCCGACGTGGACTACGCCGGATTCGCCGAGAGCCTCGGTCTGTTGGCGATCCACGTCACCGAACCAGGACAGCTCGAAGAGGCCTGGCGTCAGGCGTTTGCGGCCGACCGCCCGACCGTGCTGGACGTGCACGTCGACCCGGATGTCCCACCGGTTCCGCCGCACGCGACGTGGACGGAGATGAAGGCCACGGCACGGTCGTTGCTCAAGGGCGACGAGGACCGCTGGGGCGTCATCAAGGAGGGCCTCAAGACGAAGGTCGCCGAGGTCATGCCCAGCGGCGGTGAAAGCTGATGTCCACCGCGCAAGACCGCCCTGCGGCGGCTGATCCAGCACGTCCCAGTCGCTCCGGCGGCACTGGGGGGGCACCGGAAGCGAACGCCGGCATAGGTGGCTTCATCCACGAACTGCGCCGCGGCGGCAACGGCATGCTGGTGCGCATCTGCGCCATCGCCGCGATTGGCGGTCTGCTGTTCGGCTATGACACCGGCGTGATCTCCGGCGCGCTGCTGTTCATCAAGAGTGACCTGCACGCCGGCACCCTGGCCCAGCAGTGGATCGTCTCCTCCCTGCTGCTCGGGGCAATTCTTGGTGCAGTCCTGTCGGGCTACCTCGCTGATGCGATCAGCCGAAAGTGGACCAAGGTCCTCTCTGGCTGCGTCTACGTCGTCGGTGCGCTGGGATGCGCGTTCGCGTTGAACCTGCCCATGCTCATCGGTTTCCGGTTCGTCTTGGGCATCTCGGTGGGTACCGCGTCGTTCGTGGCGCCGCTCTACATATCCGAGGTCGCGCCACCGCGGGTCAGAGGTGGCTTGGTCTCGTTCAACCAGCTGGCCATCACCTCCGGGATTCTGCTGTCCTATCTGGTCAACTTCGCGTTCAAGGGCGTGGAGAACAACTGGCGCTGGATGCTGGGCATCGCCGTCATCCCCGGCGCTGCCTTAGCCATCGGCATGCTGACCGTCCCGCACACGCCTCGATGGCTGATGGAGCACGACAGGGAAGACGAAGCGAGACAGGTGCTCCAACGGCTGCGCGCAGGAAGTCCTGACGCGGACGTCGACGGCGAGATCGAGGACATCAAGGAGGCTGCCAGAAGCGAGAAGAGCTCCAGGATCAAGGACCTGACGAAGTCCCGGCTGCGACCGCTGCTCTGGGTCGGTCTCGGGCTGGCACTGTTTCAGCAGTTCGTCGGCATCAACACCGTCATCTACTACGCGCCGACCATCCTGTCGGACACGGGCCTGACCAAGAGCGCGTCCATCACCCAAACCGTCTTCGTCGGCGTGACCAACGTTGTCTTCACCGCCATCGCGGTCCTGCTGTTGGACCGGGTCGGGCGCCGCAAGCTCCTGCTCATCGGCACGGTAGGACTGACCACCTCACTCCTGGTCCTGGGCGTCTACTTCTCCTCCAGCGCACTTCAAGCACACGCCGGCTACATCGCGCTCGTCGCGTTGCTGGTGTACATCGCGTCGTTCGCGATTGGGCTTGGCCCGGTGTTCTGGCTGATGATCTCGGAGATCTACCCCACCGGAGTGCGCAGCAAGGCCATGTCCGTGGCCACGGTCGCGAACTGGGCGGCCAACTTCCTGGTGGCGGCCAGCTTCCTCAGCCTTGGCCAGGTCATCACCCGACAAGGCACCTTCTTCCTCTACGCCGGCTTCGGTGTGCTAGCCATCCTGTTCTTCTTCCTCAGGGTTCCTGAGACGAAGGGCCGGTCATTGGAGGACATCCAGGGCGACCTCGTCGGCCATGACACGGCCTCCAGCGCATGAAGGCGCAGGTGGCCGCAGCGGGGTCTCGTCCAACGTCGAGGCCTGCCGTTGACGCCGTGGAGGTGAGCGTCTACACCGTGCCGACGGACGCGCCGGAGGCTGACGGGACGATGGCTTGGGATTCGACGACGATGGTGCTCGTGCAGGTCCGCGCCGCCGACACGGTGGGAACCGGCTGGACCTACGCGCCGGCCGCGGCAGGGGCGCTGATCGAGGAGCTCCTCAGTCCTGTCGTGCGTGACGAGGATCCGCTCGACGTGCCGGGCCTGTCTCAGGCAATGATCCGGGCGGTGCGGAACGCGAGCCGTCCCGGTTTGGCCTCCTACGCGATCGGCGCGGTCGACGTCTCCCTGTGGGACCTCAAGGCTCGACTGCTCGACCTGCCGCTGCACCGCTTGCTGGGCGCCGTCCGTACCCACGTGCCGATCTATGGCAGCGGCGGCTTCACCACCTACGACAACGCCCAGCTGGACTACCAGCTCGCGGGATGGGTCGAGCAAGGCATCCCCCGGGTGAAGATCAAGATCGGGGAGTCCTGGGGCGCGCGGACTGAGCGGGACCTGGCGCGGATGAGGCAGAGCCGCACCGTGATCGGCGACGACGTCGAACTGTTCGTCGACGCGAACGGCGGCTATTCCCGCAAGCGGGCTATCCGGGTCATGGACGCGGCAGCCGACCTCGACGTGCGATGGTTCGAGGAGCCCGTCTCCTCCGACGACCACGAAGGACTACGAGAAGTACGGGACGCCGTGGACGCCGACGTCACGGCCGGCGAGTACGGCACCGACCTGTACTACTTCCGCCGGCTGTGCCAGGCCGGGGCTGTCGACTGCCTCCAGATCGACGCATCACGGTGTGGGGGCATCACCGAGTGGCTGCGCGCAGCCGCGGTGGCAGCATCGTTCGGGCTTGAGGTGTCCGGCCACTGCGCCCCGCACCTGCACGTGTACGCCGCCGCAGCCACCCCCAACCTGCGTCACCTCGAGTGGTTCCACGACCACGTCCGGATCGAGTCGATGTTCTTCGACGGCACGCTCAATCCACAGGGTGGTGTGCTGGCTCCTCGCGACGACGCGCCCGGCCACGGCCTGACGCTTCGGGCCACGGACATCACCAAGTTCCGGGTCGCGTGATGGGGGTCGCACGAGAGCTGGGAGGGGTCGCCGGTTGGCTGGATGACCGCACCGGCGCTGCGAAGCCGACCGGATCCCTGCTTCGCAAAGTGTTCCCCGACCACTGGTCGTTCATGCTGGGCGAGATCGCGCTGTACTCCTTGCTGGTCCTTCTGGTCACTGGGACGTTCCTGACGGTGTGGTTCGTCCCAAGCTCTGCCCGAGTGGTCTACGACGGCTCCTACGTCCCACTGCGCGGGCTCACCGTGAGCGAGGCGTACCGGTCAACGGTCGACATCTCCTTCGACATCCGCGGTGGCCTGCTGATCCGGCAGATCCACCACTGGGCCGCGCTGCTGTTCACCGTCGCGATCGCCGTCCACATGATGCGGATCTTCTTCACCGGGGCGTTCCGCAAGCCGCGTGAGCTGAACTGGGTGATCGGGGTATCGCTTTCGCTGCTGGCGATCGTCGAGGGGTTCGCCGGCTACTCCCTGCCCGACGACCTGCTGTCCGGCACCGGGCTGCGTATTGCCAACGGGCTCATGCTCTCGGTCCCCGTGATCGGCTCATGGGTGGCGTTCGCCGTGTTCGGCGGTCAGTTCCCCGGTGAGGACATCATCCCGCGCCTGTACGCCGTGCACATCCTCCTGCTGCCCGCACTGCTGGTAGGCCTCGCCCTGGCACACGTGCTGATGGTCGTCATCCAGAAACACACCCAGTTCCCCGGCCCCGGCCGCACCAACCGCAACGTCGTCGGGTTCCGGCTCATGCCCATCTACGCCGCCAAGGCTGGCGGCTTCTTCTTCATCGTCTTCGGGGTCACCGCCCTGATCGCCGGGCTGGTCACGATCAACCCCATCTGGCTGTTCGGCCCGTACGACCCCACCGCGGCCTCCGCCGGGTCGCAGCCCGACTGGTACATGGGATTCGCCGAAGGTGCCTTGCGGCTCATGCTGCCCTGGGAGATCCACGCCTTCGGACACACTCTGAGCCTCAACGTGCTGCTCCCGGGTGTGCTGCTCATCCCGACCATGTATGTCCTGGCTGCCCTCTACCCCTTCCTGGAGCGTTGGGCCACCCGTGTAGGGCCCGAGGAGCACCATCTGCTCGACCGGCCACGGGACGCTCCGACCCGCACGGCCATAGGAGCGGCCGCCCTCGCGTTCTACATCTGCCTGTTCCTCGCCGGCGGCAACGACATCATCGCGCTCAAGCTCCACCTGTCGATCGAGGCAATCACCATGGTGTTGCGAGTGATGGTGTTCGCTGCGCCGCTGATGGTGGCGTGGGTGACCCGCCGGATCTGCCTGTCACTTCAGCGACGCGACCGCGCAGCCGTCCTGCACGGTCGTGAGACCGGGACACTATTGCGTACGGCTGGAGGCGGATTCTTCGAGGCGCACGAACGGCTGTCGCCATACGAGCAATGGCCCTTGGTGTCGCACGGACTACCCGACAGCACTGCGCGCCGCCCAGTGCTCGGGGCGAGCCCCAGCCGGCACCTCGAAACGGACCGGGGGCACGGTCCTCGACCTTCCACCGATCTCGCTGCGGAACACACCCTCGAACCCACCGCCGGCCCACTGCGGCGACTCCATCGGGCAGCCGCGCGACTGTACTTCTCCGACCAAATTTCCACCGCCTCCCCCGGAGATCAGCGGCACGCAGAAGACCTCCTGCAGGAGGAACAGGACGCCCTCCGCCATGAACGAGTCGGGGGCCCGACCCGGACCCGGCCCAGCTGATCACCCCGCAATCTTATCTGCGAGAGCGCATCTGTTGCGGAGTCACATCTAATTAGGCAGGCTGTTTGTAGGCCACGGACGCGAGCGCACTCGAGTGCGTCCTGAGGGCGCACAGCGGATGACCGTGCGAAGGAGCAAGCGATGACGGACTCGATCGATCGGATTGCGGACATCTGGGGTCCCCTGACCCCGCACGCGCGCGGCACGGCCTGGCCCGCCCGCGTCGACACCCACCTCGAGGAAGGGATCACCCCTGACTCCGTGGATCGTTGGGTCCAGTCGGCGTGCGTGCTGTGCAGCAACGGATGCGGGTGTGACATCGCGGTGAAGGACGGCCGGATGGTGGGGGTGCGGGGCCGTGGCGGCGATGTCGTCAACCACGGACGGCTGGGACCCAAGGGCTTGTACGGCAGCACCCCGTGGGCATCGTCCCCAGACCGCCTGACCCGGCCACTGGTGCGGCGGGACGGGGTCCTGGTGGAGACCGACTGGCAGACGGCGATGGGCAAGGTCGTCGAGGTGAGCAAGCGCCTTCTCGAGGAGAAGGGGCCGCTGTCACTCGGTTTCTACACCTCCGGGCAGCTGTTCATCGAGGAGTATTACGCCCTGGCCGTCATCGGCAAGGCCTGCTTGGGAACACCTCACATGGACGGCAACACGCGGTTGTGCACGGCCACGGCTGCGGCGTCGTTCAAGGAGAGCTTCGGCGCCGACGGGCAACCGGGCTCGTACACCGACATCGAGCACTGTGACGCGATCTTCCTGTTCGGCCACAACATGGCAGAGACGCAGACCGTCCTGTGGACCCGGATCCTGGACCGGACGCGTGGTCCGAACCCGCCGACCATCGTCTGCGTCGACCCACGCCGCACACGTGTCGCCGACGAGGCGATCCGCACGAGGGGCGTCCACCTCGCGGCCAAGGTTGGCACCAACCTGGCGCTGATGAACGCGTTGACCCGTGAGCTGGTCGTCAACGACTGGGTGGACCAGGAGTGGGTGCAGGCTCACACCGTCGGCCTGCAGGACCTGTTGGACACGGTCGAGCACTGCACCCCCGAGTGGGCCGGGGAGATCTGCGGTCTCGACCCTGCGGACATCCGGCGTGCGGCGCGAATCTTTGGTGAGAGCGACCACGTGCTGTCCACGGTCCTCCAGGGCTTCTACCAGTCCCACCAAGCGACAGCGGCCTCGGTCGCGGTCAACAACCTGCACCTCCTGCGCGGGCAGATCGGCAAGGTCGGCTCCGGTGTGCTGCAGATGAATGGCCAGCCGACGGCCCAGAACAACCGTGAGTGCGGAGCCGAYGGCGATCTGCCCGGCTTCCGCAACTGGGACAACGCAGCCCACGTCCAGGAGCTCGCCGACCTGTGGGACGTCGATGCGTCGGTCATACCCCATTGGGCTCCCCCGACCAACGCCATGGAGATCTTCCGCCACGCCGAGGAGGGCACCATCGGCATGCTGTGGGTGTCGGCGACCAACCCTGCGGTGTCCATGCCCCAGTCAGCCCGGATGCGCAAGATCCTCGGGGGCGACCAGTGCTTCGTCGTGGTGCAGGACCTCTTCCTGACCGAGACCGCGCAGCTGGCCGACGTGGTGCTCCCGGCCGCGGGCTGGGGCGAGAAGACCGGGACCTTCACCAACGTCAACCGCACCGTGCACCTGTCCGAGAAGGCTGTTGAACCCCCAGGTGAGGCCAAGAGCGACCTCGAGATCTTCACGCTGTACGCGGAGCTGATGGGCTTCACCGACCGCTCGGGTCGGCCGTTGCCGTCGTGGCGTACCCCTGAAGAGGCATTCGAGGCGTGGAAGGATGCGACGGCGGGACGCCCGGTCGACTACACGGGACTGAGCTATGACCAGCTCCGCGGCCCCAGCGGCATCCCCTGGCCGGTCAACGCCCAGACCGCACCCGACGGCACCGACCGGCTCTACACCGACGGCGTCTTCCCCACCCACACGGACGAGTGCGAGACCTACGGACACGACCTTCTCACCGGCGGCGCCGTCACCGAGACCGAACACCGCGCACTCGCCCCTTCCGGCCGCGCCTTCCTCAAGGGGTGCGAGTGGACCCCCGCCCACGAGGTCCCCAGCGACGAATACCCGTTGCTTTTCACCACAGGTCGGACCGTCTACCAGTTCCACACACGGACCAAGACCGGTAGGGCACGCAGGCTCAACGAGGCCGCGCCGGACGCCTGGGTCGAGCTCAGCGCCGAGGATGCGGCAGGGCTCGGTGTCACCGAGGGCGACGTCGTACGCGTCGAGTCACCTCGAGGCGCCATCGAGGTTCAGGCACGCGTGGGCCGCGTCATGCAGGGGGCGGTGTTCGCGCCGTTCCACTACGGCACGTGGGACCTGACCGCCTCCGAGGTGGACGGCCCGTCACGGCAGGCCAACGAGCTGACCATGACCGTGTGGGACCCCGTGTCCAAGCAGCCGTACTTCAAGACGGCCGCCTGCCGAGTGGTCAAGGTGCGCGACGGCGACGCCCCCTCCCCCGCACCCACCACGGCGGCCTCCGCTCCCGCGCAAGCCGACGTGCCACCGACCCGCGGAGGAACACCCACCTCCAGCCTCGTGCTCGACCCCATACCCCTATATCCGAACGACCCCGCGCAGGCACCCAGGTCCAGACGCGTCCCTGTCCTGCCGGAAGGCGACGCCGGAACGTCTGACGAGGACCGGTCATGAGCACCCACCTCGCGACCTATGTCGCGCTCATTCACGCCAGCGAAGCCACCTTGGCCGACTCCTTCGACATCATCGGCCAAGGACACGCAAACCATCCGGATGTCCTGTTCACCTGCCAGGCCCTGGCCACGATGAGCCGGAAGCACGTGGCGAAGCTGCAACCCGTGGTGGCCAGGTACGGCGAAGCCTCGGACGTCGAAGAACCACAACGCCTGCACGCCTCGGGTGTCGGAGAGGTCCGCAGCGGCGCCGTCGGCCTGCTGCGCGACCTGCAGGACCTCCACATGCTCGCGACCCTGGTCGACAGCACTTGGACGGTCATCGGACAAGGCGCACAAGGACTTCGCGACGAGGAGCTGCTGTCCATCGAGCAGACCGCCCGCAAGGACGTCTCCCGCCAGCTGGCGTGGCTAGTGACCCGGATGAAGTCCGCCGCACCCCAGGCCCTGATCGTCCCTCCCCCGGCCACTCCACTGGCATCCACCCTTCTGAGGACCTGAACGTGCTGCCGCACCTGCCCTTGTGGGCGGAACTCCTGCTCTTCGTCGCGAGCGCAGCCGTGATCTGGGTCGCAGGCATCCCGCTGTCGAACTACACCGACATCCTGGCCGACCGGCTCCACCTCGGTCAGGCGCTCGGCGGACTCATCCTCCTGGCCGTGGCGACCAACCTTCCCGAGATCGCCATCACCTACAGCGCAGCAGCCAGCGGGAAACTGGACGTGGCCGTGAGCAACATCCTCGGCGGCATCGCCATCCAGACGGTCGTCCTGGTCGCGCTGGACGCCTTCGGTGTCCGGGAACGACGACCGCTGACCTACCAAGCCGCGAGCCTGATCCTCGTCATCGAGGGCGCAGTCGTCCTTGCAGTGCTCGTCGTGGTGGTGATGGGCACACAGCTGCCCAAGAACCTCGTCGTCGCCCGGCTCACGCCCGACGTCGTCCTCATCGCGCTGGTCTGGGTAGCGGGGGTGATGCTGACCCAGCGAGCGGGTGGGAAGCTGCCGTGGTCCAACAGCGGTGAGGCGCCGGACAGCCAGCCCAAGCCCCGGGGTCACTCCCAGAAGACTCGTTCAGCCGAAGCGACCCGCAAGGGCGTCAGCACCACCCGCGTCGTCCTCGTCTTCGGCGCCGCAGCGATCGCGACCCTCGTCGCTGGTGCGCTCGCCGAACAGAGCGGCACCGCGGCCGCCGACCAAGTGGGCCTGTCAGGCGTGCTGTTCGGTGCGACCGTCCTGGCAGGCGCGACATCCCTGCCCGAGCTCAGCACCGGACTGAACGCGACCAAGCAAGGCGACTACAAGCTCGCCTTCGGCGACATCTTCGGCGGCAACGCGTTCCTGCCGGTCTTGTTCCTCCTGGCGGTCCTGGTCTCAGGGAAGGCCGTCCTACCCAACGCCCACGCGGCCGACATCTACCTCACGGGCCTCGCCGCGCTCCTCACCGTCGTCTACATGGCCGGCTTGATCTTTCGTCCGGCAAAGCAACACGCCCGCCTCGGCATCGACAGCATCGCCGTCCTGCTCCTCTACATCCTCGGTGTCATCGGACTCGTGGTCCTCCCGCAGTAGCGCCGATACTTGTGCGCGGATTGCCGCTGGACTCGTCTCCTAGCCGGACACGCCGATGAAGTCGACGAGGACGCCCGCGAAGATCTCGCCGACGGCTTGGCACCAGGGCGTGCCCGGACTCTTCGACGGCCGGCGTCGTTACTGCCCTCGACCGCCTTGGCACGACTTCGGGATGTCCGAGCCCAGCGTCGCGCCGTCGATTGGCTCCTGGACCAAGGCATCCCCGACCAGGACGCCGCTGAGAGGTCCGTGGACGACCACCCAGAACACATGCTGCCCTGAGGCCAACTAGCGTGACATTGGATGGCTTCGGCAAGCAGCTCTATCCGCGCCCTGGTGTCACCGTCACGCCCCGAGTCACCACACCGCCCTTCCCAACCCTCGTCGCCGTCGTACCCCCACCGAAATAGCCAACCCCATGTCCCACACACCTCATGCATTGTCGGGGAGGTTCCGGCGGACGAAATTCGCTCAACGGCGCCACACGTAGCCATCCCGTGGCCGACCTGCGGGCTGACGCAGGTGCTCCAAGTCGGTCAGGACGCTGCGCCACCGCGTGTCGACTAGGTCGCCGCGAGCCGCGCGGTCACCCAGTTCTCGCAGCACACGGCGGCAGGCGGCCGGAGAGGCGAGGACGGCGCGGACGTGGTCCTCGATCGAGACCTCGATGTCGATGTACCGGATGCCGATCGCTCCCCTGTCCGAGGCGCGTCGCTCCTCCGACGCCGCCCGGCGGCACTGCGGGGAACACCACCGCTTCGGTCGTCCGGGTCGACGTGGCCACGCCTCTGGGATCACCCGACCGCAGCGAGGGCACGCCCGGACTCTGCGGCCATCTCGCGTCACTGGTGCTGTTCCAGTCCGAGCGTCCAGGTGATCACGGTCGCTGCACGCCAGCGCAGGTGCTTTCCGATCCGGATCCCCTTCGGTCCGTATCCCGTCGTCCGCCACGAGTAGATCGTCTGCTTGGGCACCCCGAGGTAGTTGGCCAGGTCGTCGATGTCCCACAGCTCCTGGTACTCCATCGGCTTTGCCGGCCGACGGGCTGGCAGCGGAGGTGCGGGCCGTGACGTGCACCCTTCCGCGTTCTGCAGGTCCCTGAGGCTGTCCCACAGCCCCAGCTGCTCCTGGTCCTTGGCGTTCTGACTCATGACGACGATCTCCTCGCGGTGTTGGTGGGCTCTGCCTGTCGCTGACGAATGCCGACGGGTCGTCGTCGGTGGTCACTGGGAGGAATTGCTGACGGGGTCCGGCGACAACCGTCAATGTCCGGAACGGGCCACTAGTCGGCCTCGACCGTCGTCGGAGGCCCCGGCTAACGTGGCGAACCTCGGAAAGGAATGGCATGGCATTCATCGCGCAGCACCATGGGAATCTCGATGCCTGAGGGGATCAGCCGTCGCGGTCAGTCCTGGCGAGCCCGGTACCGAAACCCCGAGACGGGTCGGCAGCACGAGCGGTCGTTCCCCAAGCAGGCCGACGCCGTCCGGTGGAGGCGTCAGCAGCTCGATGCCCTGGATCGCGGGAGGTGGGTCGACCCCGAGGCCGGAAAGGTGTCGTTCATCCGCTACTTCGAGGCGTGGGAGTGTGACCAGATCTGGACCGACGGGACGCGACGGGCGATGTCACTGGCCTCACGGTCGACCACCTTCGCCGACGTCGACCTGCGTCGGGTCCGGCCCAGCCACGTCGAGGCGTGGGTCAAGTCCATGACGGTGGCCACGCCCGATCGACAGCGTGCACTGGCGCCGGGCACGATCAAGACCCGGTTCGTCAACGTGCGCTCGGTGTTCCGGGCAGCCGTGCGGGACGGAATGATCGCGATCGACCCCACGGCTCAGGTCCGACTTCCCCGCCAGCGCAAGCGCGAGTCAGCGATGACGATCCCCTCGCCCGATGTGGTCCGGCGGATCCTTGACGCCTCCGAGGCACGGTTCAGGGCGTTTGTGGGACTGTGTGCCTTCGCCGGCCTCCGCCTCGGAGAGGCCGCCGCGCTTCGGGTCGATGACATCGACTTCCTGCGCCGACAGGTCGACGTCAGCCGACAGGTGCAGCGCTTGAACGGCGGGGCGGTCGACATCAGGCTTCCGAAGTACAACTCCGAGCGCACCGTCCACATCCCCGACGCGCTCATCGAGATGCTCGCCCAGCACGTTGCGCTGGGCCTCTACAGTGACTGGCTCTTCGCGGGCGTCGACAACGTTCCACCCCACCAGAACACCATCGGCTACCGCTGGCGGGCCACGCTGTCCAGAGCTGGGGTCGAGGGCGTCCGACTCCACGACCTGCGGCACTTCTACGCGTCCGGGCTGATCGCCTCCGGCTGCGACGTCGTCGCGGTCCAGCGGGCTCTGGGCCACGCCAAGTCGACCACGACGCTGACCACGTACGCCCACCTATGGCCGACCGCCGAGGACCGCGTGCGCGACGCCGCGGCCCGGCTTGCCGCCGAGGTCCTCAGCGCTGGTGTGGGCACCGTGAGGGCAGGGGATGCCTAACCAGCGTCTGACCTGCGCCTTTACACGTTGAAGCGGAACTCGACCACGTCGCCGTCGGACATGACGTAGTCCTTGCCTTCCATGCGGACCTTGCCTGCAGCCTTGGCCGCGGCCATCGAGCCCATGGTGTCGAGGTCCTCGTACGACACGATCTCGGCCTTGATGAAGCCGCGCTGGAAGTCGGTGTGGATGACGCCGGCCGCCTGCGGCGCGGTCCAGCCCTGCCCGATCGTCCACGCGCGCGACTCCTTGGGGCCGGCCGTGAGATACGTCTGCAGCCCGAGGGTGTGGAAACCGGTGCGAGCGAGCTGGTCCAGCCCGGACTCCTCCGCACCGAACGACTCGAGCAGCTCCATGGCCTCCTCGGGCTCCATCTCCATGAGGTCCATCTCGAGCTTGGCGTTGAGGAACACCGAGTCGGCGGGCGCCACCAGCGACCGCAGCGAGTCCTGCAGCTCCCTGTCCGCCAGCTGGTCCTCGTCGAGGTTGAACACGTAGATGAACGGCTTGGTCGTGAGCAGCCCCAGGCCCCGCGCCTCGGCGAGGTCGACCCCGGCGGCCGCGCCCGCGGCATACAGGGTGTGGCCCTCCTCGAGCACCTTCTGCGCCGCGACGGCGTTGTCGAGGGTGGCCTTCTTCTCCTTCTGGATCCGTGCCTCCTTCTCGAGGCGAGGCACGGCCTTCTCGAGGGTCTGCAGGTCGGCGAGGATCAGCTCGGTGTGGATCGTCTCGATGTCCGACTCGGGCGACACCTTGCCGTCGACGTGCACGACGTCGCCGTCCTCGAACGCCCGCACCACCTGGCAGATCGCGTCGGCCTCACGGATGTTGGCGAGGAACTTGTTGCCCAGCCCCTCACCCTCCGACGCCCCACGCACGATGCCGGCGATGTCGACGAACGACACCGTCGCGGGCAGGATGCGTTCGGATCCGAAGATCTCGGCGAGCCGCTTCAGCCGAGCGTCCGGCAGCGGGACGACCCCGACATTCGGCTCGATCGTCGCGAACGGGTAGTTCGCGGCGAGCACGTTGTTCTTGGTCAGAGCGTTGAACATCGTGGACTTGCCCACGTTGGGCAGGCCGACGATTCCGATAGTGAGAGCCACAAGGCCGAGAGTCTACCGGCGGTCGCGAGTGCGGACGGACGCCCTGCTCGCCGGGTCAGTGCAGCTCGTGAGCCGCCTCGACGACGTGGTCGAAGACGTCGGTCGGTATGTGGCGTGGTCCTCGGGCGCGGCACGCCGCCAGGGCCGCCTCGGCCGCGTCGAGGGCCGCCTCCGCAGCGGCCAGCACCTCGCGGGCATCGTCGATGTCGAGCTGGATGCCCGGCTTCTCCGACGCACTGGCCTGGGCCCACTGCGTCTGGAGTGCCCGCAGCTGGTCGAGCACCGAGTCGCGCTGGACCTTGGCCTGGTTGACCGCCAGCACCTGCGCGGCGCAGAGGTCGATGCGGTGGTCGACCATCAGGGCTCCGGTGAGCCGCCAGTCCTGGGTGAGCACGGTCTGGCTCCCGATGGTGACGCTCTGCTGGAAGGTGAGCCCGAGGTTCTTCGTGGTGGTCGTGCTCGCGAACTCCGCACCGATCTCGTCGTCGAGGTTCAACGAGCCGACGCCCACCTTGACCTTCTCCCACCACGTCATCTCGTCCGAGCCGGCGCTGTGCACGGCCGAGCTCACTTCCTCGCGCACCGCGGCGGTGGCCGCCGCCACCACCTCGTCGTCGTCGCTGGCCAGGTCGAGCAGGTGCGCCGCGACGGCGTCAGGCAGCGCCTCGACGTAGCGGTTGTACGCCGCGACGACCACGTGGTCCGGGGTCTCGTCGTTCTCCAGCAGCGAGACCACCGCGATGGCCTTGCGGAGCGTGTCGCCCGCGTCGAGCTGGGTCCGCACCGTCCCCGCGGCGCTCGGCACCGCGAGCCCGGTTCCCGCGGTGACGTTCTGGGCGAGGACGGTCCGCGGAGTGTTCGGATGGTTGGCCCGGACCGGTGTCGGCGTGCCGATGGTCTGGTCGGTGACCCACATCAGCACCGGCCACAGGTACGGCTCGGAGCCTCCCGAGGCATCCCCCTGCACCCGGCACTGCAGGTTGTCCAGCCTGAGCTCGATCTTCGTCATGACAGCTCCCCCCAACTCGGTCCGTGTGGGAAGGAGGCGTGACGACCCGCGCAGATACCTCCGGGGTCAGCTTCGTGCCGACGGCGGCGCGGACGCCCTGGCGAGCTGCCGTGACAGCGCCACGAGCCGCCCCTCGCTGTCCCACACCTCCGCGTCCTCCTCGAGGAAGCCACCGGCCAGCGTGCGGTTCGTGAGGTTCACCCGGAGCCACCCCGGCGCCGGGCGCGCCCGCACGTGCGCCGTGAGCTCCAGGGTGGGTGTCCACCCGGGCAGCCCCAGCTCGAAGGCCACCGGCGGCAGCGCGTCGACAGCCAGGAGCAGCAGCAGCGGGTCGGGTTCGCGGCCGTCCGCCATCCGCAGCCAGCCCCTGATGGTGCCGTTGCCCGACGGCTTGCCCATCGCCCAGCCCGTGGTCGCCGGGTCGAGGCGCATGTCGAGGCGCTCGAGCAGCGAGGCGTGCTTGAGGAAGTCGGGTGGCGCCTGGGCCGCCGACACGCACTGGTCCGGCGGCGGCAGGTCCGGCGGCTGGGCGGAGGTCGTGAGGTCGCCGTCGACCGACGCGAGGTCTCCGTAGGTGGCCAGGAAGCGCACGCGCTCCACCTCGCCGCCCTGCCCGTCGTCCTGCAGCAGCGAAGCCTGGCCCGTCGACACCGCCCTCCCCCGGCGCACGACCGACGTGCGCACGGTGGCGGGGCCGGGAGTGCCGGGCGTCAGGTAGTAGGCGCTGATGGCCAACGGGTCCGGGTGACCGGGACGGTCGCCATCCGTGGCGCCGAACTCCGCGGCGAGGGCGCGGCCGGCGATGGCCAGCAGCACCCCGCCGTTGACTCCGCCTCCGATCCGCCAGCCCTCGCCGAGGGCGGCGTCGTAGACGCCCCTCTCCCCGTCGCGTGCCGAAACCGCTGAACCCGTGTCGAACTCGCTGCTCACGAGCTCAGTCTCACCCAGAAGGGCAGCCGCCGCGCGGCATACGTGGTCGACCTCACCTCACAGCGCGGGGAGGCCGTCCTCGAGGTATGCCGTGGGGCCGGCGTGGGCGGAGAGGAAGGCGAGCAGGCGCTGGTTGTAGGGCGCCACCCGCTGCTCCCACTCCTCCTCGTCAGCGAAGTGCAGAGATCGAATCTCCCTGCGCTCCAACGTGGTCCGGGCGATGAGGTCCTCGTCGGCGACTCCGAGGTCGAAGACGAAGACGGTGGCGTCACTCCACCCCCGCCACGGCGGCAGCCAGTTGACCGCGAGCAGGCCACGCACCTCGACGTCGATCGCGAGCTCCTCCCTGACCTCGCGGACGACACACTGTGCGGGCGACTCGGACGGGTCGACCACGCCCCCGGGCAGGTCCCACTCGGCCTTGTAGGTGAGCTCGCACAGCAGCACCCGGCCGGCAGGGTCGCGCAGCACGCCCTGGGCGATGGCGCGCTTGGTGGGCAGCGAGGAGTTGAGCAACGCGATGAAGCCGTCACGACTGTCGGGCTCGGCGTCGTCGTGGAGGCGGGCGAGCACCATGGTGTCGACCCGCTCGCCGGGACCGGTCAGGGCGCCGCGGGCCACGCCCTCCTTGCGCAGCCCGGCGCGCAACGCCGCCCGCACCCCGGCCCGGTCGGTGTTGGCCACCCGCACCTCGATGCGTTGCACGTCGAGGGCCTCGAACGCCCAGGCGACAACGAGCCGCAGGGCGCGCTCGATGATGCCGACCTCGCGGTACTCGGCCACGACGGCCCAGATCAGGTCGGCGTCGCCCGAGCCGTCGTCGACCACCTCGACGCGCCCCACCTGCTCGCCCTCCCAGACGACGGCGAAAGCCGAGGCGCCGTCGTCGTCGACCGGGACGCCCCGGAGCACGAGGTCATCACCGTCACGGAGCTCGGGGGTGGACACCCGGCCAGCCTAGACACGGCTGTCGGCACTGGATGGCATGGTCCTGTCCATGGAACTCGTGGGCATGCTCATCCTCGGCCTCGTCGTCGGTGGCGCCGCGGGGTGGTGGAGTGCGCGCGGCTCGGCTGCGGCCTCCCTCGCGTCCGCCCGCACCGAGGCCGACCTCCTCCGTGAGCGGGTGGTCGACCTCGAGGCCGCGGTCTCCGACGACGCGCAGACGGCTGCCGCCCTCGGGCCGCTCCGTGACGCCCTCGTGCGGGTCGAGCAGCAGGTGGGCACGCTCGAGCGCGACCGCACCAGCCAGTTCGCCGCCCTCGAGACGACCATGGCGGCGGTGCACGAGTCCACCACCGCACTGGGCCGGCAGACGCAGTCACTGGCCGGCTCGCTCAACTCCTCGACGGTGCGCGGCGCCTGGGGCGAGGTCCAGCTCCGCCGGGTGCTCGAGCACGCCGGCATGCTCGCGCGCTGCGACTTCGACGAGCAGGTCTCCCGCGTGAGCCGGCACCAGCGCCAGGTGCGTCCGGACGTCGTCGTGCGGATGCCGGGCGACAAGTTCCTCGTCATCGACTCCAAGGCCCCGATGGGCGCGTTCCTCGGCGCGCAGGCGGACGACCTCCCGGGGAGCGAACGCCGAGACCTCCTGAGGTCGCACGCTGCCTCTCTCAAGTCACACGTCACGTCGCTCGCGGCCAAGGACTACTGGACCGCGTTCGAGAACTCCCCCGAGATGGTCGTCTGCTTCGTGCCCAGCGACGCCATGCTGGCCGCCGCGCTCTCGGCCGACCCGGCCCTCCACGAGGACGCCATGGCCCGCCGCGTCGTCCTCGTCGGCCCGGGGTCGCTGCTCGCCCTCCTGCGCACCGTCGCCTTCACGTGGCAGCAGGACGCGCTGACGGCGCACGCCCGTGAGGTGATGATCCTGGGCCGCGACCTCTACGACCGTCTGGGCACGCTCGGCAGCCACACGATGCGCATGGGCACCGCCCTCCAGCGGTCCGTCGAGGCCTACAACCAGCTGGTCGGGGCACTGGAGTCGCGGGTGCTCGTCTCAGCGCGCCGGATGCACGAGGCCGGAATCGTCGAGCAACCGCTGCCGAGCCCCCAGCCGCTCGAGGCGGGCCCCCGCGTCCTGACAGCCATCGAGCTGATCGAGGCAGCCACCGCCGAGGCGCAGCGCCCTCAGCTGGACTTCGACGACCCCGAGATGCCACCGAGGTGGACCGGCAGGGAGTCGACCGCGTAGACGATCGACTGGTCGCGGAACTGCAGTGACTCCGGGGCAGCGGCCAGGGCGAGCTCGGGGAAGCGGCGGACCAGCCGCGGGAAGGCGATGCGCAGCTCGAGGCGTGCCAGCTCCGCACCGACGCAGCGGTGGAACCCGTAGCCGAACGCGACGTGCGGCGACGGCGGGCGGTCGGGGTCGAAGGTCCCCAGGTCTGGGCCGATCCGGTGGTCCCGGTCCGCCCGGCTGAGGGCCGCGATGACGACGTCGCCCTTGTGGATCGTCTTGCCGAACAGCTCGAGATCCTCCTTGGCGAACCTCGGGAAGGCGATCTGCACGACGCTGAGGTACCGCAGCATCTCCTCCACGACCCGGTCGATGGCGGTGTCGTCGTCGCGGACGACCTCGAAGTGCTTGCGGTCGCGCAACAGCACCAGGGAGCCGAGGGCCAGCATGCTGGCGGTCGTCTCGTACCCGCCGGTGAAGACGCCGTCGGCCAGGCCCGCGACCTCCTCGTCGCTGACCTCGTCACCCACGGCCGCGAGGATCCGGCCCAGCAGGCCGTCACCCGGGTCGACCCGCTGCTTGCGGGTGGCGTCGAGCAGGAAGAGCTGGCTCTGCGAGATGGCCCCGAACGCCCCCGCGCCGCCCGCGGTGACGTCGAAGCGTGCATGGCTGAGGGTCCGGAACCGTTCGYGGTCCTCCACCGGCAGCCCGAGCAGCTCGCAGATGACGAGGAACGGGATCGGGAAGGCGAAGTGCTCGACGAGGTCGACGACGGGCCCGTTCGCCTCGATGAGGTCGAGCTGGGCGTCGACGATGGCCTCGATCCTCGGGGCCAGCCGGTTGATCCGGCGCATCGTGAACTCGGGGGTCAGCAGGGCCCGGAGGCGGGTGTGTTCGGGCGGGTCGGTGAACCCCAGGCCACCGACGCTCGCGCCGGCAGCGCCCACGTAGGGCCGGATGTCGTTGCTGAACCTGCGCTGGTCGGCGAGGACGGCCTTGGCCTCCTCGTGACCGGAGACCAGCCAGATGTTCATGCCGAACATGTGCGCCAGGCGGTGGACCGGCTCAGGGGCGCTGGCACCGATCCGGTGCACGGGGTCCAGACCGGACCGCCGCAGCGGGCGGAGCAGGCGGCGCGGAACGGCTTCGAGGCTCGTCAGGTCGACGGGACCACCGCCGGTGGCCCGGGCGATGAGCCGCTGCGTCAGGCGCGCCCGCGCAGTGGTCAAGCCGATCATGGGTCAGACGGTACCCGCGTGGCGACGTCGCGAAGGGCAGGCTCTCAGTAACCGGTCCCGCGTCGTGACCGAAGCCGCTCGTCCCCCTGCCGCACTTCTTGCCACCCGCCCCTCACCGATGCCCGAAATGCCCGACCCCGTGACGCACAGGTGGCAACAGGTCACGCCCCCGCCGCACTTCTTGCCACCCACCCGTCACCGATGCCCGAAATGCCCGACCCGGTGACGCACAGGTGGCACCACGTCGGTGCGGCGAGGAGGGCGTCAGTGCAGAGAGCCGGCCTCTTCGAAGGCGCCGTCGTGCCGCATCTTGTCGCTGAGCCCGCGCGCTTTGAGGTCCCGCCGGATCTCGTTGGGCAGCGAGAACAGCAGGCTCTCCTCGGCGGCCACGACCGGCTTCACGTCCGCGTAGCCACGATCGGCGAGGTAGGTGAGGACGTCCCGCACGAGCAGCTCGGGGACCGACGCCCCGGAGGTGACGCCCACCGTCGCGACGCCCTCGAGCCACGCCTCGTCGATCTCCTCGGCGTAGTCGACGAGATGGCCGGCGCGGGAGCCGTGCTCGACCGCGACCTCCACGAGTCGCACCGAGTTGGACGAGTTGCGCGATCCCACGACGATCATCAGGTCGCACTCCGGAGCCATCTGCTTGACCGCGAGCTGACGGTTCTGGGTGGCGTAGCAGATGTCATCGCTGGGCGGGTCCTGCAGCGACGGGAACCGTTCGCGCAGTCGGCGCACCGTCTCCATGGTCTCGTCCACCGACAGCGTGGTCTGCGAGAGCCAGACGACCTTGTCCGGGTCGCGCACGCTGATGTTGGCGACGTCGTCGGGGCCGTCGACCAGGGTGATGTGCTCCGGCGCCTCGCCCGACGTGCCCACGACCTCCTCGTGCCCCTCGTGCCCGATCAGCAGGATGTCGAAGTCGTCGCTGGCGAAGCGGACCGCCTCGCGGTGCACCTTGGTGACCAGCGGGCAGGTCGCGTCGATCGTCTTGAGGTTGAGGGCCTTGGCTTCCTCGTGCACCACCGGGGCGACCCCGTGCGCGGAGAAGATGACGGTCGCGCCCTCGGGCACCTCGTCGGTCTCCTCGACGAAGATCGCGCCACGCTTCTCCAGCGTCGTGACCACGTGCTTGTTGTGCACGATCTCCTTGCGCACGTACACCGGGGGCCCGTACAGCTCGAGCGCCTTCTCGACGGTCACCACGGCCCGGTCGACGCCCGCGCAGTACCCGCGCGGGGCGGCCAGCAGCACGCGCTTGGTGGCCTGGTCAGTCGTCTGGGTCATGGCTCCATCGTAGGTGGCCGTCGACGGCCACCCCAATCCGCCGTGAGGGTATGCCGCGCGGTCACCTCCCGGCATACCTCGAGTTCCGGGGCTGCGCGCCCCGGTCTCCGCCCAGTCCGCGCGGAGCAAGCGCCCTGTGGGCAGTGCGGGCCGGTAGCATCGAAAAGTCACGGTTTGTGCAGCGAGGGTCACCGTCTGCACGGCAGGTTTCGGGGGAGGGACTCTTGATGGGGGCACGGACCATGCAGGCACGAGCAGTCACACATCGGGGTGCCAGGGTCGGGGCAGCCATCCTGGCCGCCACCGTCGCCGTGGGGAACGTCGCGAGCGCACCCCATGCCTCGGCAGCGACGGCCACGTCTGCAGCCGCGTCGACGGCGAGCGCTGGCACTGCCTGCTCGCTCACGGTCAGCATGCACGAGGCCGGCGGGACCTCGCAGCACGCCCGCGTGACGGCGACCCAGCCCCCGACCCTCGAGTACCTGGCCGCCGGGCCGGCAGGCTACTGGGCAGGCCGCGTGCCGAGGTTGGCCACCAGCGAGACGTACGAGCTGAACGTGCCGGCTTACTGGAACACCACAGGCTTCGTGGTCATCGGCGACTCCCTCTACCTCTCGTCCTACGACACCCAGCAGGACCAGACCACCCTCGTGAACACGCCCGTCCTCAGGCGGATCGGCGGTGGTTGGTCCACCATGCGCGCCATCGAGCTGTCCCAGTACGACCGCGGCGACACCAGCTCGACCAACCGCAGCAACCTCTACGCCCTCGACGGTCAGGGTGTGCTGTTGCGGTGGAAGTCGAGCACGGTCGGGGGTAGCTGGACGTGGGTCGACAAGGCGTCCTTCGCAGGATTCGGCTCGGTCAGGTCCATGACCCTGATCAGCCAGACCGCCACCTACGACACCCTCCTGATGAACACCCGCGGTGGCGCCCTCTACACGGTGCACGTCCCTGTCACGTCGCCGATGAAGCCGGTGGTCAAGCTGGTCCGTTCGGCCGGGTGGGCCTTCACGCAGCTGCTGGCCTCTCCGTGCGGGAGGTACGGGACCCTCGTCGTCGGCGTGGCAAGCAACGCCGTCCCGTCGCTCTTCGCCGTCGGACACGCGACCGGCACCAGCACCGTGATCGTCGGTCTCGGCAAGCCATCGGGCGCCCTGGGAGGCAGTGCGCTGCACGAGCGGGTCGCCCCCGCGTGGCTGACCCCGCCCCACAACGGGGAGTGAGGACTGCGGGCACGCCTGACCCGGTGACGCCCACACCTCCTAGAGTGGGCGCGTGAGCGGCCCAGACCAGCGACCGGCGCTGCCCGAGAAGGCCGCCGACACCACGGCGGAGTCGCCGTGGCCGGTGCGACTGCTCAGCATGCGCATCGCGGAGTACGTCGAGAAGATGTCGGTGCTGTGGGTGGAGGGCCAGGTCGTCCAGCTCACCCGCCGGCCGGGTCAGCGCACCGCGTACATCACCCTGCGCGACCCCGACGTCGACATGTCCCTCTCGGTCGCCATGCAGGCCAACGCCCTCGACGCGATGCCGACCCCCCTCACGCAGGGGGCGCGCGTCGTCCTGCAGGCCAAACCCGTCTTCTGGACCCAGCGGGGCTCCCTCATGCTCGACGCCCGACAGATCCGCCCCGTGGGCGTCGGCGAGCTCCTGGCCCGGGTCGAGCACCTCAAGCGCACCCTGGCGTCCGAAGGCCTGTTCGACCCCGACCGCAAGAAGCCGCTGCCGTTCCTGCCGCGCACCGTCGGGCTGGTCTGCGGGCGCGCCGGGGCGGCCGAGAAGGACGTCGTCGAGAACGCCCGGCGCCGGTGGCCCACGGTGCGGTTCGAGATCCGAGAGGTCGCGGTGCAGGGCGCCAACGCGGTGCAGGAGGTGATGGCCGCGCTCGCCGAGCTCGACGCCCACCCCGAGGTCGACGTCATCGTCATCGCCCGAGGAGGGGGCTCGGTCGAGGACCTCCTGCCGTTCAGCAACGAGGCCCTCGTCCGCGCGGTCGCCGCGACCCGCACCCCCGTCGTCTCGGCGATCGGTCACGACGTCGACACCCCGCTCCTCGACCACGTCGCCGACTGGCGGGCCTCCACCCCCACCGACGCGGGCAAGCGGGTGGTGCCCGACCAGCAGGCCGAGCGGCACGGCATACGTCACTCGCGCGACCGGGGACGGCGCGCGCTGCACGCGCGGATCGCCAGCGAGCGACGCCACCTCATCGCCCTCCGCTCACGGCCGGTCATGGCCCGCCCGGCCGCGATGATCGACGCCCGGCGCCAGGAGCTCGACGCACTGACCGACCGCGCCCACCGCCGCGTCCTCGCGTCGGTCCACCGGGCGGCGGACCAGGTGGCCCACCTGCGGGCCCAGGTCAGCACCCTGTCGCCGTTATCGACGCTGGAGCGCGGGTATGCCGTCGTGCAGCACCGCGACGGACGCGTGGTCATGGACCAGGCCGAGGTGACGGTCGACGAGGTGCTCCGGGTGCGCGTGGCCCGGGGCGACTTCGCCGCGAGCGTCGTCGGGCTCCCGCACACCTCGGGTTAGGCTCCTTCACCATGGCCAAGGGAGCAGACAAGGCGACGCCCACCGTCGAGACCGACGCGAACGCCGATGTGGCAGAGCTGTCCTACGAGCAGGCCCGCGACGAGCTCATCAGCGTGGTCGCGCAGCTCGAGGGCGGCCAGCTCGGGCTCGAGGAGAGCATGCGCCTGTGGCAGCGGGGAGAGGCCCTGGCGGCGCACTGCAGCACCTGGCTCGATGGCGCCGAGGCCGCGCTCACCCAGGACGAGGACACCGACCCGGCGCGGTCCGACTGAGCGGCCGAGGGGTCGCCCGCCGGTGTGAGTCAGCTGCTGGGCACGGGGCGGAGCGTCTCGGCGAAGGCCGTCAGCTCGTCGAACGTGCCGGTGCCGGTCACGATCGTGGTGAGCTCGGTGGGGGTCTCGGCGCGGTGGACGAGGCTGTTCTGCACCTTGCCGCTGCGCACGTAGGTGCCCCAGGTCTTGCCGGCCACCTGCACCTCACCGGTCTTCGCGGCACGGTTGGTCTGCGCCGACACCCACTCGTCGGTGGCGTCCTTGGTCTGCTCGATCGCGATGTAGTTGCCCGTGGGTGACTGGTAGCCGGCGTGCCAGGTCATGAGGCCACCGGTGGAGCGGACGTAGCGAACGCTCGTGGCCTTCCACCCGTCGGGCAGCGCCTCCGGTCGTTCGATCGGCCACCCGCTCGACCTCGCCACGTCCACCGAGGTCCCCGCGACGTCAACGGGCGGCTGCGAGACGCTGTTGACCCGTGGCACGATCGCGATGAGGGCGGCCACGATCGCGCCGATCACGACCAGCGACCGGACCATGTTGGCCACGGAGCCGTTGGCGTAGGAACTGCGGGGCGCTGGCGTGCTCACTCCCCCATCGTCCACGACCGGGGCACCCGGCGCCAACCGCCCCCGCCACCGATAGGCTTCGAAGCGCTCACCCGCCGTCGCGTGAAGGATCGATGCATGTCCGAGCAGCACCTCCCCTCGTCCCTGCGCGTCGGCGTCGAGGCGCCCGATCGCAACCTCGCCCTCGAGCTGGTGCGGGTCACCGAGGCGGCCGCGATGGCCGGTGGTCGCTGGGTAGGGCGGGGCGACAAGAACGGCGCCGATGGTGCTGCCGTCGAGGCCATGCGCGCGCTGATCAGCACGGTCTCCATGAAGGGCGTCGTGGTCATCGGTGAGGGCGAGAAGGACGACGCCCCGATGCTCTACAACGGCGAGGAGGTCGGCGACGGCAACGGGCCCGAGTGCGACGTCGCGGTCGACCCGATCGACGGCACGACCCTCACGGCCAAGGGGCAGTCCAACGCCGTGTCGGTGCTCGCGGTGTCCGACCGCGGCAGCATGTACGACCCGTCTGCCGTCTTCTACATGGACAAGCTCGTGACCGGGCCGGAGGCGGCCGAGGTCGTGGACATCCGCCTGCCCGTCGCCGAGAACATCAAGCGGATCGCCAAGGCCAAGAAGGAGACCGTCGAGGACGTCACCGTCGTCATGCTCGACCGCCCGCGCCACCAGAAGCTGGCCGCCGAGGTGCGCGACGCCGGTGCGCGGCTGCGCTTCATCTCCGACGGCGACGTGGCGGGGGCGATCATGGCGGCCCGCGACGACACCGGCATCGACCTGCTCCTCGGCATCGGCGGCACCCCCGAGGGGATCATCACGGCGTGTGCGATCAAGTGCCTGGGTGGGGTGATCCAGGGACGCTTGTGGCCGCAGGACGACGACGAGCGGCAGCGCGCCGTCGATGCCGGCCACGACCTCGACCGGGTGCTGTCGACCGACGACCTGGTCACCGGCGAGAACTGCTTCTTCGTGGCCACCGGCATCACCGACGGTGAGCTGCTCAAGGGCGTCCGCTACCGCGCCGGCGGAGCCACCACCCACTCGTTGGTGATGCGTTCCAAGTCGGGCACCATCCGGCTCATCGAGAGCCACCACCAGCTGGCCAAGCTGCGCGCCTACTCGTCCGTGGACTTCGACCACGCCGGTCCTGGCGGTGTCGCGTGAGCCCGCGGCTGCTGGTGGTCGGCGAGGCCCTGGTCGACATCGTCGCCGAGCCCTCCGGGGAGCGCACCGAACACGTCGGGGGCAGCCCCGCCAACGTCGCCATGGGCCTGGCGCGGCTGGGCCACGACGTCGACTTCGCGGGCTGGCTCGGYCGTGACGAACGCGGCGAGCGCATCACCGCCCACCTGGCCGACCGCGGGGTGCGGGTCCTGCCCGAGAGCTTCGGCGACGACCCGACGTCCACAGCGGTGGCGACCCTCGACGAGAGCGGTGCCGCGTCCTACGAGTTCGACCTCTACTGGGACCTGCCGACGATCGCCCTCCCCGAGGGCACCGGCCACGTCCACACCGGCTCGATCGCCACCGTCCTGCTGCCGGGCGCCGCCAGCGTCACCGCAGCCCTCGAGGCCGTGCGCGCCACCGGCACCGTCTCCTACGACCCCAACATCCGCCCGAGCATCATGGGCGACCTCGAGCCCGTGCGCGTGCGGGTCGAGGAGCTGGTGGCCCTCAGCGACGTGGTCAAGGCCAGCGAGGACGACCTCGAGCTCCTGTATGCCGGCCAGTCGCCCGAGCAGGTGATGGCCAGGTGGGTGGGCCTCGGCGCCGGGATCGCCGTGGTCACGCTGGGTGCGGACGGCGTGGTCTACCGCGTGGCCGGCACCCCCGAGCTCGGGCGTGCGGGCACGCGCGCCGAGCGCGTGGTCGACACCGTGGGTGCGGGCGACTCGTTCATGGCCGGACTGGTCTCCGGGCTCGTGGTCGCCGGCCTGCTGGGTGACCCGGGTGCGCGCGACCGGCTGCACAGCGCGACACTGGAGGAGGTCCGGCCCGCTGTCGAGCGAGGCCTGGCCACCAGTGCCGTGACCGTCGGCCGGGCCGGCGCCTACGCCCCCGCACTGGACGAGCTGTAGCCCACCCCGCGGGCGCCGCCGACTGGACGAGGCAGCGGTGACGCGGAACCGACGACAGGAGCACGACGACCCCATGGCCGAGTTCGAGTACGAAGACCTGCTGCCGACCGGTCCGGACCAGACCGAGTACCGGCTGCTGACCACCGAGGGCGTCACCACCGTCGAGGGCCCCGGCGGGCGCACGTTCCTCCAGGTCGAGCCGGAGGCGCTGCGGACCCTGACCGAGACGGCCATGCACGACATCGCGCACTACCTGCGCCCGGCACACCTCGCCCAGCTGCGCCGGATCATCGACGACCCCGAGGCCAGCAACAACGACAAGTTCGTGGCGCTCGACCTGCTCAAGAACGCCAACATCGCGGCCGGCGGCGTGCTCCCCATGTGCCAGGACACCGGCACCGCGATCGTCATGGGCAAGCGCGGCCAGCAGGTCCTGACACCGGGCTCTGACGAGCGGGCCATCGCCGAGGGCGTCTACGACGCCTACACCCGGCTCAACCTGCGCTACTCCCAGATGGCCCCCATCACGACCTGGGAGGAGCAGAACACCGGCTCCAACCTGCCGGCCCAGATCGAGCTCTACGCCGACACCGCCGAAGGGCACGAGACGGCCTACAAGTTCCTCTTCATGGCCAAGGGCGGCGGCAGCGCCAACAAGTCATTCCTCTATCAGGAGACCAAGGCGGTCCTGAACCCCGAGCGCATGCTGGCGTTCCTCGACGAGAAGCTGCGCAGCCTCGGCACCTCGGCCTGCCCGCCCTACCACCTCGCCATCGTCATCGGCGGCACCAGCGCCGAGTTCGCCCTGAAGACGGCGAAGTACGCGTCAGCCAAGTACCTCGACGAGCTGCCCCGGGAGGGCTCGATCACCGCACACGGCTTCCGCGACACCGAGCTCGAGGAGCAGGTGCTGGAGCTGACCCGCAACTTCGGGATCGGGGCCCAGTTCGGCGGCAAGTACTTCTGCCACGACGTGCGGGTGGTCCGACTCCCCCGACACGGAGCCTCGCTCCCGATCGCCATCGCGGTCTCCTGCTCGGCCGACCGACAGGCCCTCGGCAAGATCACCCCCGAGGGCGTGTTCATCGAGGTGCTCGAGAAGGACCCTGCGCGGTTCCTGCCCGAGACCACCGACGAGCACCTCGAGGACGAGGGCGACGACGTCGTGCGGATCGACCTCAACCGGCCGATGGACGAGATCCGCGCCGAGCTGACCAAGTACCCCGTGAAGACCAGGCTGTCGCTGTCCGGACCGCTCGTGGTCGCCCGCGACATCGCCCACGCCAAGATCAAGGAACGGCTCGACGCTGGCGACGGGATGCCGCAGTACCTCAAGGACCACGCGGTCTACTACGCCGGACCGGCCAAGACACCCGAGGGTTACGCCAGCGGGTCGTTCGGCCCGACGACGGCCGGGCGGATGGACTCCTACGTCGATCAGTTCCAGGCCGCCGGGGGCTCGATGGTGATGCTCGCCAAGGGCAACCGCTCCAAGCAGGTCACCGACGCCTGCGACACGCACGGCGGGTTCTACCTCGGGTCGATCGGCGGGCCCGCGGCGCGGCTCGCCCAGGACTGCATCAAGTCTGTCGAGGTGCTGGAGTACCCCGAGCTAGGCATGGAGGCGGTGTGGAAGATCGAGGTCGAGGACTTCCCGGCCTTCATCGTCGTCGATGACAAGGGCAACGACTTCTTCGCCTCGACCATCAAGCCGATGGCGATGTCGATCCCGAAGCGCCCGGGACTGTTGTGACCACCAACCCGTCATCCAGCGAGGAGACGCCTGTGAGCGAGAGCGTGAACCCCATCGAAAACCCTTCAACCGCAGGAAGTTTCGACGACCTGCTCGCCGCAAACCGCACCTACGCGGCGACTGACTTCTCGACGGGCGGCTTCGACGGCATCGCCCACGCGGGCGTCGCGATCGTCACCTGCATGGACTCGCGGATCGACCCGCTGAGCCTGTTGGGCCTGTCACCCGGCGACGCCAAGATCTTCCGCAACCCCGGTGGCCGCGTCACCGCCAATGCCCTCGAGGCGCTGGTGCTCGGGGTGCACCTGCTCGGGGTCAACCGCATCCTCATCGTCCCGCACACCCGCTGTGCGATGGCGAGCAACACCGAGGCCGAGCTGCGCGAGCGGGTGGGCGCCTCCGCAGGTCAGGACGCGTCGTGGCAGGGCTTCCACGTCGTGGAGAACCAGCGCGGCGCGCTGATGGCCGACGTGCGAGCGGTGCGCTCGCACCCCCTGATCGGCGACCAGGTCGCCGTCGGTGGGTTCATGTACGACGTCGACACCGGCCTGCTCGAGCAGCTGGTCTGACGCCCGACGTCACCGTCCCGCTCAGGCGAGCGAGATGGTGACGTCGATGTTGCCGCGGGTGGCCTTGGAGTAGGGGCAGCGCTCGTGCGCGGCGTCGACCAGCTGCTGAGCGGTGCCACGGTCGAGCCCGGGCACCTCGGCGACCAGGTCCACCGCGAGGCCCACGCCCGTGTCGGTCTTGCCGAGCGTCACCGTGGCGGTGACGGTCGAGTCAGACGTGTCCAGGCCCATCGCCGTCGCCACGGAGTTGAGGGCGTTGCCGAAGCACGCGGCATAGCCGGCCGCGAAGAGCGTCTCGGGGTTGGCCTTGGGGTTCGCCTTGCTGCCGGGCTTGCCCAGCCAGAGGTGGACGACGCCGTCAGCGCTCGAGACGTGGCCGGCCCGGCCGCCCTGGGCGGTGGCGGCGGTCGAGTAGAGCGGCTCGGTCAGGGACTCGTGGGGCATCAGCAGGCTCGCATTCGGTGTCGGCGGACGGGGACATCCTCGACGCGGATGCCGCAGAGGACAACGGGGGCGGCGCACCCGGGATTCCGGAACGCTCCCGTCCACCGGGCGTCCTAGGCTGTGACGATGCCGACACCGATGCGCCACCTCGTCATCGGCGGCGGGATCATCGGGCTGGCCGTCGCCGATCGGCTGTGCCGCGAGCGTCCGGGGGCAGAGGTCACCGTGGTCGAGAAGGAGTCGACCTGGGCCACCCACCAGACGGGACGCAACAGCGGGGTCATCCACTCGGGCCTCTACTACCCGCCGGGCTCGCTCAAGGCGGCCTTCTGCCGCGCCGGTGCAGCCTCGCTCACCGCCTTCGCCGAGGAAGAGGGCATCCCCCACGAGATCTGCGGCAAGCTCGTCGTGGCGACCCGCACCGACGAGCTGCGCGGCCTTGAACGGCTGCACCAGCGCGGCCTGGCGCACGGGCTCGCGGTCACCCGGCTCACCCGCGCCGAGGCGCGCGAGCACGAACCGCACGTCGACGCGCTGGCGGCGCTGCACGTCCCGGAGACCGGCATCATCGACTACCCGGCAGTGTGTGCAGCCCTCGTGCGCCGGCTGGAGCGAGCCGGCGCGACCCTGTTGCTGGACACCGAGGTCCTTGGCCTGGGCGGCCACGGCACTGCGGGTCGGGGCGCGGGGGCGTCGGCAGAGACCGTGGTGCGGACCAGCCGCGGCGAGCTCCCTGCCGACCTCGTGGTGGTCTGTGCCGGTCTGCAGGCAGACCTGGTGGCGCGACGACTCGGTCACCGGCCTTCCGCGCGGATCGTCCCCTTCCGCGGCGAGTACTTCCAGCTGCGCCCGGACGCGACCCACCTCGTCAGGCACCTCGTCTACCCCGTGCCCGACCCCGACTTCCCGTTCCTCGGCGTCCACCTCACCCGCGGCACCGACGGTCAGGTCCACGCCGGCCCCAACGCGGTCCTCGCCCTCGCCCGTGAGGGCTACGACTGGCGCACGGTGCGTTGGCCCGACCTGCGGGAGACCCTGACCCACCCCGGCTTCTGGCGCCTGGCGGCCCGCCACCACCGGGCCGGGGCGGCCGAGGTCGCCCGCTCCCTCTCCCGCCACCGGTTCGGTGACAGCCTGCGACGGCTGGTGCCGGAGCTGCGCGACGACGACCTCGTACCGGCTCCCTCGGGAGTGCGCGCGCAAGCCCTTCGGGCCGACGGAACCCTCGTCGACGACTTCCTCATCGAGCGCGACGGGAGCGTGGTCCACGTCCTCAACGCACCGTCCCCGGCCGCCACGAGCGCCTTCGAGATCGCTGCCCACATCGTCGGCCTGCTCGACGAAACCCGCTGAGCCGCACCATCTTCATCGGGTCCGGGACTTGCGCCGGCTGCGCCCCGGGCCGTCTCCCGGGTGCCGCCTCCATTTGTCCCGCGACCCACAAAGGCGGGGGTATGCCGGGTGGTGAGCACCCGACATACCCCCGCCTTGGCGTGGAGGCGCCGTCAGAGGGACAGGCGCGCCTTGACGACCTCGACGAGGCGCTCGGCCACGGCCTGGGCCTGCTCCTGCTCCCCGGCCTCGACCATGACGCGGACCACCGGCTCGGTCCCGGACTTGCGCAGCAGCACCCGACCGCTGCCGGCGAGCGCCTCCTGTTCGGCCCGGACAGCTGCCTGGAGCTCGTCGTCCGACTCGACCCGGGACTTGTCGACGCCCTTGACGTTGATGAGCACCTGCGGCAGCCGGCGCATGACCGTGGCCAGCTCGGACAGTGGCTTCCCGGTCTCGGCGACGCGGGCGGCCAGCATCAGGCCGGTCAGCACGCCGTCACCGGTGGTGCCGTGGTCGAGGAAGATCACGTGCCCGCTCTGCTCGCCCCCGAGCGAGTAGGAGGACGCGCGCATGTCCTCGAGGACGTAGCGGTCCCCGACCGCGGTCTGGCGCACGGAGACGCCCTCGCGCTCCATCGCCTGGATGAGGCCGAGGTTGCTCATCACCGTGGCGACGAGGGTGTCGTCGGCCAGCGCTCCGCGCGACTTCAGCGACACGGCCAGGATCGCCATGATCTGGTCGCCGTCGACCTCGGTGCCGGTGTGGTCGATCGCGAGGCAGCGGTCGGCGTCCCCGTCGTGGGCGATGCCGAGGTCGGCCCCACGGGCCACGACCGCCGCCTTGAGGTGGTCGAGGTCGGTCGAGCCGTAACCGTCGTTGATGTTGAGGCCATCAGGCTCGGTGCCGATCTCGACGACCTCGGCGCCGGCCAGCCGGAACACCTCCGGCGACACTGCGGACGCCGCGCCGTGGGCGCCGTCGATGACGACCTTGAGTCCGTCGAGTCGGTGCGGAAGGGCCTCGAGGAGGTGCGCGACGTAGCGGGCCTGACCGGCGCGGTTGGTGAGCACGCGCCCGATCTCGGCGCCCGTGGGCCGGTCCCACTCGCGGTCGAGGCTGGCAGCGATCTCGTCCTCCACGGCATCGGGCAGCTTGTGCCCGCCCTGGGCGAAGAACTTGATGCCGTTGTCGGGCATGGCGTTGTGCGACGCCGACAGCATCACGCCGAAGTGGGCGTCCATGTCGGCGGTGAGGAAGGCGACGGCCGGCGTGGGCAGCACGCCGACGTCGTGGACGTCCACGCCAGCAGAGGCGAGCCCGGCGACGACGGCGGCGCTGAGGAACTCGCCCGACGCGCGGGGGTCGCGTCCGACGACGGCCTTCGGCTTGCGCCCGGCGGCCCGGGCCTCACGACCCAGGACGTGCGCGGCGGCGATGCTCAGCGAGAGCGCCAGCTCGGCCGTGATGTCGACGTTCGCGAGCCCGCGAACCCCGTCGGTGCCGAAGAGTCGTGGCGTGGTGGCCGTGGTGGTCATGGAGGGGGAGCCTTTCGACGATCAGGGGCGCACCCGGCCACCGCGTGGGCAGGAGCGGGCGCACAGGCATCTGGCGTGAACCTACCGCCAAAGACGCCGGAGGCGGCACCCAGAATGGGCGCCGCCTCCGAACGGGTACTGCARGGGCAGATCAGCGCTTGCTGTACTGCGGAGCCTTGCGGGCCTTCTTGAGACCAGCCTTCTTGCGCTCCGGGACGCGGGCGTCACGGGTGAGGAAGCCGGCCTTCTTGAGGGCCGGACGGTTCAGCTCCTCGTCCACCCCGTTGAGCGAGCGGGCCACGCCGAGGCGGACCGCACCAGCCTGGCCGGAGGGGCCACCACCGTGGACGCGCACGAGCACGTCGTACGCACCGTCGAGCTCGAGCAGCGTGAGCGGCTCGTTGACGATCTGCTGGTGGACCTTGTTCGGGAAGTACTGCTCGAGGGTCCGGCCGTTGATCTTCCACTCGCCGGTGCCGGGGACGATGCGCACGCGGGCAATGGCCTGCTTGCGACGACCCGTGGCCGCGCCGGGCGCGGAGGCGGTGGGACGGCGGACCGGCTCGGCACCCGCGACGGGGCCCTCGGACTCGGAGGTGTACTCGGTCAGCTCGACCTCGTCACCCTCGACAGGGGTCTCAGTGTTGATGTCAGTCACAAGAAATCCTTACTGGGAGACCTGGGTGATCTCGAACGGGACGGGCTTCTGGGCGCTGTGCGGGTGCTCGGAGCCGGCGTAGACCTTGAGGTGGGTCAGCTGCTCACGACCGAGCGTGGTGTGCGGGAGCATGCCGCGAACGGCCTTCTCCACGGCCTTCGCCGGGCTCTTGGCGAGCAGCTCGGTGTAGGAGGTGCTCTTGAGGCCGCCCGGGAAGCCGGAGTGGCGGTAGGCCTTCTTCTGCTCGAGCTTGGCGCCGGTGAGGGCGACCTTCTCGGCGTTGATGATGATGACGAAGTCGCCACCGTCGACGTGCGGAGCGAACGTGGTCTTGTGCTTGCCGCGCAGGAGGATCGCGGTCTGGCTCGCCAGGCGACCCAGGACAACGTCCGTGGCGTCGATGACGTGCCAGGTGCGAGTGACCTCGGCCGGCTTCGGGGTGAAGGTGCGCAAAGTTCTGAACCTTTACATCGGAATTACATGAGGAACTGCGATGGTTCGGTATGCCGCGTGCGCCCGAGGCGCACGATCCGCTGGCGGATCGGTGGTGTCGCCTTACGAGGGCGCACGGCACAACAGTGACCAAGTTTACGGGCTGGCTGCCGTGCACCCAAATCGCCCCTGAAACCGCCTCAAAGGGCCTCTGACCTGCGGTGATGCACCTGCACACTTCCCGTGCACACTACTTGTGCAAACGAAGTGTGCAAAGGTATTGTGCACGCATGGCCTCCTCCCGCACCCAGATCGGCGACCTGACCGGACTGCGCCTCGACGCCGCCGCCCTCAAGGTCCTCGCCCACCCCCTGCGCTCCCGGCTGCTCGGTGCGCTGCGCGTCGACGGGCCCGCCACCGCCACCTCGTTGGCCGCGCGGCTGTCCACCAATTCCGGGGCGACCTCCTACCACCTGCGCAAGCTCGAGTCGGTCGGGCTGGTCTCGGACACCGGGGAGGGGGAGGGCAAGCGCCGCCTCTGGCAGGCAGCCACCGACTTCCACACCTGGGAGGCCAGCGACTTCGCCGGCGACGAGGACTCCGAGACGGCCCTCAACTGGCTGGTCCGTGACTACGCCCGCCACTTCGCGGAGCAGTTCGACCGCTGGCTCGACGTGGAGGACACCTGGCCCCTGGAGTGGCGCGACGCGGCCGGCATGAGCGACAACTTCGTCGTGGCCACGCCCGAGCAGGTCGAGCAGCTCAAGGCCGAGCTCGACGAGCTGCTCCTCAAGTACCGCCGGGTGGGACAGGGCAACCCGAGGGCGCGCCGCCTGGCCGTGTACAGCGCCATCTACCCCCTGGACCTCGACCGCGTCCCCACCGGCAAGGAGCCGTCATGACCCAGGCGCCGATGACCACCCTCTCCCCCGCGGCTGCCAGGCGGGTCTTCCTCATCCTCAGCACGACCCGGTGGCTCCCGGTCGGGTTCATCGTCGGCATCTTCACGCTCGTGGCCCGGGAGCGCGGCCTGACCATCCAGCAGATCACCCTCTACATGACCGCGCAGGGGATCATGGTGTTCCTGCTGGAGCTACCGACCAGCGGGTTCGCCGACGCGCTGKGACGACGTCCACTCCTGCTCATCGCCGGCGTGGTCAACATCGGCGCTGGCGTGGCCTTCCTCTTCGCCCACTCGTTCTGGCAGTTCGCCCTGGCCTCGGGTCTGATGGGTGTCTACCGGGCGCTCGACTCCGGCCCCCTCGAGGCCTGGTACGTCGACACCGTCCACGAGCGGGAGCCGGGGGCCGATGTCCACCGCGCCATGTCGGCGCAGGGCGTCCTGGTCGGGGTCGGCATGGGGGGTGGCGCACTGGTGTCCGGTGGCCTCGTCGCCTGGCACCCGTTCCACGACTCGAGCGCCCTGCTGCTGCCGATCCAGGTGTTCGTGGTGCTGTGCGTGGTGCACCTCCTCGCCACCGTCTTCCTGCTGCGCGAGACCCCCCGCACCGACAGTCGACTGCGCGGGCGACTGACGGCCTCGGTCCGAGAGACCCCGGTGGTGGTCCGTGACGGCATCCGCCTCGTGACCCGCAACCGCGTGCTGGCCGGGCTGGTCGCGGTCGAGCTCTTCTGGGTCATCGGGATGATGGCCTACGAGACGCTGATGCCCCTGCGGCTGTCCGACCTGCTCGGGTCGGAGGCAAGGGCCGGTGCCTGGATGGGTCCGGCGGCGGCCGGGGGCTGGGCGCTGTTCTCGCTCGGCTCGTGGCTCGGCGGGCGCGCGGCCGACCGGTTCGGGCTGGTCCAGGCCGCCGTGCTCGGCCGGGTGCTCAACGGGTTGGGCGTCGTGGCGATGGGCCTGGTCCTCGGTCCCGTCGCCCTGGTCGCCGCCTACCTCGTCACCTACGCGCTGCACGGTGCCGCGAGCCCCGCCTACATGGGACTCATGCACCGCGAGGCGAGTGCACGGAACCGCGCGACGATCCTCTCACTGGGCTCCCTGGTCATGCAGGCCGGCGGAGCCGTCGCGGGCCCCCTCCTGGGCCTGCTGGCCGCGCAGACCTCGATCGCGACCGCCATGGTCGTCGCCGGGGCGATCAGCACGGTGGGCTTCGTCTGCTTCCTCCCGGCCTGGCGCCGTGGGCGCAGCCAGTCGGTCGCGGACGTCGACGTCGACGCAGAGGACGTCGCCACCGCGTAGGCGACGCGGCGGCATACCGGGCGACCTCACGGCTGCGGCCGACGAGCTCACCCGTGGGCGGCAAGGGCTGCTACGGCGGCCCCTCCGAGCAACCTTTGCTAGCAAAGGTCGCTCGTTGGTGGACACGTTGCAACCTGTCCATCAACGAGTTTCCTTTGCTAGCAAAGGTTCCTGCTCAGGGGCGCAGGGTCAGCGCTGGACGAACACCGCCACGGTCCGGGGCGGCACTGTCGCCGTCCCGGTGGCCGCGTCCCACGTCGAGGTCTTGACGACGGCGTCCGCACCGGCCTGCTGCACCGGCGACAGTGCGAGGCTGGCGCCGGCCAGGCCCGGCACCTTCTGCGTCACTGCCGACGGCGAGGCGTTGAACACCACGACCAGACCGTTGAGCTGCGGGTCGGCGTCGGTGCCCTTGGTGTCGTCGATCCGCATGACGATCACGCCGGGGATGGCGTCCGCCGAGCCGCTGGCCGGGAAGGACACCTTGGCGTTGATCGCCGCGGCGCTGCCGAGCCGGAACAGCCGGCTCGAGAACCGCAACCGCAGCAGGTCCTGCGCCTGCGCCGTCGCACCCTGCACGTCGGCAGCCGCCGGCTTGAGCGCCGGGTTCGCCAGCAGCGGCTTCTGGATCGGCCACTTCGCCCCGTTGTCACCCTTGAGAGGCAACCCGTGGCCGAAGCCGTTGTCGACACCCGTCCAGTCGAGGGTGTTGAACCAGTCGGAGCTGTCATAGCTGTTGCGGTCCAACGACTTCGAGCGGAGCAGGTCCGCGCCCGCGTGCCAGAACGACGGCGTCTGCGCGAGGGCCGTCGTGGCCAGCGACAGCGTGTTCATGCGCACGCGGTCGCTCATCGACGTCGCGACCGGCAGCTTGTAGGTCAGGCTGTCGAAGAGCGTCTCGTTGTCGTGGGCGTCGACGTACGTGACCACCTCGTCGGGCTGGTCGGCGTAGCCGGCCGGCTGGCCGTTGTAGTCCACGTCCTTACCGGTCACGACGGAGCCGTTCTCGTTGAGCCGCAACGAGAACGACCTGAGGTTGCCGGCCAGCCCGAGCTCGACGAGGTCGGTGTCGTGCTTCAACGACGCGACCGGGTCGTAGCCGCTGAACGCCACCCCGTTGCTGTCGGTGGACTCGCCGCTGCCGAAGCCCTGCTTGCGCGGGTCGTCGTCGAACGGCCCACCGCCACGGACGGCGTCACGGAGCCGGTCGGAGAAGGTCCCGATGCCGGTGCCGCCGAGCTGGCCCTGGGTGGCCTGCACGAAGCGCGCGTTGTTCGCGACCTCGCCGAAGTTCCAGCCCTCGCCGTAGAGGTAGACGGACTTGCCGTCCACGCCGTCCTTGGCTGGCGTGAGCTGGTCGAGGGCGGCTCGCACGGCCAGCATGTTGGCCTTGCTGTGGTGACCCATCAGGTCGAACCGGAAGCCGTCGACCTTGTAGTCACGCGCCCACAGCACCACCGCGTCGACCATCGCCTTCTGCGCCATGGCGTGCTCGGTGGCGACGTTCTGGCAGCACGTCGAGGTCTCGACCGCACCGCTGGCGTTGAGGCGCTGGTAGTAGCCGGGCACGACCTTGTCGAGGACGCTGGTCTGCGCCTGGCCTGACGCCGGGGTGTGGTTGAAGACCTGGTCCAACACGACGCGCAGGCCGTCCTGGTGCAGGCCCCCGACCATGGTCCGGAACTCCGCGACCCGCGCTCCCCCGTCGGCCTTGGCGGCCGTCGAGGCGTAGGACCCCTCGGGTGCCATCCAGTGCCACGGGTCGTAGCCCCAGTTGTACGCGTCCTTGGCCCGGATGGCGTCGATGCAGGCCTGCTGCTGGTCGCTGTCCGGGGCGTACGACGTGAGGTCGCAGGCCGGGGTCTGCTGGTTCGCGGGGTCCTCCGGGATCGAGGCGATGTCGAACGTCGGCAGGAGGTGCACCGTGTTGAGCCCCGCGGCGGCGAGCGCCTTGAGGTGCTTGGTGCCGTTGCCGTTCTCGGCGAACGCCAGGTAGGAGCCACGGTTCGCGGCGCTCACGGTCGGGTCGTTGACCGAGAAGTCACGGACGTGCAGCTCGTAGATCGTCGAGTCGACGTCCTTGGCCAGCGCCGGCGCCTTGGCGCTGCGCCAGGCCGAGGGCTGGTATGCCGGGTCCTTCAGGTCCACGGCGACCGACCGGGTCGAGTCGAGGGTCAGCGCGACGGAGTAGGGGTCCGTCACCTGGGTCGTCTCCACCTTGCCTGTCGTCGGGACGTAGACGGTCACCTCGTAGAGGTAGCGCGAGTTGCGCAGCCCTGCCGAGCCKGACCACGAGCCGTCCGAGAACCGCGACAGGTGCGTCCGCGTCGCCGCGCTCACCGGCGCGTCGGCGGGGGATCCCGGCGCCCACGTGAGCAGGTCCACCCGCTGGGCCGTCGGCGCCCAGATCCGGTAGGACGGCGAGCGCCCGGCGAAGATCACGCCGTAGGCGCGCTTGCCGGCGTCCGCGGCATACAGGTCGTCGAGGACGTAGGCGATCTGCACACCGGTGGCGTCGAGGAGCCTGTTGACGGAGTCGAAGACCCCGACAGCGACCTGCCCCTTGAGGATCTCGGGCACCTTCTTCGCGGTCTTGTCGTCCAGGCGCAGGGCGAGGTAACCGGCGAGCTCCGGATGGGCTGCGACCACGGCGGCCGGCAGCCCGCGCGGGTCCCAGGCCAGCGGGGCCGACGAGCCACCCACGATATCCTCGGCGTCGACGGTGAGGCCGCCGGTCGCCGACCACGCCAGCCGCCAGCGGAGCAGTGCGGGGTTGGCGCCGTCCGGGACCATGTCTGCGGGCCACGCGATGAGGTCCTTCCCGACCCAGATCGCGCGCTGCTTGGTCAGGTCGGGGGCGGCCCCGGCCTTGACGGCCTTGGCTGTGGCGACATGCGTGCCGAGCACGTAGGAGATCGAGACGACCATGCCGTTGGCCGGGACGGTGAGGGAGATGTTGCCACCACCGGGGGCACCACCGGCTCCGTAGTTCTCGGCCCAGCTGAGGCCGTGGGCGATCTTGAACTCGTAGGTGCCAGCCGGCACCTGGTCACTCGACCACGTGTAGGTGCCGTCGCCGTCGGGGTCCTGCAGCCACGGGCGCATGCAGTCCGGGCTCCAGTCGGCCGGACAGCCCAGCTCGGACTGGAACGAGCCCGGGGCGGTGATGATCGGCCCCTGGGCGTCCGACGTGACGTAGTGCGTGCCGTGGTCGTAGTAGAAGGTGACCGGGCCCGCGGGAGCGGTGTAGCTGATGTTGCTCCCGCCCTTCACGCCACCCGCTCCGTAGTTCTCGTCCCACGTCTTGTTGATGGCCACCTTGTAGGCGTAGGGAGCCGGCGGCAGCGTGTACGTGCCCTTCCAGATCTGGTCCTTCGGGTCGAGTGCCAGCTGGGCCTGCGGGCAGTCGGGCGACCAGTCGGCGGGGCACCCCATCTCGGAGTTGTGGTCACCGGGGACGCTGGCCGCGTCGGGCTGGGTCACCGGCCCGACTCCACCACCGCCACCCCCGCTCGCCTTCGGGTCGCCCACGATGGCGTAGCTCGAGGACGCCGAGATGTGGCCGACCGAGTCCTTGGCCACGGCGCGGTACTCCACGAGCGTGCCCTTCGGCCACGTCGTTGCGTCACTCAGGTCGTGGAAGACGCGGTACGGCGCGTTGTCGTCGGTGCCGAGCTGCTGCCACGCGGTGGTCCCCACGGGGCGGGCGAGGAAGGAGACCTGCGCGAAGGTGTCGTCCGGGATGCCGGCGCCGATCTCCGCCCGCCCACCGACGACGTCACCGGCACCGGGCGAGGTGAGGTAGACCGCGGGTGCCGACTGCGGCTTGTCCATCGGGCTCGTGGCCCTCCAGACCGACACCGACTGAGCGGGCACGGTGACGGTGAGCCGCCCGTCCTTGGCCGAGCGCACCGACGCCCCGGTCCCGTAGAGGGGTGCGAACGTCTGGTTGTGCCCGTAGGTCGCGAAGCTGGCCGACTTGGCCGTCGTCGCGTTGTTGAGGGCCACGACGTACTCCACGCGCTTGGCCTTGTCGATGCGCGAGAAGGCGAAGACGCCCGCGTTGCTGCTGGCGTAGCGGTGCACCTGGGCACCGTCAGCGAGCGCCGGGTTGGCCGCCCGCAGCGCGGACAGCGTCTTGATGTGCTGGTACAGGGGGGCACTGGTGTTGAAGCGCTCCTTCGCGCCCGAGGTGTCTCCCAGCACCTGCTCGCTCGCGTAGCTGGGGACCTGCGTGGCGAACATGTCCTGGCGTGCGGCTTTGTCGCCGCCGGACCCCATGAAGCCCTGCTCGTCGCCGTAGTAGGTGATCGGCTGCCCCCGGGTGAGGAACATCAGCGAGTCGGCCAGCTTGACGCGGCGCATCAGGTCGGCGTCGTCGGCGCTGGGACCCTTGAGCAGCATGGCGACGCGACCCATGTCGTGGTTGCCGAGGAAGGTCGGCAGCTCATAGGCGTTGGAGTCGGTGTCGGTGTAGTAGTCGTCGTCGGCGTAGAGGTCGCGCAGGTCGGTGCCCGACTTGCCCTGCACCCAGTTGACCGACTGGGCCTGGAACCCGAAGTCGAGCGTCGCCGGCAGCTTGCCGGTGGTCGTGAAGGTGGACATGTACGACGGCCGCGAGTCGTAGACCTCGCCGAACATGAAGAAGTTGGGGTTGCCGTCGGCCTTGGCCCGCTCGAGCATCGCGGGGCTGAACTTCTGCCAGAACTCCATGTTGACGTGCTTGACGGTGTCGATCCGGAAGCCGTCGACGCCGAAGTCCACCCACGCCTTGTAGATGTCCTCCATGCCCTGCTCGACGTTGAGCTTCTCGGTGAACAGGTCGTCGAGGCCGACGAAGTCGCCGTACTCCGAGGACTCGCCGGCGAAGGTCGAGTCACCCCGGTTGTGGTAGTTGGTCCGGTCGTTCAGCCAGGCCGGCACCTTGACCGTCGCGTCGGCGGGCGTGTTGAAGACGGGGTGGTACGGGAACGAGGTGGCCGGGTCCAGCGCCGGGAAGTTCGGCTTCTCGGAATACGCCTTGTCGTCGAAGACGTTCCCGTTGGCGTCCTTGTACGGGGAGGTCGCCTTGTCGATGTAGGTGTACTTGCCCTCGGAGTAGTTGATGACGTCGGCCGTGTGGTTGGTGATGATGTCGAAGAAGACCTTCATGCCCTTGGCGTGCGCCGCCGAGATCAGGGCCGTGAGGTCGGCGTTGGTGCCGAGGTGCGGGTCGACCTGGGTGAAGTCGGTGATCCAGTAGCCGTGGTAGCCGGCGCTGTCGTTCGGCGGGGCACCCTGCACCGGGCGGTTCTTGAACGACGGCGTCAGCCAGATCGCCGTGGTGCCCAGACCCTTGATGTAGTCGAGCTTCTGCTGGATCCCCTTGAGGTCACCACCGTGGTAGTACCCGCTGTTCGTCGGGTCGTAGCCGGTCGTGAACTTGTCGCCGGTCAGGCCGCCCTGGTCGTTGGCGGGGTTGCCGTTGGCGAACCGGTCCGCCATCACGAAGTAGTAGCGCTCCCTGGTGAGCGGCTGGCGGAGGGAGTCACCGGCATACGCCGCGTCGGCCTTGGTGGCCGGTCCCGACAGCTGCACCGGGCGCATGCCGACCTGGTGCGTCACGTCGTCGTAGGAGAACTCGACGGTGGCCGGCCCCTTGAGGACCAGCGGGATGTTGGCGCCGTTGGCCGCCCCACCCGCACCGTAGTTCTCGGTCCAGGCGTGGTTGATGACCACCTTGAACTCGTACGTGCCCGCGGGCACGTCGAAGACCTTGGCGTATGCCGTGGTGTTGCCCACCTGGGTCAGGTCGGTCGACGTGCAGTCGGGGCTCCAGTCGGCCGGGCAGCCGAGCTCGCTCTGCAACGAGCCGGCCAGGGTGGCCGTGCGGACCGCCGGGTCGGCCGCCCCCGCCGGACCGGCGGCCAGCGGCACCCCCACCCCGGCGAGCATGATGGCCGCCCCACTGAGGGCAGCAAGAAGGGTCTTGGTACGCACCATGACAGCACCGTCCTGGTCAACGGGAGATTCGGGGGAACCACCGCAATGTATGCCGGGTCGGGCCGCCGCGCTCGCCGAGACCGACGCTGCGTGACGCCCTACCGACCCCGTGGTTGGCCGAGCCGGGCGGTCATCTGGTCCGCCAGCGGTCGCAACAGTGCGCTCGCCAAGCCTCCCCCCAGGCAGAGCGCCGCAGCCCACATCGCAGCCGACTGCTCGTCCCCAGCCAGAAACCACGACCACACAGCGATCCGCCGCGCGGTGTCAGCGGCCATGAGCGTCGACGCGCCCAGGTACATGCCCGACACGACAACGGCCCTGTCCGGTCCGCACCACACGACGAGCAGGTACACCAGGCCGAAGATCCCTCCCGCGTTGCGCACGGCCACCGCGGCCAGCTCCGGCGCCAAGCCAAGACCGACTGCGAGGGCGGTGCCCATGAGAAGGGCTCCGACACCGATGAAGAGAAGCGATTCCATCAGGCATCGTCGTCGGACGGTCCTTCGCTCGATCTCAGCTGCAGCCGAGTGGGCAATGAGCCCGCCCAACGCTCCCAGAGCTACTCCAACCATGGTGACCGTGCCTGCCCTGAGCTCTGGGCCTCGCACCTGTGGCAGCTGCGCGACCGTGCCCCGAAAAACAGCCGCGAGTGCGACGAGCCCGGCCGCACCAAAGAGCGCGAGGGGTAGGTGTCGGGCCTTGACGAACGCCAGCCATGCAGTCACTCGGCGCCACAGGAGGTCACGAGTTCGTCCAGCCACGCCCCGCGGTCTGCCACTGGCTGGCGCAGGTAGGCGTCCACCCACCTCGAACGCAGATCCGGGCGACTGCTCCTGTGGGGCGAGCCAATGGCCACCCAGTGCAGGAAGGTCACCAGCCATCGCGAGGACTCGACGTCACAATGTCGCACCAGCATCTCCACGTAGGCCTGGTCCATGGCGTCGGCGAGCCGGGCCGCCGGCAAGAGCGACACAGACGCGTCGATGCCGACAAGCTCCGGCCTGGCGATGGGAGGCATGACCGCGAACCCAACGGCGACCTGGGGCAGGTTCCTGCGGTCGGCGTTGAACGCGTCCAAGGCGCGGCTCCACTCGGGCTCTTGTGACGCCTGCGTTGGCCAGAGACAGGCGCTGGCGCCATCGCGTGGGCGTGAACAGGTCAGCTCCTGCGCTGGACGGGGCGTGGCGATGTCTTCTCCCACCACGGGTCCTGCCGACACCAGCGCCAACGCCACCGCAGCTGCCACACCTCCGGACAGCAAACCTATCCGGGCTCTGCGAGGAAGCCTGCCTGCAACAGGTGCCAGCGCCCACGTCGCAGCCGCTGCAACGGCCATCCAGATCGCCCACCTCCCCACAAACGCGCCCAGGACCACGGGAGCCGGCACGAAGCCCGGGTCCCATCGCTGGTCGATGAAGGGCGCCAACTGGAGGACCGTGGCCGAACCCCACTGCCCGACTGCCATGGTGAGCAGGTATGGAAGGGCCGCCATGAAGACGACTGCCCCCCGGCTCGACCACGCGGAGGAGACTGCGAAGCCAACGGCGAACCACACTCCCGGAACCAGGAGGACGAGGAGGACAAGGAGCGGGCTCAGTTCCATCGACGTGTTCACGAAGGCGGTCCTGCCGAGGGCAAAGGCCGACACGACGGCTGTGCCTATCGACAACCAGAGATAGCCGGCCGCCACGGATGGCCACACGGTACCCAGCGATCCCCTCGTCGACAGCTGCGGCATCGTCCCTCGACGGCGCCAGAGGTCGAGGCCGAGACGCGCGCCCCCAACACCCGCGGCAATGCCGTTCAGGGTCGCGACGATGACCGTCAGGTACAGCTCCGTGTCATATCCGCGGCCGAGCCAGCTGGACGTCGCCACCTGCTCGGACCCCACCAGGAGAGACCCGATCGCCACGAACGCCACCGAGGGAAGGCGCGCGACTGAGTTCCGGAACTCGAGTCGCAGCATCACCGGAACGTGCCCGGGAGGAGCGCACCGTGGGCCAGTTCCACCACGCGATCAGGGATGAGCAGAGCGGCATCGCTCTCCTCGTGGGTGACGACCACCACGACCGTGCCGTCCGACCTCAGGTGCGCGAGCTCGGAGGCCAGCATCGTCCGACTCTCCTGGTCGACACCGCTGAACGGCTCGTCGAGCAGCAGCATGCTTGGCCGGTGGACGGTCTCAGCGGCAATCAGGACTCGGCGCTGGAGCCCTCCCGACAGGGAGCCAACGCTTCGCCCCGCGACGTCACTCAGCCCCAACCGGTCGAGGGTTGGTCCCACCGCGCGGTGACTGGCACTCGACGACATCCCCTTGAGCCAACCGCTGTAGGCCACGAGCTCGCTGACCGCGAACGACCCCGGAAGTCGGGTCTCCTGTGCGACGTAACCCATCCGTCCGTTGATGTGTCGAGCATCGCGAGCCAGGTCCATACCCAGAGCCCTCACGGTCCCGGTGGTCGGTGACCACAGTCCCGCGGCAACCTTGAGGAGCGACGATTTTCCAGCGCCGTTCGGCCCGCAGACGCGAGTTACCCCGCGAGCGATGTCCAGGCACTGGAGGCGGAGGATCGGCCTTCGTCGACGGACCACACTGAAGTCGCGCAGGGAGATTGCCGGCTCTTCCGACCCGTGGATGACTTCCGGTCGGTATGTCGATGTAGGCAACCTCAGCTGTTGCCGTTTGCGAGGAAGGAGAAGAATCGCTGCGATCTGCCCGTACCGGCGGGCGTGTAGTCACCGTGGTAGGTCCGAGAACCGGTGGGCGTGGCCTTGGACGGACTGTCGTGTACCGAGCACGGCGTAGCGCCGGAGACGGAGGTGAGGGTCGTGTCCGGAGACAGGGTGTTGTTCTGCCGCCACCGCGCCGTGTAGCCCTCGCAGAGCGAGTTGTTGACGTGGATGCTCGCATTTCTGGCGTTGACCGTGTAGTTCGCAAGGCGGTACTCGGAACCAGCGCTGATCACGGGGCTGAGGGTCCCGTAGTCCTTCTGCCACGCGCCCGCCGTTCCCGGGGCGGCGACCATCGCGGCCACGACGGCGATTGCCATCGCGCCAAGTGCGGTCCTCACGCGTCCCTGCTTCACCATCATGCCGCCTCTCGTCCGGAAGAGCGGGCCCCCTTGGGCCGCTCGTCCACCATGAGGGACGAGTCGGAACGGCATCCATGACGTGGCCGGGAGACGCCCACGACCTCGGCCGTGGTTTCGTGCCGATCAGGGCGGGCTCAGCGGGCGCGGGCCACCCGGCCCTCGTCCCAGACCGGCTCGTCCGACTCGTAGACCCGGCCGTCCGACCCGAACACCAGGAACCGGTCGAAGCCCCGGGCGAACCACCGGTCGTGGGTGACGGCTATGACCGTGCCCTCGAACGCCGCGAGCCCCTCCTCGAGCGCTTCGGCCGAGTGCAGGTCGAGGTTGTCGGTGGGCTCGTCGAGCAGCAGGCAGGTCGCGCCCGACAGCTCGAGGAGCAGGATCTGGAACCGCGCCTGCTGGCCACCGGAGAGCGAGTCGAAGGTCTGCTCGCTGGCCCGCGCCAGGCCGTAGCGGTCGAGCACGCGGGCGGCCTCCTCGCGGGGTCGTCCGGTGCGGCGCTCGTCGCCCCGGTGCAAGATCTCGAGGAGGGTCCGCCCGACGAGGGCCGGCTGCTCGTGGGTCTGGGCGAACCAGCCCGGCCGCACCCGCGACCCCAGCCGGAGCCGACCCGAGTGGTCGACCGACACTGGCTGGAGGTCGCCGACCGGGCGGTGCTCCGCGTCGGGGTCGCTCCCGCCGGCGGCCACGAGGCGCAGGAAGTGCGACTTGCCGGAGCCGTTGCTGCCCAGGACGGCGACCCGCTCGCCGAACCAGATCTCGAGGTCGAACGGTTTCATCAGCCCGGTCAGCTCGAGGCGCTCGGCGATGACGGCGCGCTTGGCCGTCCGACCACCCTTGAGGCGCATGGTGACGTTCTGCCGCAACGGCGTCTCCTGCGGCGGTCCGGCCTCCTCGAACTTGCGCAGCCGGGTCTGGGCGGCGTGGTAGCGCGGGGCCATCCCGTCGTTGTACTTGGCCTTGACCTTGAGCATCTGCACCAGGTCCTTGATCTTCTGGTGCTCCTCGTCCCAGCGCCGGCGCAGCTCCTCGAGGCGGGAGTTCCGGTCCTCGCGGGCCTGGTGGTAGGTCGCGAACCGGCCCGGGTGGACCCAGAGAGTGGACCCCGCGGCACCGGGCTCGAGGGTGGCCACGCGGGTGGCCACCCGGTTGAGCAGCTCGCGGTCGTGGCTGACGAAGAGCACGGTCTTCGGCGAGGCGATCAGCTGCTCCTCGAGCCACCGCTTGGCCGGCACGTCGAGGTAGTTGTCCGGCTCGTCGAGGAGCAGCACCTCCTCGGGGCCGCGCAGGAGCGCCTCGAGGACGATCCGCTTCTGCTCCCCGCCCGAGAGGGTGGTGACCTTGCGCCACTGGGCCTTGTCGAACGGCATACCGAGGGCTGCCACGGTGCAGACGTCCCAGAGCGTCTCGTAGTCGTAGCCGCCCACGTCGCCCCACGCCACGAGGGCGTGGGCGTAGGCCATCTGGTCGGCCTCGCTGTCGCGCTCCATCATCAGCATCTCGGTGCGGTCGATCTCGGCGGCCGCCTCGCGCACCGGCTCCGGTGCCACCGACAGCAGCAGGTCKCGCACGGTCGAGTCGTCGCGCACCGACCCGACGAACTGCCGCATCACCCCGAGGCCACCCGAGCGCGTCACGGCACCCTCGTGGGCCGTGAGGTCACCCGCGATGATCCGGCCCAGCGTGGTCTTGCCCGTGCCGTTGGGACCGATGAGCGCCACCTTGGCCCCCTCACCCACGCGCAGGGAGACCTCGCTCAGCAGGGGCCGGCCGTCCGGCAGCACGAAGCTCACGGTGTTGATGTCGAGGTGTCCCACGGGGTCAAGGGTGCTGCACCCGACCCCCGCGCGTCACCTCAGTTGTCTGGCCAGCCGAGCCCGGACGAAGGGACTAGACAAAGGTAAAGGCTTGTCAAAGTTGGTCGGGAGCACCCCTGTCCGCCCCTGAACATGGACACATCGCCCAGAAAGGACTGCCCGTGCCCCGCCCTGCCTCTCCCCTCCGCCTCATGGCCATGGTCGCCCTCGTGGCGGTCGTCGGTGCGGTGGGCGTGACCGTGGCAGGCCAGGCGATGGCCGCGCCGGATGCCGCGGTGGACCGCGCGGACCGCCCCGCCGCCGCCCGCGCCATGTGGGTCTGGGACACGTCCGACCCGCAGGCGGTCGTCAGCCTCGCGACCGCCCGTGGCATCGGCCAGCTGTATGCCGCCGTGCCCCCGCACGTCGACAGCTCACCGAAGCTCGCTGAGCTCCAGGAGCTGGTGGCCCTGGCCGATGCGGCCGGGTTGCGCGTGGATGCCCTCGGCGGTGACCCGGGGTGGGTGGACAACCCGGCGTGGGTGGTCACCAACTGGCTCCAGCCAGCGCTCGCCAGCGGGCTGTTCACCGGCGTCCACGTCGACATCGAGCCCTACACGACTCCCGCCTGGACGAAGAACCGCAAGGCGGTCGTGAAGAAGTACCTCGCCACCCTCGACGCCCTGCGCACCGCAGCGGCAGGGACGCCCCTCGAGGCCGACATCCCGTTCTGGTTCGACGAGGTCGCGGCCAACGGCTCGACCCTGGACCGCGAGATCATGCGCCGCACCGACGCGGTCACGGTGATGGCCTACCGCAACCGCGCCGACGGACCCGACGGCACGATCGCCCTCGCCTCGGCCGAGGTGGCGGCAGGCGCCCAGCTCGGCCGACGCGTGCGGGTCGGCCAGGAGACGAACTTCCTCGGCACCGACCCCACCGAGGTCAAGCAGACCTTCCACGGCATGACGCTGGCGCAGATGGAGGGCCAGCTCGCCCTGGTCGACGACGCGTTCTCGACCAGCCCCGCCTTCGCCGGCCTGGCCATCCACGACGCCCTCGGCTACCGGTCCATCACGGACTGACGGGCTCCAGGAGCAGACGGCACCACAGGTCCTCGAGCAGCGCGGCATACCGGTTCGCCGACCAGCCACGCGAGTGCAGCAGGAGCCAGTACTCGGGCGAGTTGGTGGACCAGATGACGTCGGCCACCTCGCGGTCCGTGAGGTCAGCGCGCAGGTCGCCCGACGCCCGCAGGTCCGCGGCCATGAGCAGCATGTTCGCGGCCCGGCGGTCCATCACCATGGACCAGGCCGTCGCCGACGCGGGGTCCGTCTCCCCCGCCCTGCGCAGCGCCTCGAGCAGCGGTGCGGTGCGCGGCACGAGGGTCCGTAGGGCCGCGGCATAGACAGCGAGCTTCTCGCGGCCGGTCGCGGCGGCCTGGACGGCGCGCACGTAGTCGCGCTCGTGGGCGGGCACCGGCTCGTTCGAGGAGCCGAGGACCATGTCGACCACCGCGACCGCCAGCTGCGGCTTGCGCCCCACGCTCGCGTAGACGGTGTCCACGGAGACGCCGGCCGCGGCGGCGACCATCGCCACCGTCGTGCCGTCGTAGCCGTGCTCGGTCAACAGCTCCTTGGCCGCGCGCAGCACGGCAAGCCGTGTGCGGTGGGCCTGCTCGGCGCGCACGGTCGACCGGTAGGTGCGGGTCTTGACGGTCCTGGACATCGGGCCTACCTTAGCAATATTCGCCCGAAGATGGTTCTGGTGAAATTGCAGGAGGGTTCACATGAGCGAGCTCGGGACGACCACCGCCAGCACCTCCACCCCGGGGCCCGCGACCGGCGTGGTCCACCGCCCTGCGGGCACGGGACGCGGCACCTGGGCCATGGGCTCGTTGTTCGAGCACCTGCTGAGCGCCGAGGAGTCCGGTGGCCGCCTGGGCGTGGCCGTGGTGACTCAGCCACCGGGCATCGCCACCCCGCTGCACCGGCACACTCGCGAGGCCGAGGCCTTCTACCTCCTCGACGGCACGATGACCTACCGCGCGGGCGAGGAGGTCTTCCACCTCGGCGCGGGCGACTTCATCTGGCTGCCGGCGATGCTCCCGCACGCCTTCCGGGTCACCGGCGACCGCCCCGTGCGGTTCCTCGGGCTGTCCGATCCCGGCCACCTGCTCGACCTCTACGACGAGGTCGGGCTGCCGGCGACCGAGCACCGGCTGCCCGGAGCCGACGGCCGCACGATGCCAGAGGAGATCGCGCGGTGGAACGTCGTGGGTCCGCGGTACGGGCTCGAGGTCGTCGGACCCCCGCTGCCCGAGGGCTCCTAGGTCGGGTCCGCCCCCGCGGCTGGCGGACCGTCGTCGGCGAGCACGCGCACGGCTCTCGACTCGCTCGCCCGGGCCGCCAGGCCTGCGTCGTCGGGATAGCTCACCTCCTCGAGCGACAGCCCGTGCGGCGGCATGACGGTGACGCCGGTGTCACGGACGGCCGCTCGCATCACCTGCTCCGGCCAGTCGACCGCCCTGCGTCCCTCACCGACCGGCACCACGGCTCCCACGAGCGAACGCACCATCGAGTGGCAGAACGCATCGGCCACCACGGTCGCCTCGAGCGTGCCGTCCGCGGCCCGGCACCACGAGTAGTCGAGGAGGGTGCGCACCGTGGTCGCCCCGTCCCGCTTCTTGCAGAACGCCCCGAAGTCGTGCAGGCCCAGCAGCCCGCGCGCCGCGGCGTGCATGGCCCCGACATCCAGCTCCCGCTTGGTGAGGACCGTGTCGCGGCGTCGCAGCGGGTCGGCCGTCTCGGGTCGGTCACAGAGTCGGTAGAGGTAGCGGCGTCGGAGAGCCGAGAACCGCGCGTCGAAGCCGGCCGGCGCCAAGCGCACCGCCCGCACGCCGATGTCGGCCGGGAGTATGCCGCGCAGCCGTGCCAGCGCCGCCGCCTCGGCAGTGCGCTCCGACCGCCCGCGTAGGGCTGCCCACGCAGCGGGGTCCACGTCGAGGTGCGCCACCTGGCCGCGCGCGTGCACGCCGGCGTCGGTGCGTCCGGCCACGGTGAGGCGCACCGGCTGCTCCGAGCGCAGCAGTGTGGTGAGCGCCGCCGACAGCTCCCCCTCGACGGTGCGCAGTCCCGGTTGGGCGGCCCATCCGGAGAAGTCCGTGCCGTCGTAGCCGAGGTCGAGCCGCACCCGCAGGGGCGCGGTCGGCTCCACGCCCTGCTCGTCGTCCATCCACCCAGCCTAGCCACGCGCCACGCTCCGGCAGCCGGGGCCGCCGGTCTGCCAGAGTGTGCTGGTGATGATCGCCACCACCGGGACGGCTGCCGCTGCAGGGCTGGCCCGACACCGCGCCGCCGTCGCGGCCGCGTTCGCCGTCCAGGGCCTGCTCTTCATCTCGCTGACCACCCGGCTGCCGCGGTTCCAGGACCGGTGGGACCTGTCGGAGCTGTTCGTCTCCGGGCTGCTGCTCATGGTCATCCTGTTGGCCGGCGCCGGGTCGGCCCTGGCCGAGACGGCCGCGACCCGCCGGGGCAGCGCGACGACGTTGCGCGTCGGGTTCGTCCTCCAGGCCGTCGGACTCGCGGCAGTCGCCGGGGCGCCCCTGCGGGCGGTCTTCGTCGGCGGCCTGGCCGTCTACGGCCTCGGCCTGGGCGTCGTGGACGCGGCCTCCAACATGCAGGCCGTGGCGGTGGAGCACCGCTACGGCCGCACCATCCTCCCGTCGTTCCACGGCGCCTGGACAGCCGGAGGGATCGTCGCGACCGTCGTCACGATCGCGGTGACGCGGGCTGGCCTGCTCGCCGGCCTGCTGCCACTGTGCGTCGTCGCCCTCCTGCTGTTGGCGGCCCCGCTGCTCCCCGCGAGCGCCGATTCACCGGTGGCGACGACTGCTCCCGGGCTGGACGTGCCCTGGCGCAAGATCCTCCTGCTGGGGGCGGCGATGGTGCTCTTCTACATGGTGGACACCGCCGCGACCACCTGGGGGCCGGTCTTCCTCAAGTCGGTGCACGAGGCACCCGACTGGCTGTTGCCGCTCGCGACGCTGCCCTACCTCGTGGCAAGCCTGGCCACGCGACTGGCGGGCGATGCCGCGGTCGCTCGGCTGGGTGCGGTGCCCCTGCTGCGCGGTGGCGCGGTGGTGGCGTGCGCGGCCCTGGCCGTCATCGTGTTCTCCCCGTCGTGGTGGGTCGCGGTCCTCGGCTTCACGGTCTTGGGCGGCTCGGTCGCCGTGATCGCCCCGCTGTCCTTCTCCGCCGCCGCGGTGGTCGCCGGGGGCGGGCTCGACCCCGAGGCCCGGCGGGCCAGGGTCGATGCGGTGATCGCCCGGTTCAACCAGTTCAACTACGTCGGGGGTCTGCTGGGGGCAGTGCTCACCGGGGTGGTCGGGTCCCAGTCGCTGCGCCCGGGTTTCGCCGTCCCGATGGTGCTCATCCTGGCGATCCTCCCGCTGGCCGGCGCCTTCCGCACGGAGCCGGCCCGGCGGCATACCTGACCCGTACCGGCCACGCCCGGTCCGTCCCCCTCGCCCGCACTTGTTGCCGACAGATCGGCACCAGACGCCCGGATCGACCGCCCCGTGACCACCAGGTCGCACCAGGTCGCCAGGGCCGACAACGCATCGGGCCGCCCACCCCCGAAAGGGTGAGCGGCCCGATGTGCCGTGTGGTGTGCCTGGGTCAGGCGCCGGCCTTCGTGAAGCCAGCGGCCTCGGCGTCGGCGGCGGACTTGAACCAGAACTCGGCCACCGTCTGGTCGTACCACTGGCCATCGGCCTCGTGGTACTTGCCCGAGTCGGCGTTGCCCTTGACGGTGTACTCCGCGTCGGGGGACGAACCGTCCTCGTTCGCAGCGACGGCACCGGCCGGGACCTCCGTGGCAGCAGCCTCGGTGGTCTCGGTGGTCTCGGGCGCCTCGGTGGTCTCCTCGGCGTCGGCCTTGGCCTCGTCCTCGGCGGCCTTGGTCTCAGCCGCGGCCTCCTTGGCCTCGGCCTGCTTGGCGGAGCGCTTGGTGGCGGCCTCCGCCTCCTTGACAGTCGCCTTCTTGGCCAGCGGCTCGCGGACGAGCTCGATCACGGCCATGGGGGCGTTGTCACCCTTGCGGGCGCCGATCTTGGTGATGCGGGTGTAGCCGCCGGGACGCTCGGCCATGTCGGGCGCGATCTCGGTGAAGAGACGGTGCACGACGCCCTTGTCGGAGATGACCGACAGGACGCGACGACGGGCGTGCAGGTCACCGCGCTTGGCGAACGTCACGAGACGCTCGGCCAGCGGGCGCAGGCGCTTGGCCTTGGCCTCGGTGGTGGTGATCGAGTCGTGCTCGAACAGCGAGCTGGCCAGGTTGGCCAGGATCAGGCGCTCGTGAGCCGGACCGCCGCCGAGACGGGGACCCTTGGTGGGGGTAGGCATGGTTCAGGTTCTCCTTGGTGTGTGACCCTCCGGCACCGCGGACGGTGCCGAGTGGTCAGCGGCGGTTGGTCAGAGCTGCTCGTCTTCGGCCAGGGCGCGGCCGTCGTCAGCGAAGTCGTCGTCGTAGTCGCCGTAGTTGTCGGCGATCGCGGACGGGTCGAACCCGGGCGGGCTGTCCTTGAGGGCCAGACCCATGCCGACGAGCTTGGCCTTGACCTCGTCGATCGACTTCGCACCGAAGTTGCGGATGTCGAGCAGGTCGGCCTCGCTGCGCCCGACGAGCTCACCCACGGTGTGGATGCCCTCGCGCTTCAGGCAGTTGTAGGACCGCACGGTGAGGTCGAGGTCCTCGATCGGCAGCGCCAGGTCGGCGGCCAGGGCGGCGTCGGTCGGCGACGGGCCCATGTCGATGCCCTCGGCCTCGACGTTGAGCTCGCGGGCCAGGCCGAACAGCTCCACCAGGGTCTTGCCGGCGGAGGCCATCGCGTCACGCGGGGCCATCGAGTTCTTGGTCTCGACGTCGACGATGAGCTTGTCGAAGTCGGTGCGCTGCTCGACTCGGGTGGCCTCGACCTTGTAGGTCACGGCCAGCACCGGCGAGTAGATGGAGTCGACCGGGATGCGGCCGATCTCCTGGTCACCGGACTTGTTCTGGTTGGCCGAGACGTAGCCGCGACCGCGCTCGACGGTCAGCTCCATCTCGATCTTGCCCTTGCCGTTGAGCGTGGCGATGTGCAGGTCGGGGTTGTGCACCTCGACACCGGCCGGCGGCGCGATGTCCGCGGCGGTGACGGCGCCCGCGCCCTGCTTGCGCAGGTACATGACGACCGGCTCGTCGTGCTCCGAGGAGACGACCAGGCCCTTGATGTTGAGGATGATCTCGGTGACGTCCTCCTTGACCCCGGGGATCGTGGAGAACTCGTGCAGCACGCCGTCGATGCGGATGCTGGTCACGGCTGCGCCGGGGATGCTCGAGAGGAGCGTGCGGCGCATGGAGTTGCCGAGCGTGTAGCCGAAGCCGGGCTCGAGGGGCTCGATGACGAAGCGGCTGCGGTTGTCCGCAACGACCTCTTCGCTGAGTGAGGGGCGCTGTGCAATGAGCACGGGTATTTCCTTTCTCGTCGGCGACCGCTATATGACGCCGATGATGTGCCGGTCCGACCGGCTGTCCACGCCACCTCTGTCTGCGGCGCGGACCACAACAACACCAACAACACTGCTCCGGTATGCCGCGCGCACGAACCGCGCTCGCGGCATACCGGAGGTCGTTGTCAGTTCTTCGAGTAGAGCTCGACGATCAGCTGCTCCGTGAGGATCGTGTCGATCTGCGCACGCTCCGGGAGCTGGTGGATCATGATCTGCAGCGTGCCCGGGACGACCTGGAGCCAGGCCGGGGTGGGGCGCTCGCCGAAGGTCTGGCGAGCCAGCTCGATCGGGAAGGTCTTCTCGGACTGCTTCCGCACGGTGATGATGTCGTACTGCTCGACGCGGTAGGACGGGACGTCCACGCGCACGCCGTTGACCTCGAAGTGGCCGTGCGTGACGAGCTGGCGAGCCGCACGACGGGTGCGGGCCAGGCCGGCGCGGTAGACCACGTTGTCCAGGCGGGACTCGAGGATCTGCAGCAGGGTCTCACCGGTCTTGCCAGAGCGGCGCGAGGCCTCCTGGTAGTAGCCGCGGAACTGCTTCTCCATGACGCCGTAGGTGAAGCGAGCCTTCTGCTTCTCCTGCAGCTGGGTGAGGTACTCCTTCTCCTGCATCCGGCGACGGCCGTGCTGGCCGGGCGGGAAGGGACGGAGCTCGAAGTTCTTGTCGCCGCCGACGAGGTCGACCTTGAGGCGACGCGACTTCTTGGTGATGGGGCCGGTGTAACGAGCCATGAGTTTTCTCTATCTCCCTGTTCTGTACCGACGGCTCAGACGCGGCGGCGCTTGGGCGGACGGACGCCGTTGTGCGGCGAGGGGGTGACGTCGCTGATCGCGCCGACCTCGAGGCCGGTGGCGGTCAGGGAGCGGATGGCGGTCTCACGGCCGGAGCCGGGGCCCTTGACGAAGACGTCGACCTTGCGCATGCCGTGCTCCATCGCGCGACGGGCGGCAGCCTCGGCGGCCATCTGAGCGGCGAACGGGGTGGACTTGCGCGAGCCCTTGAAGCCGACCTGGCCGGCGGAGGCCCACGAGATCACGGCACCGGTGGGGTCCGTGATCGAGATGATGGTGTTGTTGAACGTGCTCTTGATGTGAGCGTGCCCGTGGGCGACGTTCTTCTTCTCCTTGCGGCGCACCTTCTTGGCGCCAGCGGTACGAGCCTTGGGAGGCATTACTTACCAACCTTCTTCTTGCCGGCGACGGTGCGCTTCGGGCCCTTGCGGGTGCGCGCGTTGGTCTTGGTGCGCTGGCCGCGCACGGGCAGGCCACGGCGGTGGCGCAGGCCCTCGTAGGAACCGATCTCGACCTTGCGGCGGATGTCGGCGGCGATCTCGCGGCGGAGGTCACCCTCGATCTTGACGTTCGACTCGAGGTAGTCGCGGAGCTGGACCAGCTCGGCGTCGGTCAGGTCGCGGACGCGCGTGTTCGGGTTGACACCCGTCGCGGCCAGGGCCTGCTGGGAGCGGGTACGACCCACTCCGAAGATGTAGGTGAGAGCGATCTCGACGCGCTTCTCGCGCGGGAGATCCACACCAACAAGACGTGCCATCTTGTGTGTTTCCTTTGTTTCACCGGAGGTCTGGAGCAGTACCGTTCCGGGCTGGTTCCCGAAGCTTTCCTCGGGGCACCGGTCCCCGGCCTCCGGGCCGGGGGTGACGTCCTGGGCTGCGTCGACGACGCTGCTCTCAGGGGCCGGGTACTGCGGTCGATTCACTTGTCTGCGCTTCTCGAAGAGATGCGAGTCGTGCTGGCGAGCCCCGTCTCCGGGACTCAGGTGGAGCTGGTCAGCCCTGGCGCTGCTTGTGGCGCAGGTTCTCGCAGATCACCATGACCCGGCCGTGACGGCGGATCACCTTGCACTTGTCGCAGATCTTCTTGACGCTCGGCTGGACCTTCATAGCCTCTGCTTCAGTCGATCTGGCACTGTCGATCCGGGCGGACCGGCAGGTCTAACGGGTACTGCTCAGCGGTAGCGGAAGACGATCCGGCCACGGGTCAGGTCGTACGGGCTGAGCTCCACCACCACGCGGTCCTCCGGGAGGATCCGGATGTAGTGCTGACGCATCTTGCCCGAGATGTGAGCGAGAACCTTGTGACCGTTCGTGAGCTCGACCCGGAACATTGCGTTCGGGAGAGCCTCGACGATCGTGCCCTCGATCTCGATGACACCGTCCTTCTTGGCCATATCCTCCACAATCTGTCGTCGTGCTTGATGTTGTCGTGCTTGTCGTCGTGCACCCCTGAACGGAGCACACACGAATACGGCACGCGAGGTCGCGCACCGACAGACCAGTCTACGCCAGGACTGCCTGAGCACGAAATCGTGCTCAGACCTCCGGCTCCCGGGTCAGGCCAGGGGGGCGTATGCCGCGCCCGCGGCTTCCAGCCGCTCCCGGCCACCGTCGAGGGCGGTCAGCACCCACAGCCCGGCGTCGGTGACGGCCACCGTGTTCTCCCAGTGGGCCGCTCGCGACTGGTCGTTGGTCACGACCGTCCAGTCGTCCTCGAGGACGGTGGTCTCGGCCGTGCCGAGGGTCACCATCGGCTCGATCGCCACGGTGACGCCCGAGCGGACGATGGGTCCCCGGTCGCGCACGCGGTAGTTCGGCACCTGCGGGTCCATGTGCATCTCGGTGCCGATGCCGTGGCCGACGTAGTCCTCGATGATCCCGTAGTCGTGGCCGTCGCGCTCCCCCGAGGCGACGATGCTGTCCTCGACCCCGGCGCCCACGGCATACAACGGCTCCCCCACGCTGAGCGCGGCGATGCCGGCCCACATGGAGTCCTCGGTGGCGTCGATCAGGGCGAGGTCCTCGGGGCGCCCCGCGGCGCGGCCACCCACGATGACGGAGATGGCGGCGTCGCCGTGCCAGCCGTCGACGATCGCTCCGCAGTCGATCGAGATGAGGTCGCCCTCGKCCAGCACCCGCGAGCCGGGGATGCCGTGCACGACCTCGTCGTTCACCGACGTGCAGAGCGACCCGGTGAACCCGTGGTAACCGAGGAAGGACGGCGTCGCCCCGCAACCGCGGATGTGCTCCTCGGCCAGCTCGTCGAGCTGCTTCGTGGTCATGCCCGGACGCACCGTCTGGGCCATCAGCTGGAGGGTCTGACCGACCACCAGACCAGCCTTGCGCATGCGCAGGATCTGGTCGGGGGTCTTGGTCTCGATACGGGACCTGCCGAACATCAGGATCGAGCAACCCCTTCGAGGGCTTCGGAGATGCGGGTGAAGACGTCGTCGACCGACCCCATGCCGTCGACCTGCACGAGCAGGCCCCGCGTGGAGTAGACCTCGGTCAGCGGCGCCGTCTCACGACGGTAGATCGCCTGGCGCTCGCGGATGACCTCTTCGGTGTCGTCGGCGCGCCCCTCGATCTCGGCCCGCTTGAGCAGCCGCTGGACGACGGCCTCGTCGTCGACGGTCAGCTCGAGCACCGCTTCGAGCTCGTGCCCGTGCTCGGCCAGAATCGCGTCGAGCGTCTCGACCTGGGCGGCGGTGCGCGGGAAGCCGTCGAGCAGGAAGCCCTGCTCCGCGTCGTCCTCGAACAGCCGGTCGCGCACGATGGCGTTGGTGATGTCGTCGGTGACGTAGCCACCGGACGCGAGCACCTCCTTGACCTGCAGGCCGAGGGGGGTCTCGTTCTTGATGTTGGCGCGGAAGATGTCGCCGGTGGAGATTGCGGGGATGCCGAACTTCTCGGCGATCTTGGCCGCCTGCGTGCCCTTGCCGGCACCGGGTGGCCCCAGGATGATCAGACGCATTACCGAAGGAACCCTTCGTAGTGCCGCTGCTGCAGCTGCGACTCGATCTGCTTCACCGTCTCGAGGCCGACGCCGACGATGATCAGGATGGAGGTACCACCGAACGGGAAGTTCTGGTTGGCGCCGACGAGCTTCAGTGCGATGAGCGGGATCAGCGAGACGAGGCCGAGGTAGATGGCCCCTGGAACGGTGATGCGGGTGAGCACGTAGTCGAGGTACTCGGCCGTGGGTCGCCCGGCGCGGATACCTGGGATGAAGCCGCCGTAGCGCTTCATGTTGTCGGCCACCTCCACCGGGTTGAACGTGATCGACACGTAGAAGAACGTGAAGAACAGGATCAACGCGATGTACATGGCCATGTAGATCGGGTGGTCTCCGCGCACGAGGTGCGAGTCGATCCACGTCACCCAGCCGGCTTGGTCACCGGTGGTCGACCTGTTGAACTGTGCCAGCAAAGTGGGCAGGGCGAGCAGCGAGGAGGCGAAGATCACGGGGATGACGCCGGCCATGTTGACCTTCAGCGGGATGTAGGTCGACGTGCCGCCGTACATCTGGCGGCCGACCTGGCGCTTGGCGTACTGCACCGGGATGCGGCGCTGGCTCTGCTCGACGAAGACGACCAGGGCGATGATGAGGAAGCCGAGCAGGATGACGCCGATGAAGACGTCCCAGCGGCCGTCCTGCTGCTGGATCGCCCAGAGCGAGCTCGGGAACGAGCTGGCGATCGAGGTAAAGATCAGCAGCGACATGCCGTTGCCGATGCCCTTGTCGGTCACGAGCTCACCGAGCCACATGACGACGCCGGTGCCCGCGGTCATGGTGAGCACCATGATGACCAGGGTCGGGATCGACTCGTCGGGCAGGATGCTCGTGCAGTTCGGGCCGAAGAGCGCCGACGGGTTCTGGGCGAACGTGATGAGGGTGGAGGACTGCAGGATCGCCAGGCCGATGGTGAGGTACCGGGTGTACTGCGTCATCTTCGTCTGGCCCTGCTGGCCCTCCTTCTTGAGGGCCTCGAACCGCGGGATCACCACGGTGAGGAGCTGCACGATGATGCTGGCCGTGATGTACGGCATGATCCCGAGCGCGAAGATGGACAGCTGCAGGAGCGCGCCGCCACTGAAGAGGTTGGCCAGGCCCAGCACACCGTTCGTCGCGTCGGCGCCCTTGATGCAGGCCTGCACGGCCGTGTAGCTCACGCCGGGGACGGGCACGTGGGAGCCCATCCGGAAGATGATCACGATCGCGAGGGTGAACAACAGCTTCCTGCGCAGGTCCGGCGTCTTGAACGCACGGGTGAAGGCGGTGAGCACAGGTCCTCCTGGTGACGCGGGCCGGTCGGGCCCACGATGATGACGGTCAGGCAATCCTACGAAGGCTACCCCGAGACTTTGCCCGGGACACCAAACGGGGTATGCCGCGTGCTCACCTTGAGCGGTGAGCCCGCGGCATACCCTGTCGTTCTGGCTTGGTCAGGCGGAGGTGACCGAGCCGCCGGCGGCCTCGATCTTCTCCTTGGCGCTCGCCGAGAACTTGTCGACGGTCACGTTGACCTTGACGGTGATCTCGCCGGTGCCGAGCACCTTGACCGGGGAGTTGTCGCGGACCGCGCCCTTGGCCACCAAGTCGGCGATGGTCACATCGCCACCCTCGGGGAACAGGGCGGACAGCTTGTCCAGGTTGACGACCTGGTACTCCACGCGGAACGGGTTCTTGAAGCCACGCAGCTTCGGGAGACGCATGTGGAGCGGCATGGCGCCACCCTCGAAGCGCTCCGGCACCTGGTAGCGGGCCTTGGTGCCCTTGGTGCCACGACCGGCGGTCTTGCCCTTGGAGCCCTCACCGCGACCCACGCGGGTCTTGGCGGTCTTGGCACCCGGGGCGGGACGCAGGTGGTGCACCTTGAGGGCCGTGCCCTCAGGAGCGGCAGCGGCCTTGGCGGCCTTCTTCTCTGCCATGGTCAGTCAACCTCCTCGACAGCGACCAAGTGGGTCACCGTCTTGACCATCCCGCGGATCTCGGGACGGTCCTCCTTGACGACGACGTCGCCAATGCGCTTCAGACCGAGGCTGCGCAGCGTGTCACGCTGGTTCTGCTTGCCGCCGATCTCGGAACGGGTCTGGGTCACCTTGAGACGCATCAGGCACCTGCCTTCGCAGCTTCGCGACCGGCAGCCTGGGCGCGCAGCATGGCGGCCGGGGCGACCTGGTCGACCGGGAGGCCGCGGCGGGCAGCCACTTCCTCCGGACGCTCGAGACCCCGGAGGGCCGCGACGGTCGCGTGGACGACGTTGATGGCGTTGTCCGAGCCGAGCGACTTGCTCAGCACGTCGTGGATGCCGGCGCACTCGAGCACCGCACGCACCGGGCCACCGGCGATGACACCGGTACCGGGGGCGGCGGGACGGAGCATGACGACACCCGCAGCGGCCTCACCCTGCACGGGGTGCGGGATGGTGCCCTGGATGCGCGGGACCTTGAAGAACTCCTTCTTGGCCTCCTCGACACCCTTGGCGATCGCCGCGGGAACTTCCTTGGCCTTGCCGTAGCCGACGCCGACGGTACCGTCGCCGTCGCCCACGACCACGAGGGCGGTGAAGCTGAAGCGACGACCACCCTTGACGACCTTGGACACGCGGTTGATGGTCACGACGCGCTCGACGTAGGCGCTCTTCTCGGCCTGGTCGCGGCCACCGTCACGACGGTTGTCACGGCCACCACGGCGGTCGCCGCGCTCGCCACGAGCGTTGTCGCCGCCAGCAGCGGCACCAGTGCCTCGACGCTGGGGTCCGGGCATCAGATGTTCCTCATCTCAATAACAGTTGCGGTCACGGTGCTCACAGGGCCAGTCCACCCTCGCGGGCGCCCTCGGCGATGGCCGCGACGCGGCCGTGGTACTTGTTGCCACCACGGTCGAACACGACGGCCTCGACACCGGCGCTCTTGGCGCGCTCGGCGAGCAGCTCGCCCACCTTGCGGGCCTTGGCGGTCTTGTCACCCTCGAACGAACGCAGGTCCGCCTCCATGGTGGAGGCCGACGCCACGGTCTTGCCGATGGTGTCGTCGACGATCTGCACGAAGACGTGGCGCGACGAGCGCGACACGACCAGGCGCGGACGGACGGTCGTACCGGTCACCTTCTTGCGCAGGCGCAGGTGGCGACGTCCGCGTGCAGCGGACTTGCCCTTGGCGCGCTTGACGATCATTGCCATGGCTTACTTACCGGCCTTTCCGACCTTGCGACGGATGTGCTCGCCCGCGTAGCGAACGCCCTTGCCCTTGTACGGGTCGGGCTTGCGCAGCTTGCGGATGTTCGCAGCAACCTCGCCAACGAGCTGCTTGTCGATGCCCTGGACCGCGAAGCGGGTCGGGTTCTCGACGGCGAAGGAGATGCCCTCAGGGGCCTTGACGGTGATCGAGTGGCTGTAGCCGAGGGCGAACTCGAGGTCGCCACCCTTGTTGGCCACGCGGTAACCCGTGCCGTGGATCTCCATCTTCTTCTCATAGCCCTCGGTCACACCGAGCACCATGTTGTTGATCAGCGAGCGGGTCAGGCCGTGCAGGGCACGGGACTGGCGCTCGTCGTTGGGGCGCTTGACCTCGAGGTCAGCGTCGCCCTTCTCGACCGTGATCGGCTCGGCCACGACGTGGCTGAGCTCGCCCTTGGGGCCCTTCACCTTGACGGTCTGGCCGTCGATGATGACCTCGACACCGCTAGGGATGGAGACCGGGAGTCGTCCGATACGCGACATGTCGAATCCCCTTACCAGACGTAGGCGAGGACTTCCCCGCCCACACCCTTGGTCGCGGCCTGGCGGTCCGTGAGGAGGCCAGACGAGGTGGAAATGATGGCCACACCGAGGCCGCCGAGCACCTTGGGCAGGTTCGTCGACTTGGCGTAGACGCGCAGACCGGGCTTGGAGACACGGCGCACGCCAGCGATGGAACGCTCGCGGTTGGGGCCGTACTTCAGCTCGATGGTCAGCGTCTTGCCGACCTCGGCGTCCTCGACCTTCCAGGAGGCGATGTAGCCCTCGGCCTGGAGGATCTCGGCGATGTGGGACTTCAGCTTGGAAAACGGCATGGAGACTGCGTCGTGGTGCGCCGAGTTGGCGTTCCGGACGCGGGTCAACATGTCCGCAATCGGGTCAGTCATGGTCATGGGCTTCTCCGGCCCTCTCTCACCGTGGTTTCACTGCGTCTGCAGCGACCTGCGATGTAAGGATGAAAACGGTGGGGTATTACCAGGAGCTCTTGGTGACGCCGGGCAGCTCGCCGCGGTGAGCCATCTCGCGAAGGCAGATGCGGCACAGCCCGAACTTGCGGTAGACCGAGTGCGGTCGGCCGCAGCGCTGGCAACGGGTGTAGCCACGCACCTTGAACTTCGGCTTCTTGTTGGCCTTGTTGACCAGGGCGGTCTTCGCCATGTCAGTTCTCCTTGAAGGGGAAGCCGAGCGCCTTGAGCAGTGCGCGGCCCTCGTCGTCGTTGGTGGCCGTAGTCACGACGGTGATGTCCATGCCACGCACGCGGTCGATCTTGTCCTGGTCGATCTCGTGGAACATCGACTGCTCCGTGAGGCCGAAGGTGTAGTTGCCCTTGCCGTCGAACTGCTTGGGCGACAGGCCGCGGAAGTCACGGATACGGGGCAGGCCCACCGACACGAGACGGTCGAGGAACTCCCACATCCGGTCGCCGCGCAGCGTGGTGTGCGCACCGATCGGCATACCCTCGCGCAGCTTGAACTGCGCGATGGACTTGCGGGCCTTGGTGACCAGGGGCTTCTGGCCGGTGATGGCCGAGAGGTCCTTGATCGCGCCCTCGATGAGCTTGGCGTCCTTGGCGGCGTCGCCGACACCCATGTTGACGACGACCTTCACCACGCCGGGCACCTGCATGACGTTCTCGTAGCCGAACTGCGTGAACAGCTGGCCCTTGATCTCGTCCGCGTAGCGCTGCTTCAGGCGCGGGGTCACCGCTGCGGAAACTTGAGTCTGAGTCATCGCTTCTGTTTCGGTCATGGTTCTCACAGGTCCTTGCCCGAGCGCACCGCGACACGGGTGCGGACGGTCTTGGTGCGGCCGTCGCGCTCGACGGTCTCGACGCGGGTCTTGATCCGGGTGCCGACCTTCTTGTCGTCCGGGTCGACGACCGCGACGTTGCTGACGTGGATCGCAGCTTCCTGGACGACCAGGCCACCGGTCCGGGTGCCGCGAGCGGTCGCACCGGCCTTGGTGTGGCGGGTCACGCGGTTGACACCCTCGACGAGCACGCGCTCGGTCTCGGGGTAGACGGCGATGACCTTGCCGATGCTGTTGCGGTCCTTGCCGGTGAGCACCTTGACGGCGTCACCCTTCTTGATCTTCATCTTCTTCTTGTCAGCCATGGGTCAGAGCACCTCCGGCGCCAACGAGATGATCTTCATGAACTTCTTCTCACGCAGCTCGCGGCCCACGGGGCCGAAGATGCGGGTGCCACGGGGGTCCCCGTCGGCCTTGAGGATGACGGCGGCGTTCTCGTCGAACTTGATGTACGACCCGTCACCGCGACGGCGCTCCTTGGTGGTGCGCACGATGACGGCCTTGACGACGTCGCCCTTCTTGACGTTGCCGCCAGGGATGGCGTCCTTGACTGCGGCGACGATGACGTCACCGATGCCGGCGTAACGACGACCCGAGCCACCGAGGACACGGATGCAGAGGATTTCCTTTGCACCAGTGTTGTCGGCGACGCGCAGTCGCGACTCCTGCTGGATCACTTCTAACTCCTACTCGTCGTGCTGGTTCTCACCCTCGCGGGCGAGCCTGGCCGAACTTGACTGTCTGATGACAGATGGGCTTGCCGAGGCGGCAGGTGGCTTACTTGGCCTTCTCGAGGATCTCCACCACGCGCCAGCGCTTGGTGGCCGAGAGGGGACGGGTCTCCATGATCGAGACGCGGTCGCCGATGCCGGCAGCGTTGTCCTCGTCGTGGGCCTTGACCTTGCTGGAGCGCCGCAGGACCTTGCCGTAGAGCGCGTGCTTCACGCGGTCCTCGACCTCGACCACGACGGTCTTGTCCATCTTGTCGCTCACGACGTAACCCTGGCGGGTCTTGCGGTAGTTGCGGTCCTGAGCCGTCACGGCCTCATCCACGGTCTTGTCCTTCGTGTTCTTGGTCATGCCGACTCCTCCTTGGCCGATGCACTCGGGCTCTGCCCGATGCCCAGCTCACGCTCACGGAGCTCGGTGTAGATGCGGGCGATGTCCTTGCGGACGGCGCGCAGGCGGCCGTGGTTGTCCAGCTGGCCGGTGGCCGACTGGAAGCGGAGGTTGAACAGCTCCTCCTTGGCCTTGCGGAGCTCGTCGACCAGACGGTCGTCGTCGAGACCACGCAGGCTCTCAGACACCAGGTCCTTGGATCCGACTGCCATCAGATGTCACCACCCTCACGCCGAACGAAGCGGCACTTCATGGGGAGCTTGTGCATCGCCAGACGCATGGCCTCACGGGCGACCTCTTCGGACACACCGGACACCTCGAACATCACGCGACCTGGCTTGATGTTGGCGATCCACCACTCGGGGGAGCCCTTACCGGAACCCATGCGGGTCTCAGCGGGCTTCTTGGTCAGCGGGCGGTCGGGGTAGATGTTGATCCACACCTTTCCGCCACGCTTCATGTAACGCGTCATCGCAATACGAGCGGACTCGATCTGACGGTTGGTGACGTAGGCGGGCTCGAGGGCCTGGATGCCGTAGTCGCCGAACGCGATCTTGGTGCCACCCTTCGCAGCGCCCGAGCGACCCGGGTGGTGCTGCTTGCGGTGCTTGACTCGACGAGGAATCAACATGTCAGGACTGCTCTCCCTCAGTGCTTGCTGCGGTCGCCTCAGCGGCGGGAGCCTCAGCAGCGGTCTCAGTGGCGGCGGCCTCCGGACGCTCGCGACGAGCGCGGGCCGGACGGTCGGCGCCGTCACGACGGGGGCCACGGCTCGGGCGCGGCGCAGCAGCCTGCTGCTGGGCCAGCTCGCGAGCGGTGACGTCACCCTTGTAGATCCACACCTTGACGCCGATGCGACCGAAGGTGGTGCGGGCCTCGTAGAAACCGTAGTCGATCTGCGCACGCAGGGTGTGCAGCGGGACGCGACCCTCGCGGTAGAACTCGGTGCGAGACATCTCGGCGCCGCCGAGGCGACCGGAGACCTGGACACGGATGCCCTTGGCGCCGGCGCGGGTGGCGGACTGCATGCCCTTGCGCATCGCGCGACGGAACGACACGCGAGCAGAGAGCTGCTCGGCGATGCCCTGCGCGACGAGCTGGCTGTCGACCTCGGGGTTCTTGACCTCGAGGATGTTCAGCTGGACCTGCTTGCCGGTGAGCTTCTCGAGCTCGCCACGGATGCGGTCGGCCTCGGCGCCGCGGCGACCGATCACGATGCCGGGACGCGCAGTGTGGATGTCCACACGGACGCGGTCACGGGTGCGCTCGATCTCGACGCGGGAGATGCCGGCCCGCTCCATGCCCTCGGACATGAGCTTGCGGATGGCGACGTCTTCCTTGACGTAGTCGCGGTACCGCTGACCCTCCTTGGTGGAGTCAGCGAACCAGCGGCTCTTGTGCTCGGTGGTGATACCGAGGCGGAAGCCGTGCGGGTTGACCTTCTGACCCATTAGCGGGTGCCTCCCTTGGTGGTCTTCGGCGTGACGACCACGGTGATGTGGCTGGTCCGCTTGTTGATGCGTGCCGCGCGGCCCTGGGCCCGCGGGCGGAAACGCTTCATGGTCGGACCCTCGTCGACGAAGGCGGCGCTGATGACCAGGTCGCGCTCGTCGAAGGCCTCGGAGGCCCGGTCAGCCTTGACCCGGGCGTTGGCGATGGCGCTCTCGAGCACCTTCTGCACCGGGTCGGAGGCGGACTGCGGGGCGAACCGCAGCACGGCGATCGCCTCGACGGCCTGCTTCCCGCGGATCAGGTCCACGATGCGGCGGGCCTTCTGGGGCGTGACGCGGACGTTGCGCCCGCTCGCCTTGGCTTCCATCACGTTGTCCTTGTTCTCGGTAGGGGCGGCCATCAGCGACGACGCCCCTTCTTGTCGTCCTTCACGTGACCCTTGAACGTGCGGGTCGGCGCGAACTCACCGAGCTTGTGGCCGACCATCGACTCGGTGACGAACACCGGGACGTGCTTGCGGCCGTCGTGCACGGCGAGGGTGTGACCCAGCATGTCGGGGCTCACGACCGACCGACGCGACCAGGTCTTGATGACGTTCTTGGTGCCCGCTTCGTTCTGGACGTCGACCTTCTTCTGAAGGTGGTCGTCGATGAAGGGGCCCTTCTTCAAACTGCGAGGCATGTGTCCAGGCTCCTATCAGCGCTTCTTGCCAGTACGACGGCGGCGAACGATCATCTTGTCGCTCGGCTTGCCGGGGCGACGGGTGCGGCCCTCGGCCTGGCCCCACGGGCTGACCGGGTGGCGACCACCAGAGGTCTTGCCCTCGCCACCACCGTGCGGGTGGTCGACCGGGTTCATGGCGACACCACGGACGGTCGGGCGCTTGCCCTTCCAGCGCATGCGGCCGGCCTTGCCCCAGTTGATGTTGGACTGCTCGGCGTTGCCCACCTCGCCGACCGTGGCGCGGCAGCGCAGGTCGACGTTGCGGATCTCACCGGACGGCATACGCAGCTGGGCGTAGGGGCCGTCCTTGGCGACGAGCTGCACGCGCACACCGGCCGAACGGGCGATCTTCGCGCCGCCACCGGGCTTGAGCTCGACGGCGTGGATGACCGTACCGGTCGGGATGTTGCGCAGCGGCAGGCTGTTGCCGGGCTTGATGTCGGCCGCGGGGCCGTTCTCGATGTTGGCGCCCTGCTCCAGGCCCTTGGGGGCCAGGATGTAGCGCTTCTCACCGTCGGCGTAGTGCAGCAGCGCGATGCGCGCCGTGCGGTTGGGGTCGTACTCGATGTGAGCGACCTTGGCCGGCACGCCGTCCTTGTCGTGACGACGGAAGTCGATGACGCGGTAGGCGCGCTTGTGTCCACCACCGATGTGACGGGTGGTGATGCGGCCGTTGCTGTTGCGGCCACCGGACTTCGTGAGCGGGCGCACCAGCGACTTCTCAGGCGTGGAGCGCGTGACCTCGACGAAGTCGGCGACGCTGGAGCCTCGGCGGCCAGGCGTGGTCGGCTTGTACTTGCGGATACCCATGGTTCGTAATCCCTTACGTCTCTTCAGCGATTCCGTCAGGCGCCGGCACCGAAGATGTCGATCGAGCCCTCGCGGAGGGTGACGATCGCACGCTTGGTGTCCTTGCGCTTGCCGATGCCGAACCGGGTGCGGCGGGTCTTGCCGACACGGTTGAGGGTGTGGACGGAGTCAACCTTGACGTTGAAGACGCGCTCGACGGCGATCTTGATCTCCGTCTTGTTCGCCCGCGGGTCGACGATGAACGTGTACTTGCCCTGGTCGAGCAGCGAGTACGACTTCTCGGAAACGACCGGTGCGATCAGGATGTCGCGCGGGTCCTTGCCTGCAGCGAGGGTGCTCACTTGGTCTCCTCCTCGGCCACGTCAGTGGTCTCCTGGGCGGCAGCGCCACCAGCGGGGACGAAGCCGGCGGCCGCAGCTGCTTCCGCAGTGCGGAACCAGACCTCGGCGTCGGTCGCGTCGTACCAGCGGGAGCCGGGGACGTGGTACTTCATCGAGTCCTTGTTGCCCTTGACCTCGAAGCCCTCCGGAGCGGAGCCGTCCTCGAGGGCGGCGGCCGAGTCGGGGCCGAAGTCGGCCTCGGGCGCGTCCGAGACCTTCGCAGCGGCGGCCTTGGCCGGCTTGTCGGCCTTCGCGGGCTTGTCAGCCTTCTCGGCCTTCGCGGGCTTGTCGGGCTTGTCAGCCTTGGCGGGCTTCTCGGCCTTGTCAGCCTTGGCGGGCTTCTCCGCCTTGGCCGGCTGGTCAGCCGACTCGTCGACGATCGTGACCTCGACGCCACCCACCGGCTGGGCCTTGGAGACGAACGCCTCCAGGGCTGCCTTGGTGAAGACGACGTCGTCCGAGCACAGCACGTCGTACGTGTTGAGCTGGTCGGCGGCGAGCACGTGCACGCCGTCGAGGTTGCGGACCGACTTCAGCGACACGAGGTCGCTGCGGTCGAGCACGACGAGCAGGTTCGGGCGGTCGGTCAGACCGGCGAGCAGGGCCAGCGCGTCCTTGGTGGACGGGGCGGAGCCCGTCACCAGCGACTCGACGACGTGCACGCGGTCGTGGCGCGCCCGGTCGGAGAGGGCGCCACGCAGGGCGGCGGCCTTCATCTTCTTGGGGGTCCGCTGGGCGTAGTCACGCGGCTGCGGGCCGTGGACGACGCCACCACCGGCGAACTGCGGAGCGCGGGTCGAGCCCTGACGGGCGCGGCCGGTGCCCTTCTGGCGGTAGGGCTTGCGTCCACCACCGCGAACCTCGCCGCGGGTCTTGGTGGAGTGCGTGCCCTGGCGCGCAGCGGCGAGCTGGGCCACGACGACCTGGTGGATCAGCGGGACGTTGACCTGGACGTCGAAGATCTCGGCGGGCAGGTCGGCGGCGACAGTCTTGGTAGCCATGTGGGTCAGGCTCCCTTCGCGGCCGTGCGGACGAGGACCGTGCCGTTGCGGGGGCCGGGAACGGCACCCTTGACGAGCAGCAGGCCCCGCTCCACGTCCACGGCGTGGATCGTGAGGTTCTGGGTGGTCTGGCGCACGCCGCCCATGCGGCCGGCCATGCGCATGCCCTTGAAGACGCGACCCGGGGTGGCGCAGCCACCGATCGAGCCCGGCTTGCGGTGGTTCTTGTGGGCACCGTGGGAGGAGCTGACGCCGTGGAAGCCGTGACGCTTCATGACGCCGGCGAAGCCCTTGCCCTTGGTGGTGCCGGTGACGTCGATGTCCTGGCCGGCCTCGAAGGTCTCGACCGTGACTTCCTGTCCGAGCGTGTACTCGGCGGCGTCAGCGGTACGGAGCTCCACGAGGTGGCGACGCGGGGTCACGCCGGCCTTCTCGAAGTGCCCGGTCAGGGGCTTGGTCACCTTGCGGGGGTCGATGGCGCCGAACGCGATCTGGACGGCGTCGTAGCCGTCCGTCGCGGCGTCGCGCACCTGCGTGACGACGCAGGGGCCCGCCTCGATGACGGTGACGGGGATGAGCCGGTTGTCGGCATCCCACACCTGGGTCATGCCGAGCTTCTTGCCCAGCACACCCTTCACGGTCTTGGTAGCAGTGGTGGTCATTTCGCCAGCCTCAGAGCTTGATCTCGATGTTGACGTCAGCCGGCAGGTCGAGACGCATCAGCGAGTCGACGGCCTTCGGCGTCGGGTCGATGATGTCGATCAAGCGCTTGTGGGTGCGCATCTCGAAGTGCTCGCGGCTGTCCTTGTACTTGTGGGGCGAACGGATGACCACGAAGACGTTCTTCTCCGTGGGCAGCGGCACAGGGCCGACCACCGTCGCGCCAGCACGGGTCACCGTGTCGACAATCTTGCGCGCCGAGTTGTCGATGACCTCGTGGTCATACGACTTCAAGCGGATGCGGATCTTCTGTCCCGCCATCTCCGTTACGTCTCTCTCTCGCCGAACATCTAGCTTGGGCCGGTTCTGCTGTCTTCTCCGACCCCCGCGGTCGGGTGTGTCGCACCCGCTTCGCGGCCGGACGACACGCGTTTTCACGCAGTCGTGCGGATCGGATTGACCGGCAGAGCCGGGGCTTGCGCTTCCCTGGAGTGTCGCCCCGTGCTGAACGCACGGTTCGAGGTGTGTCACCGGGGGTGGCGGCGTCGACATGGGTCAACGGCGCGCGTCAAGCAACCGGTCCAGTGTGCCAGAACGAGCGGCGACCTACCAAATCGAGCCCGCGCCACCCGGCATACCCGCACCGGTGGCGCGTCGCGCCAGCCGGTCCACCCGGTATGCCGCCGGCTCGCCCGCCGCTGCCCCGTCGGTCCGCCCGGGGCCGGGACGACGGACTGCGGCCACGCCCGTCGCGGGGGACGAGGGCGTGGCCGCAGTCGACCGGGGACGCAGGACTCAGGGGCGGGGCCCTCCACCGAGGACCCCGGCGTCGAAGGCCTTGAGCACCGACGCCTTGTCGGCGGCGGACAGGGTGCCTGCCTTGACCGCCGCGTCGAGCCGGGTGGACAGCTCGGCCTTGCGGCTCGCCGAGCGGTCGGCCCGGATGGCGCCGAGGGCGGCCTGCACCTTGGCCTCGGTCACCCCGAGCTCCTTGGCCAGCGCGGTCACCCGCGCCTGCTCCCTGGCCTGGCGCTCAGCGTCGGTCGGCTTGGCGCCCTGGGCCGGCGGGGTGCCGGGCTGCTGGGCGGCCCGCACCTTCTCCAGCGCCGCGCTCACCGTCGCCTCGCTGAGGCCGAGCTTGGTCGCGAGCGCCGCGGCATCCAGGCCGCCGGGTCCACCGTGGTGACCACCCGGCCCACCGGGGCCGTCCCGACCCGGCCCGGCCAGCGAGGGGGCCGTGCTCGTCGTGCCACTGGGGGTGGGCGTGGTGTTGTCGGCCATCGCGGCGCTGGCCCCGATCCCGACGGCGACCGCCGCCACGCTTCCGGCGGCGGCGATCTTCAGGGACTTGCTGACAGTGGGCATCGTGGGCGCACTTCCTTTCGGGGACACAGGCTCTCGGTCGCGGGACGCCACGGTGCGCCCCTCTCGTTCGAGGCTGCGCTGCCAGGCTGGTAGGCGGCCGTGGCGAACCTGTCAGTGGGCTGTCAGGTCGGCTCCGGGTCCACCGCCACGGCGGGTCGGTGGCTGGCAGGATCGGTCCATGCCCGCCCCCTCCCCCGCACCGCTGCCCGCAGGCCCCGGCCGCACCCGGCAGGGCCTGGTCTACCGCGCCGGCGTCCTCGGGCACCGGCCGGCCGTCCCCACCGACTTCGCCGAGCTGGAGCGCCGTGCGCAGTCAGCCATGTCGCCGCGCGCGTGGGCCTACGTCGCCGGCGCCGCAGGGGAGGGAGCGACGGCCCGCGCAAACCGCTCGGCCTTCGACCGCCAGCGCATCGTCCCCCGCATGCTCCCCGGGCGTGCGCACCGCGACCTCAGCACGGAGCTGCTGGGTCGGCGGCTCCCCGCGCCCGTCCTGCTGGCCCCCGTGGGTGCCGCCGGGCTGGTGCGCCGCGACAGCGACATCGAGATCGCGGCCGCCGCGGCGGAGCTCGGCCTCCCCTACATCCTGTCGAACCAGGGGTGCTCCCCCATGGAGGACGTGGCGGCCACGATGGGCTCGGCTCCCCGCTGGTTCCAGCTCTACTGGTCCACCGACGAGCCGCTCGTCGACAGCCTGCTGGCCCGCGCCGAGGCGAGTGGCGCCGAGGCCGTGGTCGTCACGCTCGACACCACGATGCTGGGGTGGCGACCCCAGGACCTGAACCTGGGCTCGCTGCCCTTCTCCCAGGGCATCGGCATCGCCCAGTACACCTCCGACCCCCGGTTCCGGGAGATCGTCGCCCAGCGGGTGGCAGCCAAGGCGGCACAGGCTGGCGCCGGCGAGGACGTCAAGGTCACCCTCGGCGCCCTGCGGTCGCTGCTGTCGATCAGTCGTGAGCACCCCGGCGACCTGCGGTCGAACCTGCGCTCCCCCACCCCGCGGGCGGCGGTCGAGACCTTCCTCGACATCTACTCCAACCCCGGGCTCACCTGGGAGCGGCTCGCGACCCTGCGCGACCGCACCTCGCTGCCGTTCCTCGTCAAGGGTGTGCTCCATCCCGACGACGCACGACGCGCGGTCGAGGTAGGGGCGAGCGGCATCGTGGTGAGCAACCATGGCGGCCGCCAGGTCGACGGCGCGATCGCGTCGCTGGACGCCCTGCCCGCTGTCCGCGCGGCCGTGGGCCCCGACCTGCCGATCGTCCTCGACAGCGGTGTCCGCACGGGGAGTGACGTCGTCAAGGCCATCGCGCTCGGCGCCGATGCCGTGGCGATCGGGCGGCCGTACGTCTACGGCCTGGCCCTCGCCGGGCGCGAGGGGGTGCGTGACGTGCTGTCCAACATCGTCGCCGAGCTCGACCTCACCCTCGGGCTGTCCGGGGTCGGCTCGGTGGCCGAGATCGGCCCCGAGCTGCTCGCGGCACCGCGATGACGCGGCCCTGCCTGACCACGGCGCGGCTGGAGCTGCGGCCGCTCACCGCCGACGACGGGTCCCTCCTCATCGAGCTCGACGGCGACCCCGCCGAGACGGAGCTCCTCGCCGGCCGCGGCCCGGCTCCCGACGAGGTGATCGAGGTCTGGATGCCGCAGCGCACCGATCCGGCGCACGACGCCCTCGGGCTGGGGTACTGGTCCGCCTACGAGCACGGGGAGTTCGTCGGGTGGTTCTGCCTGACCCCCACGGGCGACGACGCGGCCGAGCTCGGCTACCGGCTGCGCCAGCGCGCCTGGGGTCGCGGGCTGGCGAGTGAGGGCGCTGCCCGGCTGCTCGAGCACGGTTTCGCCACGGTGGGCCTGGCGCGCATCTGGGCCGAGACGATGGCGGTCAACACCCGGTCCCGGGCGGTCCTCGACCGCCTCGGCCTGCACCCGGTCCGCACCGACACTCGGCAGTGCGACGAACCGTTGCCCGGTGCCGAGCTCAGCGAGGTGGTCTACGAGCTGAGCTCGGAGGAGTTCGAGCGCACGGCGACCGAACGGGTCAGGGGAACGGGATCGCCCTGAGGTCGTCGAACGAGACGGTGAGCGGTGCGTTGGTCGCGCTGCTGGACAGGTAGAGGTAGAGACCCACGCCGCCGGCCACCTGGTACCCAGCCGTCGAGTCGGTCACCGTCTTCTGCCAGGTCGTGGGCTCGGTGGTGCCCGCCTTCCAGATGCGGGCCCGGACCGTGGTCGGCGAGGTGCCCGTGACCTGCACCCGCGCCAGCAGCTTCTCCCCGGCGGCCATCGTGATCCCCGGGATCGCGGTCTCGGCGACGAGCACGGTCTCGGCGTTCGCGGCGTTGGTGCGCTGCAGGGACAGGGCGACGCCACCGTTGGACGTGTAGTGCAGCTTGGCCCGGTAGTCACCCACGCCGGCCACCCGTCGACCGTTGAGCGCGACGTAGGCGCCGCTGCCCGTGGCCACCTTGTCGAGGGCGATCGAGGTGCTCAGGTCGGTCCCGGACGAGGAGACCGCGGCCAGGGCGAGCCACGGCCCCGACCCGGCGGTCAGGCGCACCTGGCCCACACCCGAGCCGACGAAGAGGTTGCTCGCCGACCCGCTGAACGTCCACGCCCCACCTGTGTCAGCACTCCCCCAGCCGGAGGCCACGGTGCGACCGAAGGCGTCCGACGCCAGGACCGTGACCTGCGGGGCGGTGACGGTGACCGAGGTCGTCGTCGTGCCGGTGGCACCGTTGTCGTCCGTGACGGTGAGGCGCACCGGGTAGGTGCCCGCCGCGGCATACGTGTGGGTGGGCGTGGCGCCGCTTCCGTCGGCCGTTGCGTCGCCCCAGCTCCACGCGTAGGACGCGATGGTGCCGTCCGGGTCGCTGGAACCGGAGCCGTTGAAGGAGCAGGCGAGGTCGGTGCAGCTGTTCGTGAAGCTCGCCGTCGGTGGCTGGTTCGGCGTCGGGGTCACGGTGACCGACCGCGTGGTGCTGGCGGTGGCGCCAGCGTCGTCGGTCACGGTGAGGGTGATGGGGTAGGTGCCGCCCGCGGCATACGTGTGGCTGGAGGTGACCCCCGTGCCGGTGCTGCCGTCACCGAACTGCCACGCGTACGACGCGATGGTGCCGTCGGGGTCGGAGCTCGCCGAGGCGTCGACCGTGCAGGCGAGCTGCGTGCAGGTGGGCGTGAAGTCGGCGATGGGGGGCTGGTTGGGCGGCGACGCGCCCTTGGTGATGGTGAAGGCGTCGGTGAAGGTGCCGCCCGCGGCGCGGCGGAAGCTCGCCGAGAGCACCGTGGCCGTGGCGGAGAAGTCGAGCACGCCGAAGGTGGGGTTGAGGTTCAGCCCCGCGTAGGTGGCGAAGTAGCCCAGCTCAGGGTCGGCGGTGTTGACGTCGCGCTGGTTGATCCCGCCCGTCCCGACCGTGGCGAAGACCGTGCCCGCGCCTGCCGCGAGGGCGTTGCCGGAGTCAACGACGCACGACGGGTTGAACGTGCCGGGCACGAGCTGGGTGCAGCCGGCGCGGGTGGTGAGCTGCTTGGTGCGCTGGTAGAGGTGCTCGTGACCGGTGAGGACCACGTCGACCTTCTTGGCGAGCAGCAGGTTGGCCAGGTCGGAGCCCATCTCGCAGGCGTACTCGCCGAGGCTCACGCAGGGCGTGTGGTTGCCCACGACGACCCACGGTATGCCGGCCGCGCGCGCCGAGTCGATCGTCGCCGCGGTCCAGGCGTACTGCGGGGTGCCCACCGCGTAGGTCAGCGTGCCGGTCGGGAACGGGATGCCGGCGGCGACGGCGATGTAGCGGACCAGGGGGGCCGAGGCTGGCACGTCGACGTAGTACTGGCGCCCGTAGGTGCCGCGCAGGCCGGGCAGTTGGTTGGGCAGGCAGGCCGAGAAGTCGTTGATGTTGCCGTTCTGCCCGTTGCTCTCGTGGTTGCCCGAGAGCAGCTCGAAGGGATAGCCCTCGCCGACGCCGGCCTTGACCTGGGTGCACCAGGCGTCCTCGGCACCCGTGGTGCCGTAGGACAGGTCACCGAGCGCGGCGTGGAAGTCGTCGTCGAGCGAGCCGATGAGGCTGAAGACGCTGGTGGCGGCCGACGATGCCGAGAAGTCGCCGGCGGCGCTGAACCGGACGGTCGGGTCGCCCGGCGCCGAGGCCACCGGCCCCGCGAGCACGGTGAGCAGGACCGCAGCACCCATCGCCGCCCGACCGAACCGTCTGCTCATGGCCCCGAAACTAGTCGGGCTCGCCCACCGCCACCTCCCCCACGAGCCGTACCCGGGAACGGGCAGGCCCGGCATATCCGCGCAAACCACTCGGGCCAGGGGGCGGAGACGACGAAGGGCCCCGCAGCCGAAGCTGCGGGGCCCAACGCGCGTGCGGGTGCGTCAGATCACGCCGTGCGTGGAACTACTACTTGGTGATCTTGGTGACGCGGCCGGCGCCGACGGTACGGCCGCCCTCGCGGATGGCGAACTTGAGGCCGTCCTCCATGGCGATCGGCTGGATGAGCTCGACACTCATCTCCGTGTTGTCACCGGGCATGACCATCTCGGTGCCCTCGGGGAGGTGCACGACGCCGGTCACGTCGGTGGTGCGGAAGTAGAACTGCGGGCGGTAGTTGTCGTAGAACGGCGTGTGACGGCCGCCCTCGTCCTTGGAGAGGATGTAGACGTTCGCCTCGAAGTCCGTGTGCGGGGTGATCGAGCCCGGCTTGCAGATGACCTGCCCGCGCTCGACGTCCTCGCGCTTGGTGCCACGCAGGAGCAGGCCGACGTTCTCGCCCGCGCGACCCTCGTCGAGCAGCTTGCGGAACATCTCGACACCGGTGACCGTGGTCTTGGCCGGCGGGCCGGGGTGGATGCCGACGATCTCGATCTCCTCGTTGACCTTGAGGATGCCGCGCTCGATGCGGCCGGTGACGACGGTGCCACGACCGGTGATCGTGAAGACGTCCTCGACGGGCATGAGGAACGGCTTGTCGACCTCGCGCTCGGGCTCCGGGATGTAGGTGTCCACGGCGTCCATCAGCTCCAGGACCGACTTGCCCCACTCGGCGTCACCCTCGAGCGCCTTCAGCGCCGAGACCTTGACGACCGGCAGGTCGTCGCCGGGGAACTCGTAGGAGGACAGCAGCTCGCGGACCTCCATCTCGACGAGCTCCATGATCTCCTCGTCGTCGACCATGTCGGCCTTGTTGAGCGCCACGACGATGTAGGGCACGCCGACCTGCTTGGCCAGGAGCACGTGCTCCTTGGTCTGGGGCATGGGGCCGTCCGTGGCCGCGACCACGAGGATCGCACCGTCCATCTGCGCCGCACCCGTGATCATGTTCTTCACGTAGTCAGCGTGACCGGGGCAGTCGACGTGGGCGTAGTGACGGCTCTCCGTCTGGTACTCGATGTGCGCGATCGAGATCGTGATACCGCGCTGCTTCTCTTCGGGTGCCTTGTCGATGTCGTCGAACGCGAACTGCGGGTTCAGGTCCGGGTACTTGTCGTGCAGGACCTTGGAAATCGCAGCCGTCAGCGTCGTCTTACCGTGGTCGATGTGACCAATGGTGCCGATGTTGACGTGCGGCTTAGTCCGCTCGAACTTTGCCTTCGCCACTTGATGTCCTCCTCAGGACTCTTCTTTGGTTGAACGCCGTGTTCCCAGGCGGGACGTGGCGCGGATTGGGGGTGGTGGAACTCTGCAGTCCGTGGTGCGACCGGTAATGCTACCGGTCACTCACCACGGGTCTTCTTGATGATCTCCTCGGCAACAGCCTTGGGGACCTCGGCGTAGGAGTCAAACTCCATCGAGTAGTTGGCCCGACCCTGGGTCTTGGACCGCAGGTCTCCGACGTAGCCGAACATCTCCGAGAGGGGGACCAGGCCGCGGACGACCTTGGCACCACTGATGTCCTCCATGGCCTGGATCTGGCCACGGCGGGAGTTGATGTCGCCGATGACGTCGCCCATGTAGTCCTCGGGCGTGCGCACCTCGACGGCCATCATCGGCTCGAGGAGCACGGGGTCGGCCTTGCGGACGGCCTCCTTGAGCGCCATGGAGCCGGCGATCTTGAACGCCATCTCGGAGGAGTCGACGTCGTGGTAGGCGCCGTCGAGCAGGGAGGCCTTGATGCCCACCAGCGGGTAGCCCGCCAGCACGCCGTACTGCATGGCGTCCTGGATACCGGCGTCGACCGAGGGGATGTACTCGCGCGGGATGCGGCCACCGGTGACCTTGTTCTCGAACTCGTACAGCTCGCCCGACTCGGTGGTGTCCAGCGGCTCGATGCTGATCTGCACCTTCGCGAACTGGCCGGAGCCACCGGTCTGCTTCTTGTGGGTGTAGTCGTACTTCTCGACCGCGCGACGGATCGTCTCGCGGTAGGCCACCTGCGGCTTGCCGACGTTGGCCTCGACCTTGAACTCGCGCTTCATGCGGTCCACGAGGATGTCGAGGTGGAGCTCGCCCATGCCGGCGATGATCGTCTGGCCGGTCTCCTCGTCGTGGTGGACCTGGAAGGTCGGGTCCTCGGCGGAGAGCTTCTGGATGGCCGTGGAGAGCTTCTCCTGGTCACCCTTGGTCTTCGGCTCGATGGCCACCTGGATGACCGGGTCCGGGAACGTCATCGACTCGAGCACGATCTGCTCGTTCGGGTCGCTCAGGGTGTCACCGGTCGTGGTGTCCTTCAGGCCGATCGCCGCGTAGATGTGACCCGCGAGGGCCTCCTCCACCGGGTTCTCCTTGTTGGCGTGCATCTGGAAGAGCTTCCCGATGCGCTCCTTGCGGCCCTTGGTCGTGTTGACGACCGCGGAGCCGGCGCTGATCTGGCCGGAGTAGACCCGGATGAAGGTCAGCGTGCCGAAGAACGGGTGCGTCGCGACCTTGAAGGCCAGCGCCGAGAACGGCTCGTCCTTGCTCGGCTTGCGCGTCATCTCGACCTCCTCGTTGCCCGGCTTGTGGCCGACCATCGGGGGGACGTCGAGGGGCGACGGCAGGTAGTCGACGACCGCGTCGAGCATCGGCTGGACACCGCGGTTCTTGAACGCGGAACCGCAGAGCACGGGGTACAGCACGGAGTTGACAGTGAGCTTGCGGATCGCGCCCTTGATCTCCTCGGGCGTCAGCTCCTCACCGTTGAGGTACTTCTCCATGAGGTCGTCGTCGGACTCGGCGACGCGCTCGACGAGGTGGTGGCGGTACTCCTCCACCTTCTCGACCATGTCGGCCGGGATCTCCTGGATCTCGTACTTGGCACCCATGGTGACGTCACCCTTGGCGTCACCGGGCCACACGAGCGCGCGACGGTAGATGAGGTCGACGACGCCGACGAAGTCGTTCTCGGAGCCGATCGGCAGCTGGAGCACGAGGGGCTCGGCGCCGAGGCGGTCCTTGATGGTGTCGACGGTGAAGTAGAAGTCCGCGCCGAGCTTGTCCATCTTGTTGACGAACGCGATCCGGGGGACGTCGTACTTGTCGGCCTGACGCCACACGGTCTCGGACTGGGGCTCGACGCCCTCCTTGCCGTCGAACACGGCGACGGCACCGTCGAGGACGCGCAGCGAGCGCTCCACCTCGACCGTGAAGTCCACGTGACCGGGGGTGTCGATGATGTTGATCTGGGTGCCCTCCCAGAAGGAGGTCACGGCGGCAGACGTGATCGTGATGCCGCGCTCCTTCTCCTGCTCCATCCAGTCGGTGGTCGACGCACCGTCGTGGGTCTCACCGATCTTGTGGTTGACACCGGTGTAGAAGAGGATGCGCTCAGTCGTCGTCGTCTTGCCGGCGTCGATGTGCGCCATGATCCCGATGTTGCGGACCTTGGTCAGGTCCGTCAGGACGTCGAGTGCCAATGTGATCGTCTCATCTCGCTCGTTAGAAAAAGTTCGTGGTGGTGCGTGGGGGGCAGGGCCTCGACCACGCACCTCCGGTATGCCGCGTGCACGCGGTGGCACGCGGCATACCGGGCGCTGTCACCAGCGGTAGTGCGCGAAGGCCTTGTTGGACTCGGCCATCTTGTGGGTGTCCTCGCGACGCTTCACCGCGGCACCGAGGCCGTTGGACGCGTCGAGGATCTCGTTCATGAGCCGCTCGGTCATGGTCTTCTCACGACGCTGCCGCGAGTAGCCGACCATCCAGCGCAGGGCCAGCGTGGTCGCGCGGTTGGGCTTGACCTCGATCGGCACCTGGTAGGTGGCGCCACCGACCCGACGCGACTTGACCTCGAGCGTCGGACGGATGTTGTCCAGCGCGCGCTTGAGGGTCACGACGGGGTCGGAGCCGGTCTTCTCCTTGACGCCCTCGAGGGCGCCGTAGACGATCGTCTCGGCGATGGACTTCTTGCCATCGAGGAGAATCTTGTTGACCAGCTGGGTCACCAACGGGGAGTTGTGGACCGGGTCGACGACGAGGGGGCGCTTGGGCGCGGGTCCCTTGCGAGGCATTACTTCTTCTCCATCTTCGCGCCGTAACGGGAGCGGGCCTGCTTGCGGTTCTTGACACCCTGGGTGTCGAGCGAGCCGCGGACGATCTTGTAACGGACACCCGGGAGGTCCTTCACACGACCGCCACGCACGAGCACGATCGAGTGCTCCTGCAGGTTGTGGCCGACGCCCGGGATGTAGGCCGTGACCTCGATGCCGCTGGTGAGGCGCACACGGGCGACCTTGCGCAGGGCAGAGTTCGGCTTCTTGGGGGTGGTGGTGTACACCCGCGTGCACACGCCACGGCGCTGGGGCGAGCCCTTGAGGGCAGGAGTCTTGGTCTTGGTGACCTTGTCCTGACGCCCCTTGCGCACAAGCTGGTTGATCGTAGGCAACCTGTTCTCCGTACGTAGTTGATGTTCTGTGCCGCCGGCCCGCGGCTGCGGTCCTGCTGGCACTCCTTGGTGTGGTGCCTCGCCCGACCCCCGCACTCGGGTGTGTCGTGCTCGGCGCTCTCCCCTGCACCCTCCACGCACGAACCAGCACGGTTCGGTTGCGGAGTGCCCGGCGAGAGGGGTGCTGGTCCAGCCTCCGACGTCCTGCACGGTGGTGCTCGTGCTCATGGTCGGGACCGGCTCCAGCGCATGCCCGAGGCAGACCTCAGACACAGTGTTCAAAGATACCGCCTGCGTGGTACCCGACCAAATCGGTTACCCCCCGTCCGGTGCGGCTGACCGCCCGTGTGGACGCGGGGAAACCGCGAGGGCGGGTATGCCGCGTGGTCACCACGCGGCATACCCGCCCTCGACGGGTGGTGCTGCTCGCTCAGTCCGGGTTCATCGGACTGACCCCTCGGGGCTCCGGGCCTCCCTCGCTGGCGCTCGGTCGATCCTCACCCCGTCGTCGTCAGTCCAGGCCGAGCTCGGCGTCGTCGAGGCGGATGGCCTCGCCGGAGCCGGGACCGAACACCGGGTAGTCGTACTCGTAGCTGGGCATCGAGTACATCGCCGCCTTGGCCTCTTCCGTGGCCTCGACCTTGATGTTCCGGTAGCGCGGGAGACCCGTGCCGGCCGGGATGAGCTTTCCGAGGATGACGTTCTCCTTCAGACCCAGGAGCGGGTCCGACTTGGCGTTCATCGCAGCCTCGGTCAGCACGCGGGTCGTCTCCTGGAAGGAGGCGGCCGACAGCCAGGAGTCGGTGGCCAGCGACGCCTTGGTGATACCCATCAGCTCGGGACGACCCGAGGCCGGGCGGCCACCCTCGGCGACGACGCGACGGTTCTCGGTCTCGAACCGACCACGCTCGGCCAGCTCACCCGGGAGCAGGTCGGCGTCGGCGGACTCGATGATCGTGATCCGGCGCAGCATCTGGCGGACGATGACCTCGATGTGCTTGTCGTGGATCGACACACCCTGCTGGCGGTAGACGTGCTGCACCTCGTCGACGAGGTGCATCTGCACCGCACGCGGGCCGAGGATGCGAAGGACCTGCTTGGGGTCGATCGAACCCTGCGTCATCCGGTGGCCGACCTCGACGTGGTCGCCGTCGGCGACGAGCAGACGCGCGCGCTTGCTCACCGGGTAGGCGTGCTCCTCGGAGCCGTCGTCCGGGGTGAGCATGATGCGGCGGGTCTTGTCGGTGTCCTCGATGGACACCCGACCGGACGCCTCGGCGATCGGGGCGACACCCTTGGGGGTGCGCGCCTCGAACAGCTCGACGACACGGGGCAGACCCTGCGTGATGTCGTCACCAGCCACACCACCGGTGTGGAAGGTACGCATCGTCAGCTGGGTGCCGGGCTCACCGATCGACTGGGCCGCGATGATGCCGACGGCCTCGCCGATGTCGACCAGCTTGCCGGTCGCGAGCGACCGGCCGTAGCAGGCGGCACAGGTGCCGACGTGCGACTCGCAGGTGAGGACCGAGCGGACCTTGACCTCCTCGACGCCAGCGGCGACGAGGGCGTCGATGACCACGTCACCGAGGTCGATGCCGGCCTCGGCGAGGACGGAGCCGTCCTTCTCGACGTCGGCGGCGAGCGTCCGCGCGTAGACCGAGGTCTCCACGTCGTCGTGCTCGACCAGGGCGCCGGCCGCGTTCTTCTGCGCGATCGGCATGGTCAGGCCACGGTCGGTGCCGCAGTCGTCCTCGCGGATGATGACGTCCTGCGAGACGTCCACCAGACGACGGGTCAGGTAACCCGAGTCGGCGGTACGCAGCGCGGTGTCGGCAAGACCCTTGCGGGAACCGTGCGTCGAGATGAAGAACTCGAGCACGGACAGGCCCTCGCGGAAGTTCGCGCGGATCGGTCGCGGGATGATGTCGCCCTTGGGGTTGGACACCAGACCACGCATACCGGCGATCTGCCGCAGCTGCATCCAGTTACCACGCGCACCCGAGGACACCATCTTGTAGATGGTGTTGGTCTTCGKGAGGTTGGCCTCCATCTCCTTGGCGACCTCGTTGGTGGCCTGGGTCCAGATCTCGATGAGCTCCTGGCGACGCTCGTCGTCGGTGATCAGACCGCGCTCGTACTGGACCTGGACCTTGGTGGCCTTGGTCTCGTAGCCCTCGAGGATCTCGAGCTTGCGCGGCGGGGTCACGACGTCGGAGATGGCCACCGTGGTGCCCGAGCGGGTCGCCCAGTGGAAGCCGTACTCCTTGAGCGCGTCGAGGGACGCAGCCACCTGGACCTTGCTGTAGCGCTCGGCCAGGTCGTTGACGATGGTCGAGAGGCGCTTCTTGTCGACGACCGCGTCCACGAACGGGTAGTCGACCGGCAGGGTCTGGTTGAACAGCGCCCGGCCGAGGCTGGTCTCGACGGTGAGCGAGGCCACCTGGCCCAGCTCGTTCGGCTCGACACCCTCGCCCAGCTCCGTGCCGGGGATCGGCACGACGTCGAGGAGGCGGATCTTGACCTTGCTGCCGAGCTCGAGCTCGCCGGCGTCGAACGCCATGCGGGCCTCGGAGACCGACGAGAACGCGCGGCCGGAGCCCTTGCCGTTCTCCACCTCGGAGGTGAGGTGGTAGAGCCCGATGATCATGTCCTGGGTGGGCATGGTCACCGGACGACCGTCGGCCGGCTTGAGGATGTTGTTGCTCGAGAGCATGAGGATGCGGGCCTCGGCCTGCGCCTCCGTGCTCAGCGGCACGTGCACGGCCATCTGGTCACCGTCGAAGTCGGCGTTGAAGGCCGAGCAGACGAGCGGGTGGATCTGGATGGCCTTGCCCTCGACCAGCTGGGGCTCGAAGGCCTGGATGCCGAGGCGGTGCAGGGTGGGTGCGCGGTTGAGCAGCACGGGGTGCTCGGTGATGACCTCTTCGAGGACGTCCCACACGACCGGACGGGCCCGCTCGACCATCCGCTTGGCCGACTTGATGTTCTGCGCGTGGTCGAGGTCGACCAGACGCTTCATCACGAACGGCTTGAACAGCTCGAGCGCCATCTGCTTGGGCAGACCGCACTGGTGCAGCTTGAGCTGCGGGCCGACGACGATGACCGAACGGCCGGAGTAGTCGACGCGCTTGCCGAGCAGGTTCTGGCGGAACCGGCCCTGCTTGCCCTTGAGCATGTCGGACAGCGACTTGAGCGGGCGGTTGCCGGGACCCGTGACGGGGCGACCACGACGGCCGTTGTCGAAGAGGCTGTCGACAGCCTCCTGGAGCATCCGCTTCTCGTTGTTGACGATGATCTCCGGCGCACCGAGGTCGAGCAGTCGCTTGAGTCGGTTGTTGCGGTTGATCACCCGACGGTAGAGGTCGTTGAGGTCGGAGGTCGCGAAGCGGCCACCGTCGAGCTGCACCATCGGGCGCAGGTCCGGCGGGATGACCGGGACGGCGTCGAGGACCATGCCGGAGGGCTTGTTGGTCGTCGCCTGGAAGGCGGTCACGACCTTGAGCCGCTTGAGGGCACGGGTCTTCTTCTGGCCCTTGCCGGTGGCGATGATCTCGCGCAGCAGCTCGGCCTCGGCCACCAGGTCGAAGTCCTCGAGGCGCTTCTGGATCGCCGCAGCGCCCATGCCGCCCTCGAAGTACAGACCGAAGCGGTCCCGCATCTCGCGGTAGAGGATCTCGTCGCCCTCGAGGTCCTGGACCTTGAGGTTCTTGAACCGGTCCCAGACCTGCTCGATGCGCTCGATCTGCATGTCGGCGCGCTTGCGGATCTGGTTCATCTCGCGCTCGGCGGACTCGCGCACCTTGCGGCGGGCGTCAGCCTTGGCGCCCTCGGCCTCGAGCTCGGCGATGTCGGACTCGAGCCGCTTGGCCCGGGTCTCGACCTCGGAGTCACGACGGTTCTCGTACTCCTTCTTCTCCACCTCGATCTGCGCCTCGAGCGAGGGCAGGTCCTTGTGACGCTGCTCCTCGTCCACGGACGTGATCATGTAGGCCGCGAAGTAGATGACCTTCTCGAGGTCCTTCGGGGCCAGGTCGAGGAGGTAGCCCAGACGCGACGGGACGCCCTTGAAGTACCAGATGTGGGTGACGGGGGCAGCGAGCTCGATGTGGCCCATCCGCTCACGACGCACCTTGGCGCGAGTGACCTCGACGCCACAGCGCTCACAGATGATGCCCTTGAAGCGGACCCGCTTGTACTTGCCGCAGTTGCACTCCCAGTCCCGGGTGGGGCCGAAGATGCGCTCGCAGAACAGGCCCTCCTTCTCGGGCTTGAGCGTGCGGTAGTTGATCGTCTCGGGCTTCTTCACCTCGCCGTGGCTCCACTGGCGGATGTCGTCCGCCGTGGCCAGGCCGATGCGCAGTTCGTCAAAGAAGTTGACGTCGAGCACGTGGTTCCTTCTTCCGTGTCTCTTGCTTGAAACTCTTGGTGGTGAAACTGAAGAGCTGGTCGTGAGGGGAGGTATGCCGCGCGGTCACCGTGGCGGTGACCGCGCGGCCTACCGTCAGACCTCTTCGACCGAACTGGGCTCGCGCCGGGACAGGTCGATGCCGAGCTCCTCCGCCGCGCGGAAGACGTCCTCGTCGGACTCCTTCAGCTCGATGGAGGTGCCCTCGCTGTTGAGCACCTCGACGTTCAGGCACAGCGACTGCATCTCCTTGATGAGCACCTTGAAGGACTCGGGGATGCCGGGCTCCGGGATGTTGTCGCCCTTGACGATCGCCTCGTAGACCTTCACGCGGCCCTGGACGTCGTCGGACTTGATCGTGAGCAGCTCCTGCAGCGCGTAGGCGGCACCGTAGGCCTCGAGCGCCCACACCTCCATCTCACCGAAGCGCTGGCCACCGAACTGAGCCTTACCACCCAGCGGCTGCTGCGTGATCATGCTGTAGGGGCCGGTGCTGCGGGCGTGGATCTTGTCGTCCACCAGGTGGTGCAGCTTGAGGATGTACATGTAGCCCACGGACACCGGCTCGGGGAACGGCTCGCCGGAGCGACCGTCGAAGAGCCGGGACTTGCCGGAGCCGTCGATGAGCCGGACGTCGTCGCGGGTCTTGGTCGTGGAGTCGAGCAGACCCACGATCTCGTCCTCGCGCACACCGTCGAACACCGGCGAGGCGACCCGCGTGCCGGCCGGGGCCGAGCGCGCGTCCTCGGGGATGAGCTTGGCCCAGTCCGGGTTGCCCGCGATCTCCCACCCGCGGGAGGCGGCCCAGCCGAGGTGCAGCTCGAGGATCTGTCCGACGTTCATACGACCGGGGACACCGAGCGGGTTGAGCACGACGTCGACGGGGGTGCCGTCCTCGAGGAACGGCATGTCCTCGACGGGCAGGATCTTCGAGATGACGCCCTTGTTGCCGTGCCGGCCGGCGAGCTTGTCACCGTCGGTGATCTTGCGCTTGTTGGCGACGTAGACGCGGACGAGCTGGTTGACGCCCGGGGGCAGGTCGTCGCCTTCGTCCTTGTCGAACACCTTGACGCCGATCACCGTGCCGGTCTCGCCGTGGGGCACCTTGAGCGACGTGTCGCGGACCTCGCGGGCCTTCTCACCGAAGATGGCGCGCAGCAGGCGCTCCTCCGGGGTCAGCTCGGTCTCACCCTTGGGCGTGACCTTGCCGACGAGCAGGTCGCCGTCGCGGACCTCGGCACCGATGCGGATGATGCCGCGCTCGTCGAGGTCGGCCAGGACCTCCTCGGAGACGTTCGGGATGTCCCGGGTGATCTCCTCCGGCCCGAGCTTGGTGTCGCGGGCGTCGACCTCGTGCTCCTCGATGTGGATCGAGGAGAGGACGTCGTCCTGCACCAGGCGCTGGCTGAGGATGATCGCGTCCTCGTAGTTGTGGCCCTCCCACGGCATGAACGCCACGAGCAGGTTGCGGCCCAGCGCCATCTCGCCACCGTCGGTCGCGGGACCGTCGGCGATGACGCCGCCGGCCTCGACCCGGTCGCCCTCGTTGACGACGACGACCTGGTTGTAGGACGTGCCCTGGTTGGAGCGCGCGAACTTGGCGATCCGGTAGGTGCGGGTCGAGCCGTCGTCACCGGCGACGGTGACGAGGTCGGCGGACACCTCGGTGACCACACCGGCGGTCTCGGCCCGGACGACGTCGCCCGAGTCGAGGGCGGCGCGGTACTCCATGCCGGTGCCGACGAGCGGCGCCTCGGACTTGACCAGCGGCACCGCCTGGCGCTGCATGTTCGAGCCCATGAGCGCGCGGTTGGCGTCGTCGTGCTCGAGGAACGGGATCAGCGCGGTCGCGGCAGACACCATCTGGCGCGGCGAGACGTCCATGTAGTCGACGTCGGCGCCGGGGATGTAGTCGACCTCGCCGCCCTTGGTGCGGACGAGGACGCGGTCCTCGGTGAACAGGCCCTCGGCGTTGATGACGGCGTTGGCCTGCGCGATGACGTGGCGGTCCTCCTCGTCGGCGGACAGGTAGTGGATCTCGTCCGTGACCTTGCCCTTGACGACCTTGCGGTACGGCGTCTCGATGAAGCCGAACGCGTTGATCCGACCATAGGAGGCGAGCGAGCCGATCAGGCCGATGTTCGGGCCTTCCGGGGTCTCGATCGGGCACATGCGGCCGTAGTGCGACGGGTGGACGTCACGGACCTCCATGCCGGCACGGTCACGGGACAGACCACCCGGGCCGAGGGCCGACAGACGCCGCTTGTGCGTCAGGCCCGCGAGCGGGTTGTTCTGGTCCATGAACTGCGACAGCTGGGAGGTGCCGAAGAACTCCTTGATCGAGGCCACCACGGGGCGGATGTTGATCAGGGTCTGCGGCGTGATCGCCTCGACGTCCTGCGTGGTCATGCGCTCGCGGACGACGCGCTCCATGCGGGACAGACCGGTGCGGACCTGGTTCTGGATCAGCTCACCCACGTTGCGCAGGCGACGGTTGCCGAAGTGGTCGATGTCGTCGACCTCGACCGGCACCTCGTCGCCGTTCTTGCCGGCGAGGGTGGACTCACCGGCGTGCAGCGCGACGATGTACTTGATCGTGGCGACGATGTCGTCCACGGACAGCACGGAGGCGCTGAGCTCGGCGGCGACGCCCAGCTTGCGGTCGATCTTGTAGCGACCGACCTTGGCCAGGTCGTAGCGCTTGGGGTTGAAGTAGAGGTTGTCCAGAAGGGTCTGGGCGGCCTCACGGGTCGGCGGTTCGCCCGGGCGCAGCTTGCGGTAGATGTCGAGCAGCGCGTCGTCCTGGCCGGCCGTGTGGTCCTTCTCCAGGGTGAGGCGCATCGACTCGAACTCGCCGAACTCCTCGAGGATCTCGGCCTCGGACATGCCGAGGGCCTTGAGGAGCACCGTGACCGACTGCTTGCGCTTGCGGTCGACGCGGACGCCGACCATGTCGCGCTTGTCGATCTCGAACTCCAGCCAGGCACCGCGGCTCGGGATGACCTTGGCGGTGTAGATGTCCTTGTCGGACGTCTTGTCGGGCGTGCGCTCGAAGTAGACGCCCGGGCTGCGGACCAGCTGCGACACGACGACACGCTCGGTGCCGTTGATCACGAAGGTGCCGCGCTCGGTCATGAGCGGGAAGTCACCCATGAAGACCGTCTGGCTCTTGATCTCGCCAGTCGTGGTGTTCATGAACTCCGCGGTGACGAACAGGGGCGCCGAGTAGGTCTGGTCGCGCTCCTTGCAGTCCTCGATGGAGTACTTGACCTCCTCGAAGCGGTGGTCGCGGAACGACAGCGACATGGAGCCGCTGAAGTCCTCGATGGGAGAGATTTCCTCGAAGATCTCCTCGAGGCCGGAGCGATCCGGCACATCCCCACGGCCTTCGGCCTTGGCCTCTGCGACACGGGCCTGCCAGCGCTCGTTACCGAGCAGCCAGTCGAAGCTTTCCGTTTGCAGCGCCAGGAGGTCGGGGACCTCGAGGGGTTCGCGGATCTTCGCGAACGACAGACGGCCGGAAGCCGTCCGTGCGGTGGACACAGTCTGAGTCGCGTTGCGCGAGGCAGCCAAGGAGGGGTCCTTCCACGGGCCTTGTCTTAAAACTGATGGTTCGAAACCGGTGCAGCGCCAGCCGCCAGCCGGACCACGCAGGAGACTGGGCCACGAATCCGTGCCGCAGGGCACGACGAAGGGCTGAGGTCTGAGGTGAGGTCAGGAAAGAGGGCAGCGCAAAGGGTTACCATACACGAAAGAGGGCAGCCTCGTCCAACCGTGTCCAGCGGGCTCGCGCCACGAACTGTCGACGGGGGTCAGGCCCGGGCCACAAGCCACGGGCTGATCCGACGCAGATGAGGATGACGCGCCAAACCCCCCACGTCAAGACAATCTCGGCGCGGGTCGCCGAACGGACGACGGCGACGCACCCCCAACGGGGTGCGTCGCCGCAGGTCAGGACCGCTTTCCGAGCGCTCCCGGAGCCCTCCGGGACGGCCACTGGACGGTGTCCAGGGAGCCTTCCCGGAGGCTCGTCAGAAGGCCTCGACCTTGCTGATCAGCCACCGGTCGCCGACCTTCGACATCGTCGCGATGACGCGGTTCTGGTCGATCACGGGCTCCTTCTGGTCGGTGCCGATGCGCGCCTGGTTGACGAACGCGAGCACCTTGACGGTCGTGTCGGAAGAGCTCATCACGCCGATGTCGGAGACCTTGGCCTGCACGACGGTCTGGTTCTTGACCGCCAGCGGCTTGATGTCCTTGTCCATGGCCGAGCTGAACTCGCCCTTGAACGGACCGGTCAGCAGGCCCTCGATCTGGGTGGCCTGGGCGTCGATGGTCTTGTAGTTGTAGCTGAGCATCTGCTCGATCGAGGTGCGGGCCTGGCTGGCCGCCGCACGGTCGGTGCGCGCCTGGCCACCCGGGTCCGCCAGGCTCACGCCGGCGACCGTCCCGAGCAGGGCGAGCGCCGCGACGAGGGCGACGACGGGCAGCAGCCAGCGCCGACCGCGGCCGGCGAGCGTCGCGGAGGCCGGCCGCGCCGGCGCGGTCGGTGACCCCGGCGTCGTGAGCGGACCGGAGGCGGCCCTCGCCTTCGGCGTGGGTGCGACGGGGCGCGGCTGGTGGGGCGCGCGGGCGCGGGACCGCTCCCCCGCCACCCTCGGACGGGCCTTCACCTTTGTCTCAACCGACGAACTCAAGGTTCTCCACCTTCCACGCGTCGCCAACCATCCGCAGGTCGAGCCGCATCCGGTAGGTCTTGGTCTCGCCGTTCGGGACGGCGGTGTTCCTGGTCGGCGCGACGACGCCCACGAGGGCGACGGCCGAGTCCCGGTCACCGGAGACCAGCGCGGCCTCGGTGCGCTGGACGGTGGAGACGGTCTGGTTGGCGACGAGCACCTTGCTCAGGTCGGCGGCCGACGTCGAGTAGCTCTTGAGGAACTCCCCCGTGGCCCCCGCCTTCACCCGCGCCACGTCGGCGTCGACCTTGGTGTAGTCGACGGTGACGAAGTTGATGGCCAGCTGCTTGGCGGCCGCCACGGCGGAGGCGTTCGCTGCCTCGGTCTGCCGCGCGGCATACCAGTCGCGGCCCCTGGTCGCCCCGAGCGCGAGGCTGGCGACGAGCGCCACGGCCACCACGACCCACAGCATGCGGGGGGTGATGCGCAGGGCTTGAGCACGGTGCACGGCCCGTTCGGGGCTGGTGCGCGCCTCGGAGTCGGTGGGGTCGGTCGGGTCGGTGGTCAGGTGGTCCGTGTCAGCAGCGAGCGGGTCGGGGTGCGACCCGCCTTCGTCTGCCTTCACCGCCCTCCCGGCGGGGGTGGTGATCGTGCTCATCGAGCAGCCTCCTTCATGATCCACAACCACGACGGCTCGCTGCTCTCACCTCCGGACGGAGGGAGTGGCACCGACACCTGTGGCGTTGTCATGCCCAACGAGGCAGCCATGCCCGGGGATACGGGTTGGTCGCCGAAAGCGAAGGGAACCGTCGAGTTCGTGCTCGACGAGGGGCCGGGGGCGTTCTGGGCGCCGCGGACGCTGGTGCCCGAACCGCGGGGCGCGGTGCACCGGGCCGCCGTGTTGGCCTTGGCGTTGGTGGTGACGCTCGGACTGCGACGCTGGGTGCCTTGGTAGCCCTGGGTGCAGACCGGCGGGTCGTGCGCCAGGGCCAGGCCGAAGTGCGCGGAGCCGTCGCCAGGGACCACCGTGTACCCGCCCGCGACGACGTCGGGGTAGGTGACGAGCAGCTGCTGGATCCCGTCCACCCGCGACGTGGTCACCTGGCCGATGGTGATCAGGTTGGCCAGCAGGGCTGCGAGGTTGCCCCGGTTGTCCCGCACCAGGGTGTCGAGCTCGCGGGACGCCACCGCGCCCCGGTCGAGGATCAGCCGCAGGTCACCGTCGGAGGCCTTGAGGGTCTCGGACAGGTCGGCGAAGTTCTTGGCGAACACCTTCACGTCGCCGGCGGTGTCGCGCTGGGTGTCCAGCACGATCCGGCCGTCGTCGATGAGCTTGATCGTCTCGGGCAGCGCCTCGGTCGCCGACCTGGTCAGGGCGTCGCCGCTGTCGAGCAGGCGCTGGAGGTCCTGGCCGCCGTCGGCGAAACCCTTGCCCAGCTCGTCGACGACGGTCGCCAGGTCCTGCTTGTCGACCGAGTTCACGGTCTGGTCCAGGTCGAGGAGGAGCGTGTCCACGCGCAGCGGGTATGCCGTGTCCTTGCGCGGGATGGCGTCGCCGTCGGCGAGGTCGGGGCCCTTGTCGCTGCGCGGCTGGAAGTCGAGGTACTGCTCCCCCACGGCGGACCGGTTCTCGACGACGACCTTGGTGTCCTTGGGGATCTTGACGCCCCGCTGGATCTTGGCGTCGACGATGACGCCGTCCTTCGACAGGCGCAGGTCGTCGACCCGTCCGACGGTGACGCCGCGGTAGGACACCTCGGAACCGACGAAGATGCCCCCGGACTGCTCGAAGTCGGCCGTCACGTGGTACTGGCCACCGGCGACCCGGTCGTAGAGGCCGACGTAGCGCGCGGACAGCAGCGAGACCGTCAGCAGGGTGAGCAGCAGGAAGGCCACCAGCTGCACCTTCACGGACCGGCGGATCATGCCGCACCGCCGTCGTAGAGCGAGCGCCACGACTGGTCGCCGTTCGACGACCCCGACTGCTGCGCCGGGGCGCCCAACGGGCAGCCGATGATCGGCGGGCAGCTCGTGGAGGTGCCGGTGGAGGTGCCCCCGGGCAGCGGCGGCAGCCCGGGCAGCGGCGGGACCGTCGGGATGGGCACGGTGGGCGTGCCGGTCGGCAGGCCACCACCACCGGGCGGCGTGGTGGGGACACCGAGGTTGCCGGCGAGGTTCTGCAGGTTGAGGTCGAGGTCGGCCGACAGGTTGGTGAAGTCGCCCTTCATGGCTCCGGTCGTGGCGTCCGAGAAGGGGTAGGTCAGCAGCAGCTGCAGCGACTTGGGCAGGTCGTCGCCGGCCCTGGTCAGCTGCGACAGGATCGGGGCCAGGGCCTTCAGGTTGGCCGCGGTGTCGGTCTTGCTCTGCTGGATGACCTGGGTGCCGACCGCGCCGAGCCGACTGAGCGCCTGGAGCATCTGCACCAGCTGGGTGCGCTGGTCGGCCAGGACCTTCAGGCCTCCTGGCAACGCCTCGAGGGCGGCGGCGATGTCGTCCTTCTGGGCGGCCAGCTTGCCGGCGAGCTTGTCGATGTTGTCGATGGCGCGGACGATCTCGGCCTTCTGGTCGTCGAGGCCCCCGACGAAGATGTCGAGCTGCTTGATGACGTCCTTGATCTCGGCCTGGTTGCCCCGCATGGCGTTGTTGAGCTCGGTCTCGATGATCTTGAGCTGGGCCACCCCGCCGCCGTTGAGCAGCAGCGACATGGCGCTCAGGACCTCTTCGACCTCGGGGTTGCGGCCGGTGCGCGCCAAGGGGATGTTGTCGCCGTCGCCGAGGTGGCCCTCGGGGGCCGTCGCGGTGGGAGCGGAGAGCTGGACGTACTTCTCGCCCAACAGCGAGGTCTGCTTCAGCTCGGCGACCGCGTTGTCCGGGAGGTTGACGTTGCGCGGCAGCCGCAGCGTGACGCGGGCGGTCCAGCCGTTCAGCTCGATCTTCTCGACGGAGCCGACGGTGACCTGGTCGACCTTGACCGACGACTGCGGCACGAGGTCGAGCACGTCCGCGAACTCGGCCGTCACCCGGAAGATGTCGCCACGGTTCGCGGCTCCCCCGGGAAGGGGCAGGTCGAAGGCACCTTGGCACCCCGAGACCCCGAGGAGGGTGGCGGCCACGACGACGCCGGACAGGAGGCGGCGCGCACGCGGCATACCGGTTGTCCGTGGGTGGGTGGTGTGACGGGTCATCGGGGTCCCTCCAGCAGTCCGCCCAGGGTGGGGTCGGCGCCGCGCATCCGCACCGTGCTCGCCCCGGAGCCGTCGGACGTGGCGGTCGAGGTGGTCGAGGTGTTCGCTGTCTGCGCCGGGAGCGCCGACAACAGGTTGAGCGGCAGCTTCACGCCGAGCTGGTCGAGCTGGGCGAGCAGGTCGGAGACCGGCTTGAGCGCGCCGTTGACGGTCGTGCACAGGGACGCCGGCTGCCCACCCTCGGTGATCAGGCTGCAGAGCAGGTTCTGGAGCGTGAGGTTCTCGTTGACGTTGGCGCGGGTGTCGAGGGTGCCGGTCTGCGGGTTGTAGGCGTTCTGCAGGTTGCTGATGGCCACCGGGGCGTTGGTCAGCGTCTCCGCGAGCGCGTCGCGCTGGGAGGCGATGGTGCCGGTGACCGACGCGAGCTGCTTGAGGTTGGTGGTGAGACCGGCCCGGTTGTCGTGGACGAAGGAGCTGACCTCGCTGAGCGCGACCGCGAGGTTCTTCAGGGCGGCCGCGAGGTCGTCACGCTCACCGTCGAGCTGCACCGAGACGCTGGCGAGGTCGCTGTTGAGCCGGCGGACCTGGTCGTCGTTCGTGGCGAGCATCGTCGTGAACGCCTGGAGGTTCTTGACCGTGCCGAACAGGTCGTTGCGGCCGCCCGAGAGCGTCGCGAGCGCCTTGGACAGGTCGCGGTTGGTGTCGTGCAGCTTCTGGCCCTGCCCGCCGAGGTTCTTGGCCCCCGTGTCGAGCACGTCGGCGAAGGCGCCCTTCTCGTTCGCGCCGTTGGGGCCGAGGGCGACCAGCAGGTCGTCCAGGCTGGCGGAGATGCGGTCGAGCTCCACCGGGACCGCGGTGCGGTCGAGGCCGATCTGGGCGTGGTCCCTCAGCACCGGACCGGAGGTGTATGCCGGCAGCAGCTGGACGTAGCGGTCGCTCACCAACGAGGGAGCCACGACGGCCGCCTTGGCGTCGGCGGGCACCTTGTACTTGCTGTCGAACTCGAACTTCACCTCGACCTTGTCGCCCTTCGGGGTCACCTCGGTGACCTTGCCGACGGCCACGCCGAGGATGCGGACGTCAGAGCCTGGGAAGAGCCCGACCGCGCGGGTGAACTCGCCCGTCACGTGGATGTCGTCCTGGCGCGGCCAGAAGGCGTAGGCGCCCGCGACGAGGGCCACCACGACCAGGGCGCTGACGACCTTGGGGAGCAGACCCAGCCGGGGCAGGTGTGGCAGCCGGGGCAGGGTCGGCCGACGGTGGGCGGACAGGCGCGTCATCACTTGCCTCCTGCGGAGACGGGCGTCGTGAGGTTCGCGATGTAGGTGTCGAACCAGCGGCCGTTGCCCAGCACGTTGGAGAACAGCCGGGTGAACGGGGCCATCGCGGCGATCGTGGCGCTGAGGTCCTTGTCGTGCTTCTGCAGCACGGCCAGCACCTTGGTCAGCTGGTCGAGCGCCGGCTTGAGCTCGGTGCGGTTGTCGCGCACCAGCCCGGTGATCTGCTGGGCCATCGCCGAGGTGTTGGTGAAGAGGGTGTGGATCGCGTCGCGACGGGCGTTGAGCTCCACCATGAGCAGGTCGGCGTTCTTGATGATCGACTCCACCGCCTTGTTGCGCTCGGCGACCGTGCCGCTGACGCTGTTGGCCGAGGCGAGCAGCCGCCTGAGCTCGTCGTCGCGGGAGGCGATCGTGTTCGACAGGCGGCTCAACCCGTCGAGCGCGGCCTTCACGTCGGGCGGGCTGTCCTTGAACTCGGTCGCCAAGGTGGTCAGCGACTTCGCCAGCTGGTCGGTGTCGATCCGCTCCGAGGTGGTCGCGAGGTCGGTGAAGGCGTTGACGATGTCGTAGGACGAGATGGTCCGCTCGAGCGGGATCTCGCTGTCCGCCTTGAGCTGTCCGCCACCGGCCGGCTCGAGGGCGAGGTACTTCGCGCCGAGCAGGGTCTTCATCCGCACGCTGGCCCCGGTGCGGGTGCCGAAGGCCACGGGCTCGGTGACCTTGAAGTCGACCACGACGTGGTTGCCGGCGAGGTCGACCTTCTCGACCTTGCCGACCTTGACCCCGGCGATCCTGACGTCGTCACCCTTGATGAGGCCGCCGGCCTCGGTGAAGGCAGCGCGGTAGTGGTCGCCGCCCCCGACGAACGGGATGCTCTGGATGTTGAAGGCGAGGAACAGCACCAGGCCGATGGCCAACAGACCGGCCGCGCCGATCGGGACGGGGTTGCGCTCGCGGAAGGGGATGCTCATGAGGAGCACCTCGCCCCGGACAGGCCCGCGGGCTTGTCGACCGGGATCTTGATCGCCGGTGCGCCCTTGACGGGCGCCGGCACGACGATCGTGCCGCTGAAGTCGCAGAGGTAGAAGTTGAACCACGAGCCGTAGGTGGCCGTCCGGGTGATGGTGTTGATCTTGCCCGGCGAGGTGGACAGGAACTTCTCGAAGGTCGCGGTGTTCGACGGCTTGTTGAGGTTGCTGCTGAGGGCCCGCAGGTTGGCGATGTCCGACTTGATCGACGGCCGGGTGAGCTTGAGCAGGTCGGCGGTCTCCGCGGTCAGCGAGTTGATGTTGGTCAGGGAGGCACCGATCGTCGTGCGGTCCGCAGCCAGGCCCGAGATGAACCGCTGGAGCTGGTCGATCAGCTGCTTGAGGGCGGCGTCGTGGGCGTCGACGGTGCCGAGCACCGCGTTCAGGTTGGAGATCGTGCGACCGATGACCTCGTCGCGGTCGGCGAGGGTGGAGGTCAGCGAGGCGGTCTTGGACAGCAGCGAGTTGATGTTGCCGCCCTCCCCCTGGAGCACGCTGATGATGTTGCTCGACAGCTCGTTGACGTCCTTGGGTGACAACGCCGCGAAGAGCGGCTTGAAGCCGTTGAACAGCACCGTCAGGTCGAGGGCGGACTGGGTGTGGTCGAGGCCGAGGGTCGCGCCGTCCCTAAGCGGGGCCGAGCCACCCACGTCCTGGGTCAGCGCGATGTAGCGCTCACCGACGAGGTTGCGGTACTTGATGGTCGCCTTCGTGCCCTGGGTGAGGACGCTGGTCTTCAGCACGTTGAACTCGACCGTCGCGTGGACCCGGTCGGACGCGACCTTGATCGACTTGACCTCACCGACCCGGACGCCGGCGATCCGGACCTCCTGGCCGGCGGCGAGGCCGGTGACGTCGGCGAAGACGCCGCGGTAGGTCGCCTTGTCGCCGAACTGGGTGTTGGCGATGGTGGCCGCGAGGGTGCCGGTGGCCAGCAGGGTCGCGACCACGAAGATGATGAACTTCACGAGGCTGGAGCGGGTGTTCACGACTGGTTCACCACCGTTCCGCGCAGCATCGGGCCCGCGAGGAGGGTGGTGATGGCCGAGCGCTCGCCGGTCGGGGACAGCAGGGCCGCCACGACGTCCTGCTCACCTTCGGTGCCGGCCAGCCCGGAGTCCGCGCCGACGATGCTCTGACCGGACACGCCGGAGAACATCGACGGGAGGGCGCTGCCTGCCGAGGAGCCCGAGCGGTTCGTGCCGTCGTCGAAGTGGTTGCCGGTCCAAGGGTGCTCCTGGCTCCCGAAACGGCCCGGCAGGCCCTGGCAGCTGGGTCCGCGCTTCTCGCCCCACCGCGGCTCCTCGCCCGGCTTGTAGCCCGGGCGCTGCTGGGTGACCTCGACGGTGATGTGGAAGGTCTTGTCGCGCCAGGCCTCGTCGATGCGCGGGATCCAGTTGACCATCGCCGTCGCGATGCACGGGTACTGCGGCGAGTACTTCGCGAGCACCTCGACCGTGGGCCGCTGCACCGCACCGACCCGGATGATCCGCTGACCGTTGGCGTCGAGGAAGTCGGCGGTGGTGTTCGCGAAGCCCGCCGTCCCCGCCAGGAATCCCGACAGGGCGTCCTTCTTCTCCACGATGGTCGTGGAGGTCGTGACCAGCGCCTTGGCGGCGCGCACGAGGTCGGGCGCCGCCACGGCATACGTGCTCGCGAGGTCGGCGAGACCACTGATGTCGGCCTTGATGACGGGCAGCTTCGGGTTGATCTGCTTGAAGTACGAGTCGACCAGCACGAGGTTCTCCCCCAGCCGCGTGCCGCGGCCCTCGAGGGCCGAGGCCAGCGCGTTCAGGGTGGCGGACAGCTTCTCCGGCTGCACCGTGCGCAGCAGCGGCAGGAGGTCGTCGAAGACCCGCTCCAGCTCGATCGCCACCGAGGTGCGGTCCTGCCCGATGGTGTCGCCCTTGGCGATGGGTCGCCCGCCCGGCTCGGCCGGGGCCACGAGGTCGACGAAGCGCTCGCCGAAGAGCGTCTTGGGCAGCAGCCTCGCAGAGACGTTGGCCGGGATGAGGTCGACCATCTCGGGCTTCAGGGCCAGCTGCAGGCGGGCCCCGTTGCCGGTCGTCTCGATGGACCGGACCTCACCCACGATCAGGCCACGGATCTTGACGTCGGAGGACGTCTGCAGCTGCGAACCGATGCGGTCGGTGAGCAGGTTGACCATGACGACGGAGGTGAAACGCTTCTGGAAGGACGCGACGGACAGCCCGACGAGCAGGCCCACCACGAGGATGAACCCGACGCCGTAGGCGCGGTTGCCCAGGCGCGACAGTGCTCCGGTGGATGACTCAGCCATGGTTCACCCCGCGATCCGCACGGTCGTGGTGGCGCCCCAGACCGCCAGGGAGAAGAAGAAGTCGACGATGTTGATGGCGACGATCGAGGTCCGGACCGCCTTGCCCACGGCCACGCCCACGCCAGCGGGACCGCCCGACGCGTTGTAGCCGTAGTAGCAGTGGATGAGGATGATCACGACCGCGAACACCATCACCTTGAGGAAGGAGAACAGCACGTCGATCGGCGGCAGGAACAGGTGGAAGTAGTGGTCGTAGGTGCCGGCTGACTGCCCGAAGTAGTGCACGACGATGAACCGCGTGGCGCCATACGACGAGAGCAGCCCCAGCACGTACAGCGGGACGACCGCCACGAACCCGGCGATCATGCGCGTGGTCACGAGGAACGGCAGTGACGGCACACCCATGACCTCGAGGGCGTCGACCTCCTCGGAGATCCGCATCGCGCCGAGCTGGGCGGTGAAGCCGCACCCGACCGTGGCCGCGAGCGCCAGGCCGGCCACGAGCGGCGCGATCTCGCGGGTGTTGAGGTAGGCCGAGACGAAGCCGGTGAAGGCGCCGGTGCCCAGCTGGTTCAGTGAGGAGTAGCCCTGCAGACCCACCTGGCTGCCGGTGAAGAACGCCAGGAAGGCGATCACCCCGACCGTTCCGCCGATGACCGAGAGGGCGCCGGAGCCGAGGGAGACCTCAGCGAGGAGGCGCAGCACCTCCTTCTTGTAGCGACGCAGGGTGCGCGGGCTCCAGGCGAGCGAGCGGACGTAGAACCGCATCTGCCCACCGAGGCTGTCGAGCGCCTCCACGGGGCGACCTGCGAGGTCGAGGACCTTGCTCACTGTCTCTCCACCTCCTTCAGATCTTCTGGGGGACGACTTGGAAGTACACGGCGCTCGCCACGAAGTTCACGACGAACAGGAACATGAAGGTGATGACGACGCTCTGGTTGACCGCGTCGCCCACCCCCTTCGGGCCACCGCCGGCCGTCAGGCCCTTGTATGACGCGACCACGGCGGCGATGAAGCCGAAGATGACGGCCTTGATCTCGCTGGTCCAGAGGTCGGCGAGCTGGGCCAGCGCGGTGAACGAGGCGATGTAGGCACCAGGCGTGCCGCCCTGGATGATCACGTTGAAGAAGTAGCCGCCCGCCACGCCGACGACGGACACCAGCCCGTTGAGGAGCAGGGCGACGAGCATGGCCGCGAGCACCCTGGGCACGACGAGGCGCTGGATCGGGCTGATGCCGAGCACCTCCATCGCGTCGATCTCCTCGCGGATCTTGCGCGAGCCGAGGTCGGCGCAGATCGCCGAGCCACCGGCTCCGGCGATGAGCAGGGCGGTGACGATCGGCGACGCCTCACGGATGACGGCCAGGACCGACGCGGCACCGGTGAAGGACTGCGCGCCGAGCTGACGGGTCAGCGTGCCGAGCTGGAGGGCGATGACGGCGCCGAACGGGATCGAGACCAGGGCGGTCGGGACGATCGTGACCGAGGCGATGAACCAGCACTGCTGGATGAACTCCTTGGTCTGGAACGGCCGCTTCGGCAGGGACCGGATGACGTCCAGCACCAGCGCGAAGAGCGAGCCGCTCTGGCGCAGGGCCCCGATGGCTGGGTTGCTCATGACACCGCCGCCTCGGCAGACGGGGTCGACGGTGCCGAAGGCGCCGACGGTGCAGAAGTGGTCGACGGCTCAGAAGTGGTCGACGGCGCGGTCGCCGGCGCGGCGGACGGTGCGGGCGGGGTCAGGTCGGCCGCCGGAGTGGGCTCGGTGTGACGCACGCCGGGGACACCGGCGTTGTGCGACTGGAACGACCCGGGGGGCGGCGTCACGCCGTGGTCGCGGCACCACTGGCCGGCGGGGCGCTCACCGCGCCGGGCCGTGCCGTCGCTGGTGCCGAGCTGCAACGGGATCGGCGGCAGGGGCGGGAGCTCCTGGCCGGACCGCGCCTCGGCGGCGAGCTCGTCGGCGTCCTTCTCCTCGGACATGCCGATCGGGCCGATGGTCTGTGCGTTGAGGAACTGCCGCACCACCGGCTCCTCCGAGCTCAGCAGCATCTCGCGCGGCCCGAACATGGCGAGGTGCTTGTGGTACAGCAGGCCGATGTTGTCGGGCACGGTGCGGGTCGAGTTGATGTCGTGCGTGACTATGAGGAAGGTCGCGTCGATCTGGGCGTTCAGGTCGATGAAGAGCTGGTTGATGTAGGACGTGCGCACCGGGTCGAGACCGGAGTCCGGCTCGTCGATGAGCAGGATCTCGGGGTCGAGGACGAGGGCGCGGGCCAGCCCGGCGCGCTTGCGCATCCCACCGGAGATCTCGCCGGGCAGCTTGGTCTCGGCTCCGGTGAGGCCGACCAGGTCCATCTTCTCCATCACGATGGAGCGCACCTCGGACTCAGACTTCCGGGTGTGCTCGCGCAACGGGAAGGCGACGTTGTCGTAGAGGTTCATCGAGCCGAAGAGCGCACCGTCCTGGAACAGCACCCCGAACAGCTTGCGGATCTCGTAGAGGTCGTGCTCGCGCAGCCGGGTCAGGTCGCGGCCCTCGATCATGATCGAGCCCGCGTCCGGCTTGAGCAGACCGACCAGCGTCTTGAGGAACACCGACTTGCCCGTGCCCGAGGGGCCCAGCATCACGGAGATCTCACCGGCGGGCAGGGTCAGCGAGACGTCGTTCCAGATCACCTGCGACCCAAATCGCTTGGTCAGGCCCTCGACCTTGATCTCAACGCCCACAGCTCACCTCGTCGTGAAGTCCACGCCTGTCATTGATGACAGGCCCCGGTTCGCAGGGCTCAACGAGGCACGGGGCGCGAAGTTACGGTCCGGTATGCCGCGCGGCGCGCCGAGATCCCGACTCTCGGGCCGCACGGGGGTCGGGAAGCCCGAGAGCTGGGATTTCGGGGGGGCGGGCGGGGCGGTCAGGAGGGCTGAGGGCGGCCGGGCGGGTCAGGAGGGCTGAGGGCGCGCGCGGCGGTCAGGAGGGCCGGGGCGGCCGGGGACGCGGAAGCGGGCCCGACCGTGTGGTCGGACCCGCTTCGCAGCAGTGCTGGTGCTCCCCGCAGGGAGCTCAGATCACTTGAGGGTGACGGTGGCCCCGGCGCCCTCGAGGGCCTCCTTGGCCTTGTCGGCCGCAGCCTTGTCAACCTTCTCGAGGACGGGCTTGGGGGCGCCGTCGACGAGGTCCTTGGCCTCCTTGAGGCCGAGGGAGGTCAGCGCGCGGACCTCCTTGATGACCTGGATCTTCTTGTCACCAGCGGACTCGAGGACGACGTCGAACTCGTCCTGCTCCTCGACCTCGGCGGCGGCGCCGCCAGCCGGGGCGCCGGCCGCGGCAACGGCCACGGGGGCAGCAGCGGTGACGTTGAAGGTGTCCTCGAACTGCTTCACGAACTCAGAGAGCTCGATGAGGGTCATTTCCTTGAAAGCCTCAAGGAGCTCGTCGGTGGAGAGCTTCGCCATGATGGGCGTCCTTTCTATTTCTTCGTATGCCGTGAGTGGCGGTTGGGTGTGTGAGCCGGGCCCTGCGTGCAGTCACCGTGCGGCGACCGCCAGCGGGGTCAGCTCTTGTCGCCACCCTCGGCGACGTCTGCGGTTGCCTCGGCCGCGGGGGCCTCGGCGGGGGTCTCCTCGGTAACGTCAACTGCCGCAGCCTCCGCGGTGTTGTCGTCAGCACCCTCGGCCTCGGCAGCGGGAGCGGCGGCGGCAGCCACCGGGCCCTCAGCCTCGACCTTGGCGCGCAGCGCGTCGACGACCCGAGCGGTCTGCGACAGCGGTGCGGCGAAGAGGTAGACAGCCTGGCTGAGCGACGCCTGAAGGGCACCGGCCAGCTTGGCCAGGAGAACCTCGCGGGACTCGAGGTCCGCGAGCTTCGTGATCTCCGCGGGAGTCAGGGCCTTGCCGTCGAGGACGCCGCCCTTGATCACGAGGAGGGGGTTCGCCTTGGCGAAGTCACGCAGGCCCTTGGCGGCCTCGACCGGGTCACCATCGACGAAAGCGATGGCGGACGGTCCGACGAGCTGGCCGTCGAACGCCGTGACTCCGGCGTCCTTGGCAGCAAGCTCGGTGAGCGTGTTCTTCACGACGGCGAAGGTGGCGTTTCCGCGCAGCGAGTTGCGGAGAGCGGTGATCTGCTTCACCGAAAGCCCGCGGTACTCGGTCAGCACGGCCGCGCCGGAGGTGCGGAACTTGTCCGACAGCTCGGCGATGGCGGCAGCCTTGTCAGCCTTGGCCATGGGGCCTCCCTTCCGTGTGGTCGACCGGCCGGAGCTGAGGGCCCCACATGGAAGAAGCCCCGTGCACAGGGCACGGGGCTCGCACGCGGACAGGCTCTGGGAGCCCTACTGCGGGTGAATCGTGGCCTGCGCTGGACGTCCACCACAGTGGAACCTTCGGTCACGTGCTGCCTATTGCGGTGGCGCGTGACAACCGAGCGGTCTTTGGTCAGGGCCCAGCGTACGGGTCCGCGGCCTCCCCACCAAATCGGTCGAGGGCCGCGGACCGCGGGGCCACCGCTCAGGAGGTGGGCAGCTCGAAGGTGCCGACCTGGTCTGCCGGGGGCGCCTTGATGGTGACCGGGGTGCCCCAACCGCCGAACGCGATCTTCAGGCTCTGTCCCTGGACGTCGACCACCATGAGGGTGGGGCGGTTCTCGGCGTCGAGGGTGTAGCGCGCCTTGACCGGCTGCGTGGACGGTGCCACGCCGCCCGCCGCTCCCCCCAGGAGCTTCGTGGGGTCGATGGTCACGTCGTAGGTGCTGGACGCGGCGGAGCTGCTGACCACGGTCGCCTTGGTGCCCTCGAGCGCCTTGGCGAGCTGGCGCGGGTCACCCATGTCGCCGGCCAGACCGGCGAACATCTGGCTCACCGCGTCGTCCGCCTTGGGGTCGATCTTCACCCAGGGCTTCTTCGACCCCGGCAGCCCCTTCATGTAGATGATGCCGCCGGCCGAGACGATCTCCATCGGCTGCCCCTCGATCGGCATGGTCATCTGCTGCTCCATGACCCCGCCCTTCATCGAGAAGGAGCCGGTGGCCTTCCCCTCCGTGCCGAGGTCCATCGAGAGGGTGCCGGAGCCCGCCTTGACCATCGCGTCGGTCATCTTCGTCGCGAGCTCGCCGCCGTCGACGGTGGCCCCCGCCTGCAGGCCCGAGGCGGACGCGCCCGGGCTGCTGGAGGACTTCGTGGCGGCAGCGTCGTCGCCGGCACTGCCGCACGCGCTGAGTCCGAGCGCGGCGGTCAGCGCCAGCGCGGCGAACGACGTGGTCTTCTTCACGAGATCTCCCCAGTCGGTTGGGTGCAGCCAGGACCTGCTGTCACCCCTCGAGGGTAACCGCCGCCCGGTGGGAAGACGGCGAGAGCCCGCCACCCCGAGGGGGTGACGGGCTCTGCGCGGGTACGTACCCGTGGTGCGGGACTCAGGCGGTGGCCTCGTCCTCGACCAGCAGGTTGCGGGTGCGGGTGTGGTCCAGCGGGATGCCGGGGCCCATCGTCGTCGACATGGTCGCCTTCTCGATGTAGCGGCCCTTCGAGGAGGACGGCTTGAGGCGCAGGACCTCGTCGAGCGCGGCGGCGTAGTTCTCCACGAGCGACTTCTCGTCGAAGGAGGACTTGCCGATGATGAAGTGGAGGTTCGCGTGCTTGTCCACGCGGAACTCGATCTTGCCGCCCTTGATGTCGGTCACGGCCTTGGCGGTGTCCATGGTGACGGTGCCGGTCTTCGGGTTGGGCATGAGGCCACGGGGGCCGAGCACCTTGCCGAGACGACCGACCTTGCCCATCATGTCCGGCGTCGCGACGACCGAGTCGAAGTCGAGCCAGCCACCGGCCACCTTCTCGAGCAGGTCGTCGGAGCCGACGAAGTCTGCGCCGGCCTCACGGGCGGCCTCGGCCTTGTCGCCGTTGGCGAACACCAGGACGCGGGCGGTCTTGCCGGTGCCGTGGGGCAGGTTGACGGTGCCACGGACCATCTGGTCGGCCTTGCGGGGGTCCACGCCGAGACGCATGGCGACCTCGACGGTCTCGTCGTACTTGGCCTTGGCCGACGACTTGGCGAGGCGGACCGCCTCGAGGGGGGCGTAGCTCTTGGTGGGGTCGATCTTCTCCGCGGCCTCGCGGTAAGCCTTGCTGCGCTTCATTTCTGCTCCTGTGCTTGGTGTTTCGGTGGAGTTGTGGTCGGTACGGACCAGCGCGGTCCTGCCACGTGCCCCGGTATGCCGCGTGGGCGGCATACCGAGTGGGTCCCCGCAACCTTTGCTAGCAAAGGTTGCTGGTTGGTGGACAGGTTGCAACCTGTCCACCTTCGACTAACCCTTGCTAGCAAAGGTTGGTCGAGGGGTCAGCGGGTGGTGCTCAATGGTCGCTGTTCCTCGGGGCTGCGGGCCTCCCTCGCTGGCGCTCGGTCGGGTCCTTGCCCTGTCGTCACAGCGACGTGTCGATGCCCATCGAGCGGGCGGTGCCGGCGATGATCTTCATCGCCTGGTCGATGTCGTTGGCGTTCAGGTCTTCCATCTTCTGCTCGGCGATGGAGCGGACCTGGTCGGCCGACAGCTTGGCGACCTTGGTCTTGTGCGGCTCGCCGGAGCCCTTGGGCACCCCGGCGGCCTTCTTGATCAGCTCGGCGGCCGGCGGCGTCTTGGTGATGAAGGTGAAGGACCGGTCTTCGTAGACCGTGATCTCCACGGGGATGACGTTGCCGCGCTGGGACTCCGTCGCAGCGTTGTACGCCTTGACGAACTCCATGATGTTGACGCCGTGCTGACCGAGGGCGGGGCCCACGGGCGGGGCGGGCGTGGCCGCACCGGCCTGGATCTGCAGCTTGATGAAGCCGGAGATCTTCTTGCTCTTGGGAGGCATTGCTGGGTTCCTTCTGTTGTGGTGGGCCTACGCCGTGGGCGATGACCCGGTTGCATGCTCCCGGGGTGCCGGGAACAGGTGCTGCCGTGCGCTCAGATCTTGGCGACCTGGTTGAACGACAGCTCGACCGGGGTCTCCCGGCCGAAGATGGAGACGAGCACCTTGAGCTTCTGGGTGTCGGGGTTGATCTCGGAGATGGTCGCGGGAAGGGTCTCGAAGGGCCCCTCCATGACGGTGACGGACTCGCCCACCTCGAAGTCGACGACGGCGACCTCCTTGGGCTTGCCCGAGCTGCCGCCCGCGGCGCCGGCCGTGGCCGGGCTCTCGAGGTCGGCGGGGGCCAGCATCGTGAAGACCTCGTCGAGGCTCAGCGGCACCGGCTGGTGGGCGTTGCCGACGAAGCCGGTGACTCCCGGCGTGTGGCGCACGGCGCCCCACGACTCGTCGGTGAGGTCCATGCGGACCAGCACGTATCCGGGCATCCGGACGCGGCGGACGAGCTTCTTCTGGCCGTTCTTGATCTCGGTGACCTCTTCCATGGGCACCTCGGCCTCGAAGATGAAGTCCTCCATGTTGAGCGAGGTCGTGCGGTTCTCGAGGTTCGCCTTCACGCGGTTCTCGTAGCCGGCGTAGGAGTGCACGACGTACCAGTCGCCGTACTTGGCGGCCAGCGCGTCCTTGAACTCCTGCACGGGGTCGCCGGGAGGGGCGTCCACGTCGCTGGCCTCGTCGTCGTCGGAGTCGACCACGGCCGTCTCGTCGTCGGAGAAGGTGAGGGTCGACACCTGGGGCTGGTGGACCTGCTCCTCGTCCTCGTCGACGCTGTCGTCGCGCTCGACCTCGTCCTCGTCCTCGGAGTCGACATCGGAGTCGTCCTGGGTCTCGACCTCGTCCGTGGTCTCGGCGACGTCGGCGTCGGTGTCGTCGGCGTCGGTGTCGGTGTCGGTGTCGGTGTCGTCGGTGGTGTCAGCCGTGACGTCCTCGGCGGTGACGTCGTCGGTGCTGACGTCGTCGGTGCTGACGTCGTGGGTGTCGCTGGTCTCGAGCTCGGCGGCAGCACCGTCGACCGTGACCTCTTCGGTCCCGGGCTCGGCGTTGTCGGTGGTCCTCTGGTCGGACACGCTGATGACCTACTTCCTTCTGGTATTCGCCGGGTGACCCCGGGATGACTGCGGCAGGGCGGCGGTCAGCCGCCGAAGACCCACAGGACGAGCTTGGTGAAGCCGAAGTCCACGGTCGAGACGAGCGCCATCACGAAGGTCACGAACACGATCACGACGATCGTGTAGTTGACCAGCTCGGACCGCGTCGGCCGCACGACCTTGCGCAGCTCGTCGAGGATCTGGCTGACGAAGAGGGACATCGAGCGGAAGAACCGCGAGATCGGGTTGCCGCCCTTGTCACTCTTGCGGCCGGTGCGACCAGAGCCGCGGGTGTCCGCGCTCACGTCCGTCACGATGCCTCTGCTTTCACTCATCTGTGCCGCGACCGGGTCCGGTCACAGGTCCTGCGCTACGCAGGGCAGGAGGGACTCGAACCCCCAACCGCCGGTTTTGGAGACCGGAGCTCTACCAATTGAGCCACTGCCCTACGGAACTCCCCGCGGGGGCGGAGGGTTCCGGGAGGCCGACCAGACCAGCACGCGGGCATGCCGAAAGCATGGTCAAGTCAACCGAGGAAGAAGCATACGTGAGGCGACCGGCCGAACGCGAACTCGCGGCCGACGTGCTCGACGACCGTGACGTGGCCGAGCTAGACGAGCCCCAGTTCCGACGCCCGGCGCACCACCTCGCGCCGGGTCCCGAGGCCCAGCTTGGTGAGCACGGCGGACACGTGGTGGTCGGCGGTGCGGGGGGGAGATGTAGAGCTTCTGGGCGAGCTCGGCGTTGGTCAGCCCGAGCGCCACCAGCCGGGCCACGTCGAGCTGGCGCGACGTCAGGCCCGACGGGTTCGCGACCGTGGTCGCGCGCCGCCGCGCAGGCACCCGGGACAGCCCGCGCCCGCGCAGCACCCCGCGAGCCCGGTCGGCGGCCGCCCAGGCGCCCATCGTCTCGAGGTCGGCCAGGGCCCCGAACGCCACCTGCTCGTCGGTCGACCCGATACCTGCGAGGGCTGCCTCGTAGGGCGCGCCGAGGGCACGCCACTGCTGCGACGCCTCGGCGTGCCGACCCTCGAGCTCCAGCGCGCTGGGCTCCGCGACCGTGGTCGCCGCCGCGTCGCCCACCGCGTCGCCCACCGCGTCGCCCACCGCCTCGCCCACCGCGTCGCCCGCGTTCACGAGCCGGTGCAGCCAGACGGCCAGGCGTCCGGTGGACCACTGCACCCCGGGCAACCCACCCACGTCGCGCAGCAGGTCGCGGGCGCCGGCCAGCCGGGGTTCGGGGAGGTCGAGCAACCAGGACCGCTCGGCGAAGGCGCCCATGACGGCCAGGTGGGCCAGGGGCTCCCCCATCTGCTGCGCGAGCCGCCAGGCGTGCTCGAGGTGGTCGTCCTCGCCCTCCCCCGCCGGTTCCCCCCGACGCAGGGCCACCAGACCGCTGACCAGGTGCGGCCAGAGGCTCGCGATGGGCGCCCCGCCGTCGAGGACGGTCCGGGCGTCCTCGAGCCCTGCCTCCCACCGGCCGCGCTCGAACTGCAGCCTCGAGCGCACCCCCGTCTGCCACTGCTCGCAGATCGGGATGTCGCGGTCGACGGTGAACGGCAGCGACTGCTCGAGCAGGCTCTCGGCGTCGCGGAACCGTCGCTGTTCCACGTCGATGGCGGCCAGCTGCGACCACCCGGTCGACGCGGTCTCGTCGAACAGCCTGGCCGCCGCGTCGTCGACCAGGGCCAGGAGCCGGTCGCGCGCGGCGAGGTCGTCGCCCATCAGCACGTCGCCCGCGGTGCCGAGGATCTCCGAACGCACGAGGAGCTCGTCGTCGGCCCGCTCCTGCGCCAGCGACCGGGTCATCGCGCGCCCCCGCTCGGTGGCCTCGGCGTCGTTGCGACGGAAGGCCAGCAGCATCTCCAGGGACCGGGCCGCGCCGTAGGCCGGGGCGTCCCGGTGCCCCAGGGCGAGCTCGATGTGTCGCTCGGCGGTCGCCCTGCGGGCCGCGTAGTACTCGATGAGCGCCCGCCTGCTGTGCGCTGCCGCGAGGCCGTGGTCGTCGCGGGCCTCGGCCCACAGGCGGGTGGCCTCGGAGATCGACTCCACCGCCTCGGGGAGCCGGCTCACCATGTACTGCTGGAAGCTGAGCCGCTCGAGCAGGGTGGCGCGGTGGACGGCATCGCCCCCTGGGTGCGCGAGCGCGAGCTCCAGGAACGACACGGCCTCGCGGTGCGAGCCGGCCTGGGCGGCGTCGGCCGCCGCCCGGTCGGCATGGGCGCGGGTCAGCTCGTCGTCCCCTGCGGCGTGTGCGTGGTGGGCCAGCACCGCGGGCTCGGCACCGATGCGCTCGAGGGCCTCGAGCACCCTGGCGTGCAGGCGCGGGGCCACCCCCGGCGGGATGGAGTCCTCGACCGCCCTGCGGGCCAGCTCGTGGCGGTAGCCGACCCCGCGACGCGTGCGGGTCAGGAGACCGGTGGCCTCGAGCCTGCGGAGCTGGGGGATGTCGATGGCCAGCGCCGGCAGCAGCCGGTCGTCGAGGGAGTCGGGCGCCGTGGCGATCAGCTGGAGCACCTCGAGGTCGGCGGACGCGACGGCACTCGTGCTGGCCAGCACGGCATCTCGCACCGAGGCGGGCAGCTCCTCCGACGGGTGTCGGGCGATCTCCGTGACGAAGAAGGGGTTCCCGCCGGTCAGCGCGAGCACCGACGGCGGGTCGATCCCCGTGCCGTCGAGGAGCGCCCGGATCGCGCCGATGGACAGGCCCTGCAACGCCATGGTGCTGCCGGCGTCGAGCCGGGCGAGGTCTCCGAGCAGCGGGCGGAGCGCGTGGTCGGGACCGACCTCGCCGTCGCGGTAGGTGAGGAGGACGACGAGCGGCAGGGCCTCGATGCGCCGCGCGATGAAGCGCAGGACCTCCACCGACGCCTCGTCGACCCACTGGGCGTCCTCGATGACCACGGTGGTCGGCTCGGTTCCGACGGCGTCGAGCAGCCGTTCGGCCAGCGGCACCGGCGATCCGGGGTCGGGACCCAGCGTCACCCCGAGGTCGGCGAGCACGTCGCGGACCGGTCCGAGTGGTCGCGGGGTCTCCAGCGGGTCGCACAGACCGCGGGCGACCCGGGTCCACTGCTGCCCCGTGGTGGCCACCCTGACGAGGGCGGACTTGCCGGCGCCGGCCTCCCCGGCCACGGCGACGACGCACCCCTGGGTGCGGCTGCGCGCCAGGGCCGTGCGGAGTTGCTCCAGCTGCGGCTCCCGCTCCACGAGCTCCACCCGCACAGGGTACGAGCCGCCGACCGCGTCCGGGAAGGTCACGCGGTCGGCGGCTGCGAAGGTCACCGGGGCTCGGCCCTGCGCCGGCGACGCACGTCGAGGACGATCCGGCGGGCACTGCGGGGACCCACCGGTCGGACTGCTCCCCGGCGGCCGCCGGCGACCGTCTCGTTGAGGAAGACGTGCATCTGGGAGTCGATCATGCCGTCGCCTCCGCTCGCTGGCGTTCGAACTCGGCCGCGGTGTGCGGTCCGAACTCGGCCACGACCTCGGCCACGACCTCGCACGGAAACCCACCACGCCGGGCGTGCTCGCGGATGGTCTCGGCGTCGGCGGCCTCGTGGAGGCAGTAGATCTTGTCGCCCGCGACGTAGCTGGTCACCCAGGTGTAGGGCACCCCCAGCGAGTCGACCGCCGCGTTGGACGTCCGGGAGATCTCGGCGAGTTGCTCACTCGTGAGCTCGCTGGCTCCCTTGATCTCCCGCTCGATGAGAAAACGCTTCATTGGATTGATCCTCCTTCTCGTGATGATGTGCGCCGACCGCGTGCCGTCGCCCTCCAAGAGTCCGGTCGAGCGGGGGTCCCGGGCATCGGTACCCACTGCCCATCTGTCCGCGACCCACCTGCCCATTCACCTGCCCACGTGACCGGGCTGCGGACGGGGCTTCGCGGCATACCGAGGCTCTGGGAGCATGGAGCCCGTGACCGAGCAGACCGCCACCACCACCCCCCTCGCCGAGCGCTCCGCCCAGGAGCTCGACGCGTTCGCGCAGGAGCAGCACGAGGCGTATGCCGCGCTGAAGGCGCGCGGCCTGTCCCTCGACCTCACGCGGGGCAAGCCGGCTTCCGCGCAGCTCGACCTGGCCGACGCCCTGCTGTCCCTGCCCCAGGGCGCCACGGACGCTTCGGGCGTCGACACCCGCAACTACGGGGGGCTCGAGGGCATCAAGGAGCTGCGCGAGATGTTCGCCGAGCTGCTGTGGGTCGAGCCCGAGCAGGTGGTGGCCGGTGGCAACTCCAGCCTCGTGATGATGCGCGAGGTCCTCGTCGACCTCTGGCTGCACGGCGGGGTCGACAGCGAGCGCCCGTGGGGCCAGGAGGAGAAGGTCACCTTCATCTGCCCGGTGCCCGGGTACGACCGGCACTTCACCCTGCTCGAGTGGTTCGGCATCGACATGGTGACCGTGCCGATGCACGAGGACGGCCCCGACATGGACGAGGTCGAGCGGCTGGCCGCGAGCGACCCGAGCATCAAGGGCATGTGGCTCGTGCCGACCTACGCCAACCCCACCGGTTCGGTCGTGACGCAGGAGGTCGCCGCCCGGCTGGCCTCGATGCCGACGGCTGCCCCCGACTTCAAGATCTTCTGGGACAACGCCTACGCCTTGCACCACCTCACCGAGGACGAGGTCAAGAGCGCCGACATCCTCACCCTGGCCGCGGCCTCCGGCCACCCGCACCGACCGATCATGTTCGCGTCGACCTCGAAGATCACCCTCGCCGGCGCCGGGGTCGCGTTCCTCGCCGGGTCGGTGGAGACGGTGAAGTGGTACACCACCCACCTCGGCAAGGRCTCCATCGGTCCCGACAAGGTCAACCAGCTCCGGCACGCCCAGTTCTTCGGCTCCCCGCAGGGCGTGCGCGACCACATGGTCAAGCACCGCGAGATCATCGCCCCCAAGTTCGCCGAGGTCGAGCGGGTGCTCAGCGAGCGGCTCGGCGGGCTCGGGGTCGCCACCTGGACCAAGCCGACGGGTGGCTACTTCGTCAGCCTCGACGTCCTCGACGGCACCGCGTCGCGCGTGGTCCAGCTGGCCAAGGAGGCCGGCATCGCCCTCACGCCCGCGGGCGCCTCCTTCCCGTACGGCGACGACCCGCGCGACCGCAACATCCGGCTCGCCCCCACCTTCCCGCCGCTCGACCAGGTCAGCGCGGCGATGGAGGCCGTGGCGACGTGCGTCCTGCTCGCAGCGGCCGAGAAGCTGCGGGCCCGCTGACCCTTCCTGCCGGCCCGGCTCGCCAGGTATGGCGCGTGGCGCCCTTGCGGTGGCACCCCCGGTCCCGCAGGGTGGAGCCATGAGCGACCAACCCGGCACGGAGAGCTTCGAGGACGACCTCGGCAGCATCAGCATCGACGACGCGACCGACTCGGGAAACGGGCAGGACGAGCTGCTCGACGCGAGCGAGGGCGACAACGAGCCCTGGTCGCCACCGGACAGCCAGCCGCGCAACACCGAGTGGGGCACCACCGCCTGGGAGCAGAGCCAGGAGGAGACGATCGAGCAGCGCATCCGGCAGGAGGTGCCCGACCCCGACTCCGCCTACGGGGCGCCTGACGACGAGGGCGGGCTGGACTCCGGGGACGTCGACGCCGATCCCGTGGGTGCCCGCTCCGACGACGACGGCCCCGACCCCTCCACCGAGTTCCTCGACGACGGGGAGGTCGGTGGCGGCCAGGCCGGTGCGGGCGGACCGGAGTCGGCGGCGATGCACGTCGTCGAGGACTGACGACAAAGGACAGGGGGCACGGATCCGACGGCGCGGTCTACGGCGGGCATCCGCTGACCGGCGGGCCCGGGACGGTGCGGCACGGATCGGGTGCAAGACTGCCTCGCATGCCGCGCCCGGTGACCGACCTGCCCAAGGCGCACCTGCACCTGCACTTCACCGGATCCATGCGGGTCGAGACCGTGCGGGAGCTCGCGGACAAGCACCACCTCCACCTCCCCGATGCCCTGACGACCGGGTACCCACCACAGCTCAGTGCGCGCGACGAGCGCGGGTGGTTCCGGTTCCAGCGCTTGTATGACGCGGCGCGAGCCTGCGTCCGCGACGAGGCGGACCTGCGGCGCATCGTCCGTGAAGCAGCCCTCGACGACGCGAGCGAGGGTTCTCGGTGGCTCGAGATCCAGGTCGACCCGACCTCGTACGCGCCCTTCGTCGGGGGCATCACGCCTGCGCTCGAGATCGTGCTGGACGAGGCTGCCGCGGCGTCCCGAGAGGGGTCGACGCAGGTCGCGGTGGTCGTGGCTGCGAGCCGCATCCGCCACCCGCTCGATGCCCGCACCCTGGCTCGGCTGGCCGCCCAGCACGCCGGCGAGGGCGCGGGGACGGTCGTGGGCTTCGGTCTCAGCAACGACGAACGACGCGGCCAGACGGCCGACTTCGCCCCGGCCTTCGCGATCGCGAGGCGCGCCGGCCTGGCGCTGGTGCCGCACGCCGGGGAGCTGCTCGGCCCGACGGCGGTGGAGTCGACCCTGGAGGCGATCCGTCCCGACCGCATCGGTCACGGGGTGCGCAGCGTCGAGGACCCGCGGGTGCTCGACCTCGTGGCCGAGTCGGGAGTCGCGCTCGAGGTGTGCCCGCGGAGCAACGTCGCGCTCGGGGTCTACGGCAACAACGCGGAGGTGCCGCTGCGCACGATCGTCGAGCACGGCATACCCGTGGCGTTGGGCGCTGACGACCCGCTGCTGTTCGGGTCGCGGCTGGCCGACCAGTACGACCTGGCCCGCGACGCGCTCGGGTTCACCGACGAGGAGCTGGCCATCCTCGCCCGCGGTTCGGTCCGGGCGTCCCGGGCGCCGATCGAGCTGCAGAAGGCGGCCCTGGCCGACATCGACGGCTGGCTGGCGACCTCACCCCTCTGACGCGAGTCTTTGAGCGATCCGACGGGTCCTGGTCCGTCGGATCCCTCAAAGACTCGGGGCCGCTGGAGGACCAGGGGCCGCTGGAGCTCGGGCCGCACCCCGAGCTTCAGAGCTGGTGTCCCACGAACACCGGTTCGTTGACCAGGGTGACGCCGAACGCGTCGTGGACCCCTGCCTGCAGGTGACGGGCCAGCTCGGCGACCTGGGCCGCCGTGGCACCACCGCGGTTGGTGATCGCCAGGGTGTGCTTGGTCGAGAGGGCCGCGCCGCTGCCCGGGAGCGCGAAACCCTTCGCGAACCCGGCCTTGTCGATCAGCCAGGCCGCACTCGTCTTCACGTTGCCGTCGGGATCGGAGAAGCGGGGCGGGGTGGGTCCGTCGGGGCCGAACCGGGCGGCCGCGCGAGCCTCCAGGGCCGCGAACCGGTGCGCCGACAGGATCGGGTTGGTGAAGAACGACCCGCACGACCAGGTGTCGTGGTCGGCCTCGTCGAGCACCATGCCGCGGTTGCGTCGCTGCTGCAGCACCGCCTCGCGGGCGTCGGCCAACGGCACCCGCTGACCCACCTCGACCCCGAGCTGGCGGGCGAGGTCGGCGTAGCCGATGGGCTGGCTGAGCTCGCTGGGGATGAGCTGGAAGAGCACGTCGAGCACCACGTGGCGCGAGGACGCCTTGAAGACCGAGTGCCGGTACGTGAAGGCGCAGTCGAGCGAGCTGATGGTGCGCACCTGCTGCTGGGCGCGGTCCCAGACGCGGACCGACGCGATGGTCTGGGCCACCTCCTGGCCGTAGGCGCCGACGTTCTGCACCGGGGTCGCGCCGGTCGAGCCCGGTATGCCGGACAGCGCCTCTACCCCGGACCAGCCCTCCGCCACGGCCCTGGCCACCAGCTCGTCCCACACGACCCCTGCGGCCACGCGGACCATCACGCCGCCGCACAGGTCGGCCGACTCGACCGTGACCCCATCGGTGGCCATCCGCACCACGCTGCCGGGGAACCCCGCATCCGCGATGACGAGGTTGGAGCCGCCCCCGACGACGAGGAGCGGCTCGTCGGCGTCATCGACCTCGCGCACGGCATCGACGACGTCGTCGATGGTCTCGGCGGTGACCAGCCGGGCGGCCGGCCCGCCGACGCGCATGGTCGTCAGCGACGCCAGGGGGACGTCGTGCTCGTCGTGCATCCCGGTCAGTCGAGCTGCACGACGGCGATGCAGCGCCCGAGCACCTTGGCACCCTCGCTCGTGGCGGTCAGCTCGACCGTGGCCCGGCGGGTGTCCTCGTCGACGGCCTTGACCACACCGGTGACCTCGACCTCGCCACCTCCCTGCGGCACCACGACGGGCTTGGTGAAGCGGGTGCCGAACTCGACCACGCGGCCGCCGTCACCGGCCCACTCCTCGACGACGGAGCCCGCGGCGCCCATCGTCCACATGCCGTGGGCGATGACGTCGGGCAGGCCCACCGACGTCGCGAAGTCCTCGTCCTGGTGGATCGGGTTCTGGTCGCCGGAGGCGTTCGCGTAGGCCACCAGGGTCTGGCGGGTCACGGCGAGCGTGACCGGTCCGATGGTGTCGCCTGCGGTGGTCTCGGCCAGGGTGCGTGCGGCCACGGTCACTCCCCTCCTCGGATGACGATGGTCGAGGTGGACGTGCACAGCGCCTCGCCGTCCTCGGTGGTGAGCTCGGTGCGGGTGGTGACCATCGCGTGCCCGCCCGCCTCCCGCACGGTGTCGACCGTGAGGGTGCCCAGCACCGAGTCGCCCGCCGTGATCGGGCGGTGGTGGACGAACCGCTGCTCGCCGTGGACGACGCGGCTGTAGTCGATGCCGGCCTCGGGGTCCTGGACGAACACGGCGTCGCACTGCTGGGCGATCGTCACCGCGAACGTCGGCGGCGCGATCACGTCGCGGTAGCCGGCCGCCTGCGCGGCCTCGCTCGAGGTGTGCACGGGATCCTGCGAACCCACCGCCGAGGCGAACGCCGCGAGCATCGCCGCGTCGACGGCATACGGGCCACTGGGCGGGTAGCTGCGCCCTGCGAAGTCTGCGTTGACGGCCATGGGGACCACCCTATGGGGCACGGGTCCGGGCAGGACACAGCGCTGGGTGACGGAGCCGCGGCATGACAAAGCCGCCCTGGACCGAGGTCCGGGGCGGCTGTCGGAACGCGTCAGGTCAGCGGGTCTCGCGGTGGACCGTGTGCTTGCCGTCGCGGGGGCAGAACTTCTTCATCTCCAGGCGGTCGGGGTTGTTCCGACGGTTCTTCTTGGTGATGTAGTTGCGCTCCTTGCAATCCACGCACGCCAAGGTGATCTTGGGGCGGACGTCTGCGCTCTTGCTAGCCACGGGGCAACCTGCTCTCGGAACTGACTGGTGGTCTGATGTGGTGCTTCGACACTGGTGGGCTGCCCGCGCGGGACGGGCAACGACGCATCAGAATACGCGAGTTCAGGGTGAATCCTGAAATCGCGGCTGTAGCGGGAGCGGGGCTCGATCCCGCGACCTCACGATTATGAGTCGTGCGCTCTAACCAGCTGAGCTACCCCGCCATGGGGTGTGCGCCTTGCGACGCCCTTCCCAGAGCCCCCTGTCGGAATCGAACCGACGACCTTTTCCTTACCATGGAAACGCTCTGCCGACTGAGCTAAGGGGGCGGGCACGAACCTCGCGGGCCGGACCCGCGCGGAAGTGCGACGGTGAGACTACACGGTCGGATGCCTCCACCGAAAATCGAGGGTATGCCGCACGGCTGGGTCCGCGCGACGGCTTTCCGGGCCACCCTCGGGACGCCCCACCGCGAGCTCCTAGCGGAAGGCCTGTTGACCGGTCATCGCCTGCCCGATGACGAGGGTGTGCATCTCGACGGTGCCCTCGTAGGTGAGCACCGACTCGAGGTTGTTCATGTGCCGGATGATCGGGTACTCGAGGCTGATTCCGTTGGCGCCCAAGATGGTTCGTGACGTGCGACAGATGTCGATCGCCTCGCGGATGTTGTTGAGCTTGCCGAGGCTCACCTGCTCCGGCCGCAGCGTGCCGGCGTCCTTGCGGCGGCCGAGGTGCAGCGCCAGGAGCTGGCCCTTGACCAGCTCCAGCGCCATGTCGGCGAGCTTCTGCTGAGTCAGCTGGAACCCCGCGAGGGGACGCCCGAACTGCTCGCGCTCGATGGAGTAGCGGCGGGCGGTGTCGAGGCTGGACCGGGCCGCCCCCAGCGAGCCCCAGACGATGCCGTAGCGGGCCTCCGAGAGGCACGACAGGGGCCCCTTGAGACCGCGGACCTCGGGGAACACCGCGTCGCCCGGGAGCCGCACACCGTCGAGCACGAGCTCGCTGGTCACCGAGGCCCGCAGCGACAGCTTGTGCTTGATCTCCGGGGCCGAGAAGCCCGGGCTGTCGGTGGGCACCACGAAGCCGCGGATCCCCCCGTGCTCCTCCCCCGCGTTGGCCCAGACCACCGCGACGTCGGCGATCGAGCCGTTGGTGATCCACATCTTCGAGCCGTCGAGCACCCAGTCGTCGCCGTGCCGCCGCGCCCGGGTGCGCATCGACGCCGGATCGGACCCGTGGTCGGGCTCGGTGAGGCCGAAACAGCCGATCGCCTCGCCGGTCGCCATGGCGGGGAGCCAGCGCTCCTTCTGCTCGGGGGTGCCCCAATGGTGGATCGCGAACATCGCCAGGGACCCCTGCACCGACACGAGGCTCCGGATGCCCGAGTCGGTGGCCTCGAGCTCGAGGCACGCCAGCCCGTAGTCGACGGCACTCATCCCGGCACAGCCGTAGCCCTCCAGGTGCATCCCGAGCAGGCCGAGGGCGCCGAGCTCCCGGGTCAGGCCACGGACGTCGTCGATCTCGCCGCGCTCGAACCAGTCGGCGACGAACGGCTCCACCCGCTTGTCCAGGAAGGCACGGACGGTGCCACGGATCGCCTTCTCCTCGTCGGAGAGCAGGTCGTCAATGCCTGCGAGGTCCATCGGGTCGAGCGGCGACGACGGTGTCATGCCCGCAGTCTTGCAGGCGACCTCGGGGCGACGCGCCTCAGTGGCGGTCGTCGATCAGCTCGGAGATGCGGGCGATCGCGTAGGCGTAGCCGCTGGGGCCGCAGCCGAGGATCACGCCGTCGGACACGGCCGACAGGTAGGAGTGGTGCCGGAACTCCTCGCGCTGGTGCACGTTGCTGAGGTGCACCTCGAAGACGGGGATGCTCACCGCAGCGAGCGCGTCGCGCAGCGCGATGGAGGTGTGCGTGTAGGCGCCGGCGTTGATGACGATCCCGACGGCGGTCTTGCGCACCTCGTGGATGGCGTCGATGAGGGCGCCCTCGTGGTTGCTCTGGCGGAAGTCGATCTCCAGCCCGGCCAGACCGGCCGCCTTGCGGCACAGGGCCTCGATCTCGGCGAGGGTGTCGGACCCGTACACCTCCGGCTCGCGCTCGCCGAGCAGGTTGAGGTTCGGTCCGTTGAGGACGACGACGGTCTGCGGGCTCATCGTGGCGTGCTCCTGTGCTGGCGGGGAGCCGCGCTGGCGCGGCGCTGGGCGGTGCGGTCACCCTTCCACGCAACCGACCACTTTCAGGGTAGGTCACCGCAGGTCAACATGACCGGATGACCTCGATCTCATCCGTTTGGGCAGGTCAGCGCCCATTCGCCGTGGGGTGGACGGGGGTGCGGAGCGTGCTGGCGCGCCGCTGCCCGCACCGTCCGAGGGGCGGCGCGGGCAGCGAGCGGCGTATGCCGGGTGCGTGCTACCCGCTCATCGCCCGCCAGATGACGATCACCGCGACGACGACCACGACCCCCACGGCGATCTGCTTGCCGTACGACCGCAGGAGGATCGGCAGCACCGTGGAACCGAGGTCGAGTGCGTCGTCCCGGTCCTTCGGCGGGGGCGACTGCGGCCGCGGGGCCACCGGAACCAGCGTCACCGGGTCGCGCACCTCGTCGGCCGCCGGGGCCGGGACCTCGGCCGCCGCGGTCGGGACCTCGGCCGCCGCGGTCGGGACCTCGGCCGCCGCGGTCGGGACCTCAGGCGCCGGGGCTGGGGCCTCGGCGGCTGGGGTCGCGACTGACGCGGGCACGTCCCCGCCGCTCACGGGGGCGTCCGCAGCGGCACCCACGGGGTTGGCCTCGCCGATCTTGCCCTCGATGCAGGCGATGAACTGGCCGAGCAGCTTGTCGGAGACGTCCTGCATCACCCCGCGCCCGAACTGCGCGGGCTTGCCCGTCACGGCCAGGTCGGTCTGCACGTCGGCCCGCGTGGAGCCGCTGCCCGCATCGGTGAGCTGGATCGTGACCGTGGCACCGGCGGTGCCGTTGCCCCGCTTGTCCTTGCCCTTGGCCTCGATCACGGCCCGGTGGGTGCCGTCGTCGCGCTCGAGGAAGGCACCCGTGCCGGCGTAGACCAGCGCGATGGGGCCGAGCTTGACCTTCACCGTGCCCGCGAACCCCTCGTCGGTCACCTCGGTGACGGTGGCCCCGGGAAAGCAGGCACCGACCAGGGGCAGGTCCATGAAGGTCGCCCAGGCCTGGTCGACCGTGGCGGGCACGGTGAAGGTGTGGCTCAGCTCCACGGGCTCACGCTCCTGCGGCGGCCAGCACGGCGCGCCGGGCCAGGACCGTGGCGAGGTGCCTGCGGTAGTCGCTGTCACCGTTGAGGTCGGACGGCGGGTTGGTGCCGTCCGCCGCAGCAGCGCACGCTGCACGCACCGCCTCGTCCGTGGCCGCCTTGCCGACCAGAGCCTGCTCCACGGCGCTGGCCCGCAGCGGCGTCGAACCCATGTTGGTCAGCCCCACCTTGGCCTCGGCGATGCTGCCCCCGTCCACCCGGACGGTCGCCGCGACCGCGACGATCGACCACTGGTGGGAGACCCGCACGAACTTCTCGTAGCGGTGGCCCCAGCCGGTGTGCTTCGGGACGCGGATGGCGGTGAGCAGCTCGCCCTCCCCCACGGCCGTCTCGAACAGGTCCAGGAAGAAGTCGGCGGCCGCGACCGTGCGTTCCCCGCCGCTCCCGCTGATGACGAACTCGGTGTCGAGCGCGAGCGCCGGAGCACCCACGTCGCCGGCGGGATCGGCGTGCACGAGCGCGCCGCCGACGGTCCCGCGGTGCCTGATCTGCGGGTCGGCCACCTCGGCGATCGCATCGGTGAGCAGCCCCGCGTGCTGGCGCACGAGGTCGCTCGCCAGCACATCGGCATACGTGGTCATCGCGCCGATGACGACGTGGTCGCCGTCCTCGGACACGCCCTTGAGCTCCTCGATCCGGCCGAGGTCGATGACCACCTCGGGGGCGTTGAGCCGCATCCGGAGGATGGGCAGCAGGCTCTGGCCGCCGGCCAGCACCTTGGCATCGTCTCCGGCCTCGGCCAGCGCCGCGAGGGCGTCGGCGACCGAGGTGGGGGCGACGTAGTCGAACGATGCGGGGATCACTGGCCTGCTCCGTTCGTCGAGGCGCCGGTATCGGGGGCGTCCTGGTTGGGGGCGCCGGCGTCGAAGTGCGGCTGGGCGTCACCGGTCGTGGCGTCGGACTGGTTCGAGCCGGCGGACTGGATGGCCTTCCACACCCGCTCGGGGGTGCACGGCATCTGGATGTCGTTGATCCCCAGCGGTCGCAGGGCATCCACGACCGCGTTGACGACCGCCGGCGTGGAGGCGATCGCGCCGGCCTCGCCGACCCCCTTGGTCCCCAAGGTGTTGCTCGTCGACAGGGAGGTGGTGTTCTCGGTGACGAGGCTGATCGTGTCGGCCGCGGTGGGCAGCGTGTAGTCGACGAACGAGCCGGACACCAGGGTGCCTTGGTCGTCGAAGACCGCCTCCTCCCACAGGGCCTGCGCGATGCCCTGGACGACGCCTCCGTGCACCTGTCCCTCGACGATGAGCGGGTTGATGATCTGGCCCACGTCGTCCACGCACACGTACTTGCGCATCGTCACCTGGCCGGTCTCGGTGTCCACCTCCATGGCACACAGGTGCGTGCCGTGGGGGAAGGAGAAGTTGTCCGGGTCGAAGGTCGCGTCGGCGTCGATGCCTGGCTCGAAGCCCTCCGGCAGGTTGTGCGAGGTGAACTGCGCCGTGGCGATCTCGGTGATGCCGATCCCGTTGTCGGTGCCCCGCACGGTGAACCGGCCCTGCGAGAACTCCACGTCGTCGATGCTGGCCTCGAGCAGGTGCGCAGCGACGACCTTGGCCTTCTCGACCACCTTGTCGGCGGCTCGCACCACGGCCTCCCCACCCACGACCAGTGAGCGGGAGCCGTAGGTGTCGAGGCCGCGCGGCGAGATCTGCGTGTCGCCGTGGAGCACCTCGATGTCCTCGAACGGGACCCCCAGGCGGTCGGCGGCGATCTGGCTCCAGGCCGTCTCGTGCCCTTGTCCGTGGGGTGAGGTGCCCGTGATCACCTCGACCTTGCCGGTGGGCAGCATGCGGATCGAGGCGTGCTCCCACCCGCCGGCGCCGTAGTTGAGGCTGCCCAGGACGCGCGACGGCGCCAGGCCGCACATCTCGGTGAACGTGGAGACCCCGATCCCCAGCTGGACCGGGTCCTTGCTGGCGCGGCGCTCCTGCTGCTCCCGGCGCAGCCCGTCGTAGTCGAACAGCTCCCTGGCGCGCGCGGTGGCGGCCTCGTAGTTGCCCGAGTCGTACGTCATCCCCGCGACCGAGGCGAACGGGAACTCCTCGTGCTTGATCCAGTTCTTCTCGCGGATCTCCAGGGGGTCGACCCCGACCTCGACGGCGAGCTCGTCCATCAGCCGCTCGATGGCGTACGTCGCCTCGGGCCGGCCGGCGCCACGGTAGGCGTCCACCCAGGTGGTGTTCGTCAGGACCGTCTGGACGGTGAACCGGTACGCGCGGAACTTGTAGATGGCGTTGAACATCCATGCCCCGAGGACGGGCACGCCTCCGCCGACCAGGCCCACGTAGGCGCCGAGGTTCGCGATGAGGTCGACCTTGAGGGCAGTGACGGTGCCGTCCTTGGTCGCGGCCAGGGTCAGCGTCTGGTACTGGTCCCGGCCGTGGTGCCCGGAGACGAGCGACTCCGAGCGCGTCTCGGTGTACTTCACCGGCTTGCCGATGTGACGAGCGGCGGCCAAGGTCGCGAACTCCTCGGCGGTGGTCTGCAGCTTGCCGCCGAAGCCACCCCCCACGTCGGGGGCGATGACCCTGACCTTCGACTCGGGCAGGCCGGTCGTGGCGGCGATGAGGAACCGCAGGATGTGGGGGACCTGCGTGGACGTCCACACCGTGATCTGCTCGCCCGTGGGGTCCACGACGGTCGAGCGCGGCTCCATGAACGCCGGGATGAGGCGTTGCTGGCGGTACTCGCGCTCGATGACGATGCCGTCGGCACGGGCCTTGGCGATCTCCTCGTCGACATCACCACCACTGCCCTGCTCCCCGGAGTCGAGCCGCCACAGGGCCGACTTGTTGGTGCCCAGGTCGGGGTGGGCGAGGACGGCGTCCTCGACCGCCTCCTTGGCGTCGAGCACCGCAGGCAGCTCGTCGTAGTCGACCTCCACGAGCTCGGCGGCGTCCCGCGCCTGCGCAGCCGTGCGAGCCACCACCAGGGCGACGATCTCCCCGGCGCAGGCGACGTGGTCGACCGCAACGGGCAGGTGGGCGGGTGCCTTCTGGTCCGTGGTGATCGGCCAGGCGTTGGCGACTGCCCCCTGGGTGTCCTTGATGTCGGCACCGGTCAGGACGGCCACCACCCCGGGCGCCTGCTTCGCCGCGGCGGTGTCGATGCCCGTGATCCGGGCGTGCGCGAACGGACTGCGGACCATGGCCAGGTGCTGCATCCCCGTGAGCTGCAGGTTGTCGGTCCACTTGGTGCGGCCGGTGATGAGGCGCTGGTCCTCCTTGCGCTTGCGTGCCGCGCCGACCTCGGTCTTCGGGCGGTCCTCGACGGCGGTCATACCGGCTCACCACCCAGGGTCGAGCCGCTGGTCGTGCCAGTCGACGCGCCCGTGGTCGCCCCGGCTCCGGCCGCCTGCTGCACTGCCTTGACGATGTTGTGGTAGCCGGTGCAGCGACAGAGGTTGCCCTCCAGCCCGACCCGGATCTGCTCCTCGGACGGGTCGGGCGTGTCGTTGAGGACGTCGATGGCCTGCATGATCATCCCCGGCGTGCAGTAGCCGCACTGGAGGGCGTGGCAGTCGTGGAAGGCCTGCTGCATCGGGTGCAGCTCGCCGCCCTGGGAGATGCCTTCGATCGTGGTCACGTCGTGCCCGTCGGCCTGGACCGCCAGGACGTTGCAGGACTTCACGCTGCGACCGTCGAGGTGCACCGTGCACGCGCCACAGTTGCTCGTGTCGCACCCGACGACGGTGCCTGTCTTGCCCAGCTGCTCCCTCAGGTAGTGGACGAGGAGCATTCGCGGCTCCACCTCGTCGGTGTAGTCGACGCCGTCGACCGTGACGCTGATGCGGGTCATTCGATCACCTCTCTGTGACACGAAGCTTGCTGGACTACAGGACTGGCTGGACGGGCTGAGCTGCCGGGGCTCCTTCGGATACTTCTCCGTCCTCAGGGGCGGGACAACGGTCAATCCGGGTGGTTTCCGGTGGCCTCCTCGGGTGCCGACGTGGCGGCCACGAGCGCGGGCGCGTGGTGGTGGATGGGGCCGTCGCGATGGCCCAGGCGTTCGCCGCGGCCGCCCCACTGCAGGGCGATGATCTCCGCCGCGATGCTCACGGCGGTCTCCTCCGGGGTGCGGGCGCCCAGGTCCAGCCCGACCGGGCTCGACAGCCGTGACAGCTCGGCCTCGGTGAGGCCGGCCTCGCGCAGCCGCGCCATCCGGTCGTCGTGGGTGCGGCGCGAGCCCATCGCGCCGACGTAGGCCACCTCGGGCAGCCGCAGCGCCACCTCGAGGACCGGCACGTCGAACTTCGGGTCGTGGGTCAGCACGCAGATGACGGTGCGCGAGTCGATCCGGCCGGCGTCGCGCTCGGCCTCGAGGTAGCGGTGCGGCCAGGTCACCACGACCTCGTCGGCCGAGGGGAACCGCGAGGTGGTGGCGAAGACCGGCCGCGCATCGCAGACCGTCACGTGGAAGCCGAGGAAGTGCCCCTGGTGCGCCACCGCCGCGGCGAAGTCGATGGCCCCGAAGACCAGCATGCGTGGCTTGGGGGCGAACGACGAGACGAAGACCCGCATCCCCTCGCCGCGGCGCTCGCCGTCGGGGCCGTAGGTCAGGGTCTCGGTGCGACCCGAGGCCAGCATGCCGCGTGCGTCGTCGGTGACGGCGTCGTCAGCCCGGGTCGAGCCCAGCGAGCCGGTCGACCCACCCGCGCTGCTGTCCTGCTCGGGGCGCACGACCAGCCGACGCCCCAGCCAGGCAGGGTCGGGGTGCTCGATGACGGTCGCCACGGCGACGGGTCGCCCGGCCTCGATGTCCTGCGCCACCTCGTCCAGCTCGGGGAAGGTCTCGCGGCTCACCTGCTCGACGAAGACGTCGAGGATGCCTCCGCAGGTCAACCCCACGGCATACGCGTCGTCGTCACTCACGCCGTAGCGCTGCAGGACCGGCACCCCGTCGGCCACCACCGACTGCGCGAGCTCGTAGACAGCTCCCTCGACACAGCCGCCGCTGACCGAACCGACCGCCTCACCTCCGGGGCCGACGAGCATCGCGGCACCGGCCGGCCTCGGCGCCGAGCGCCACGTGCCCACCACGGTGCCCACGCCGACGGTGGCGCCGGCCCGCCACCAGCGCAGCAGCTCGGGGAGCACCTCACGCACGGCCGACCACCTCCACGAGCTCCTCGAAGGCGGCCATCGAGTGACCCGCCACGAAGTCGTCAACGTGCGGCAGCGCCGCCACGATCCCCTGCTGCACGGGCAGGTAGCCCGGCTTGCCGCGGTGCGGGTTGACCCACACGACCCGGTGCGCGAGCGCCTTCAGCCGACGCATCTGCTCGCCCAGCGCCTGCGGCTCGTCACGCTCCCACCCGTCGCTGAAGACCACGACCACGGCACCCCGCGCCATCCCACGACGACCCCACCTCTCGAGGAACACCCGCACCCCCTCGGCCAGGCGGGTCCCGCCCGACCAGTCGGGCACGCACGCACCGCAGGCGACCAGGGCGCGCTCGGGGTCGCGCTGTCGCAGTGGCCGGGTGACGTGCGTCAAGCGGGTGCCGAGGGTGAACACCTCGACGGGGAGGTCCGTGGACGCGTAGGTGTGCGCCAGCCGGAGCAGCGCGTCGGCGTACCCGCTCATCGACCCCGACACGTCGACCAGGAAGACCACCCTCCGCGCGCGGGTTCCCCTGTGGCGCCACGCGATCGGGCCCGGTTCGCCCATCCTCCGCAGCTGTTCCCGCAGGGTCTTCCGGGCGTCCACGGCGCCGCGGCGGGCGGACGTCTGGCGGTGGGCGGGCCTGCGGGGGGCGCGCGGGCGCAGGGCCGCGAACATGGCCGCCAGCCTCGCCCGCTCCGCGCTGCTGAGCGTGGCGACGTCCCTGTGCCGGAGCACCTCGACCGCGCTCGCCTCGGCGCGGACGTCCTCCTCGGGCGCGTCCTTGCCGTCGGTCGACCCCGGCTGCAGGTCGAGCGAGGCCTGGGCGACGGTGTGGGCGGAGTCCTGGCGCGGTCGGGTGCCGGCCCGCTCGAGACCGAACCACGCGGCATACACCTGGTCGTAGCGCTCGAGGTCGGCAGGCGAGGCGCACATCGTCGCCCTCCCGGCCCAGTAGGACCCCGGCTCGTCCTCCAGGCCCACCGCCTCGACCGCCTCGAGATACGTGCGCTCGCGGTCCGYGGTGACGTTGACGCCCGCCGACCGCAGGGCACGCGCGAAACCCAGGAGGATCTCGTCCGCGGCATGCGTCGGCGTGGTGGTCATCGGGCCAGGATCCGGTCGAGGGCGGCGCGCACGCGTTCGGCGTCCTCGCGGTACTTCACCGCGACACCCAGGCTGGCGGCGGCGGTGTCGAGGTCGAGGTCCGAGGCGCCGAGCTCGTCGAGGGCGCGCGCCCAGTCAAGGGTCTCCGCGACGCCGGGCGGCTTGATCAGGTCGTGGTCGGTGCGGAGGCGCTGCACCGTGCGGACGACTTGTGCCGCAAGGGATTCCGAAATCTGCGGGGCACGGGAACGGACGATCTGGAGCTCGCGCTCGAGGCTGGGGTGGTCGATCCAGTGGTAGAGACATCGGCGCTTCAGCGCGTCGTGCAGCTCACGGGTGCGGTTGGACGTCAGCACCACGATCGGCGGGGTCGCCGCCGTGACGGTGCCCAGCTCGGGGATGGTCACCTGCCACGTCGAGAGCACCTCGAGGAGGAAGGCTTCGAACTCGTCATCGGCCCGGTCGATCTCGTCGACGAGCAGGACGACGGGCGACTCGCGCAGGGCACGGAGCACCGGCCGGGCGAGCAGGAACCGCTGGTCGAACAACTGGTCCTCCACGGCGGCGAGGTCCTGGCCGTCGGCGGCGACGGCCTCCACCGCCCGCAGGTGGAGGATCTGGCGTGGGAAGTCCCAGTCGTACAACGCCTGCGTCGCGTCGATGCCCTCGTAGCACTGCAGCCGGATCAGCGGCAGGTCCAGCGCCGTCGCGATGGCCTCCGCGAGCGCCGTCTTGCCCGTGCCGGGCTCTCCCTCGAGGAGCAGGGGCCGCTCCAGCCGGAGCGCGAGCCAGGCAACCGTGGCGAGGGCGTCGTCGGCCAGGTATCCCGTGTCGGCAAGGCCCTGCGTCAGTGCCCCCGCGGACGAGAACGCCTCGCGTGGCTCCATGTCCACAGCATCACTCATCAGGGCGAGTAATTGAAGGGGCAAGATTTCACTCTGGAGGTGAACGGTCGCCGGGTGCGGTCAGAGGTCGTCCGGGGTGTCGACATCGCGGCCCGTCGCGAGGTCGCCGCACTCCACGAGCAGGTGCTCGTGGGCCGTCAGGTAGTCCCGGGCGCCGGTGTCGCCGGTGGCGGCGTCGAGGAGTCCCTGCCAGTGGTCGCGCCCCACGACGACGGGGTGCCCCGGCACCCCTTGGTATGCCGCGCGGGCCAGTGCGGCCCGCCCCTCGCCGACCGCCTCGGCCACGACCCGCTCCACGACCGGGGCGCCGACGTCCGGCAGGTCGACGAGGAGGATGCAGCCCGCGTCGGCGGTGGTCGCCTGGAGCGCCGCGAGGCCGGCCCGCAGCGAGGCGCTCTGCCCCTGCGCCCAGTCGGGGGCCTCGACCACGACGTCCGCACCGGCGGCGGTCGCCAGGGCCGACACGCGCTCCGCCTCGGCACCGACCACGACCACGACCGGTGAGCACCCACCGGCGCGGAGGACGCGCACGCCACGCTCCACGAACGTGCCGCCCGCGGGGTCGACGACCAAGGCCTTAGGGGTACCCATCCGGGTCCCGCCACCCGCGGCGAGCAGCAGTCCGGCCGGGTTCATCGGGCCAGCCTGCCACGCGCTGGGTCGCTGGTGCGGCCCGTCCGGTCAGCTCCTGCGCGCCAGACCGGCCTCGATCGCGGCGATGATGCGGGGCCGCAGCTCGTGGGGGTCGATGACGGCGTCGACCGAACCGACGCTGACGGCTCGGTGGATGCTGTGCACGCTGTCGAACTCCGACGCGACCTCGCCGAGCTTCTCGCTCCGGACGGCGGTGCGCAGGTCGGCCAGCTCGGTCGCGATGAGGGCACGCTCGGCGCCGGAGGCCTCACCCAGGCGGGTCTCGACCTCCTTGACCCTGGGGTCAGCAGCGGTCCGGGCGTCGACGTCGCGCGAGAACACGACCGCGGCTGCGGGCGCACCACCGATCACCGAGGCGAACGAGCCCTCGACGGCCAGGACGGTCATCTCCGGGTTGAGCGCCTTGGAGAACACGACGAACGCCCCACCGTGGTAGCGACTGACGACGCAGAAGACGATCGGACCCTCGAAGTTGACGATGGCCCTGCCGATCTCGGCGCCGTACTCGAGCTGCAGGCTGCGCATCGACTCGGGCGACCCGTCGAACCCGGACAGGTTGGCCAGCACCACCAGCGGGCGGTTGCCGCTCGAGGCGTTGATCGCGCGGGCGGCCTTCTTCGACGACCGCGGGAACAGGGTCCCTGCCGTGTAGGTGTCCGGGCCGTCGGTGGGCGGGAACCCCCGACGGGCGACGGTCTTCGACTCGATGCCGAGGAGGCAGACCGGGATGCCGCCGAGGTGGGCGTCCTGGACGACCGCGGTCTCGGCGTCGGCCATGCCGGCCCAGCGCTCGAGGGTGGGGTGGTCCTGGTCGGCGAGTGCCGCCATGAGGATGCGGATGTCGAACGCCTTCTTGCGATCCGGGTTCGTGGCCGAGGAGAAGATGTCACCGACCGTCGTGAACCCGGAGTCCGGCATGACGTGGGGGTATGCCGTGACGTCGCGGTCGGCGGCGTCGGTGGTCACCGCCCGTCGTGGTCCGGGCTCGCCCGGGTGGACGTAGGTGTGGTCGTAGTGCGCCATCAGCACGTCGCGGGCACCGGCGAGGTCGGGCGCCCAGTACTGCGCCTGGCCGTTCGGCCCCATCACGCGGTCGTAGCCACCGATCCCGAAGTTGTCCTCGGCGGACACCCCACCGGAGAAGTCGAGCGACTGCTTGCCGGTCAGCACCATCGCACTGTCCGGAGTCATGACGAGGATTCCCTTGGTGTGCATGAGCATCGTCGCCTCGGCGTTCCAGTAGGGCTGGGCGCCGACGTTGATCCCCGCGACCACGATGTTGATCTCACCCCCGGCCTGGGTGAACTCGATGATCCGCTTGAGGGCCTTCGCGACCCAGTCCATGTTCTCGGTGCCGGAGTCCATGGAGATCCGGGCGCCGGCTGACAGGGCGAACCACTCGACCGGCACCCGCATCTGCTCGGCGAGGTCGAGCGCGGCCATGACCCGCGCGCACTCGGCCTCGGACACCGCGCCCAAGGCCTTGAGCGGGTCACCGCAGAGCAGCACCCGTGTCATGCCCTCCGGATAGCGCTCGGTGGGGGTCGTGATGACCCCGGCGATGATGCCGGCCTTGTTCAGCCCGTACGGACGGTCGACCGGGACGAGGACGCCCGTGTCGTCGAGGTCGTACTCGGTGGCCGTGCCACCCGGACCCGCGATCATGGCCTGCAGCTCGTAGGGGTAGACGACGCCGCGACGCCGAGCACGCACGACCTTCTGCGCGTAGTCGTCGAGGGGCGCCAGGCGCGTCGTGGGCGGCTCCTGCACCGATGTGACGACGCCGGAGCCCGGCTGGAAGTGGAAGCGCGCAGCCAGGGGGGCGCTGGCACCGTCAGGGGTGGCGATCCGACCCTGGACGAGCACCTCCTCGATGCCTGCGCCTGCGGTCAGCGGCGCGATCTTGGCCTGCAGGGCCGTGAGCTGGTCGAGGTCGGCCTCGATCGGGGGCCAGATGTGCACCCAGACGTGGTTCATGTCGAGCCGGGCCCCGGCCGCCCCGCGGGCAGCGCGGGCGCGCCGGATCGCTTCGAGGCAGTTGGCGATGGCGCGCTCAGCATGCGGCAGGGCGGTGACCCGGCCCTGCTCGTCGCGCACGACGACGAGCTGGCGCACCTGGGCCAGCGCCACGAGGCGCTGGTCGGCCTCGTTGCCCGGAGCGGTGCAGAGGTAGAGCAGGACGTCGTCGGGGGCCTCGAGCCGGGTGACCTCGAAGTCGCGCAGCCGCCAGAGGTTGAGCCGGCGCCCGACCATCGGGTGCACCCCGCGGACCAGCCGGTCCTCGACCATGCTCCCCGAGCCGTCCGGACGGAAGGTGAAGTAGCCCACCGGTCGTCCGCCTCCGGGACAGACCGCGATGGCCACGCGCCGCAGGTGGTGCGCGAACGGCATACCCGCGAGGAGCTCGGCCAGGCGGTCGGAGGCGTCCTCGGGTGACGCCGGCTCGTCCGGCCACGACAGGTAGAGGTCGACGACGCCATCGGCCCCCTCGGCAGCCTCCGCGAGCTGGGCCGTGACGGCCTGCTCGAGGTCGCTCCCGGGCACCAGCTCGTCGACCCGACCGATGCTGGTCACCAGGTGGGTGGCCCGACCGTCGAGGGTGTAACCGGCCACCGCGAAGGGGCGGTCGCCGACCGCGAGCTCGCGCAGGCCGGTGAGGTCGTGGTCGCGGTAGTGCCGCTTGATGAGGACGGCGAGCATCGGCTCGCGGTGCGGGACGCCGGCCTCGAGCCGGTCGGCGAGGAACTGCACGATCTGCTCGGGGATGGCGGCCAGGGCGTCGATGCGGCGGGCGCGCTCCTCGCCGCCCGGCATACCCTCCAGCGCGGTGAGCTCGTCGCTCACGCCCCCGAGGACGCTGGCCCGGTCGGCGTCGACCAGGGGCTGGTCGAACCACCGGAAGCGGACGCTGCGCGCCAGGTCGCCGACGACGGGGAAGCGCAGCTGCGTGGCCACCACGAGGCGGTCGAGCACCTCGCGGGCCGCGGCGTCGAGCGGCGGCTGGGGGCACGGCTCGACCATCCAGCGCTGGAGCAGTGACGTGGCCAGCGCGACGTCGGGCGCGGAGCGCTGCTGCGACAGGAACACCCGGAACACCGCCTGCTCGAGCTCGGCGGTGCGGTCGAGGCTGTCGAGCCCGTAGTGGCGCAGGACGTTGCCGAGCTTGCTGCGGAACTGCTCCGGCAGCGCGCCGCGGTCGGGGTCGAGGCTCTGGAGGTAGGTGTGGAAGTGCTCGCGCGGGCTGTGCACCCGGTGCTCGACGTGCGCCTCCTCACCCGCCGGCCGGTTGCGGCTCAGCTCGGCGAGGTCGGCGAACACCTCGAGGAGGTCGACCTCCACCCGGATCTGCGAACTGCCCTGCGCGGTCAGCTCGTCGCGGGCCGCCAGGTAGCTCGTGAGGGTGCTGCCCTCGTCCCGCTGGTCGAGGTCGTAGCCCAGCAGCATGGCCGCGAGCGCGTCGCGAGCCTGGTCGGCCGTGGCGGCGGTGCCGTGGCCGGAGCCGACGCCGTCGGGGAGGTCGAGGTCGATGGGCTCGTCGTCGGCGTCCGCTGCGGCGGCCTCCTCGCCGTCTCCCACCGGCTCGAGCCGCACCAGCGGCGTGCCGGTCTCGACCTGGCTCCCCGCGGAGACCAACAGCTCCTTGACCCGACCCGCGAAGGGCGCGGGGAGCACCGTCTCCATCTTCATCGACTCGAGGACGAGGACGGGCGCCCCGGCCGCGACCTCGGCGCCGAGCGGCACGGGCGTGGCGACGACGAGCGCCGGCGCGGGCGAGCGCAGCACGCCACCCTCATCGCGGCTGACCCGGTGGGTCACGCCGTCGACCTCGACCAGCTGGACCGGGCCGTGGGTGGCCGTGATGAGGCGGTGGGTGCGGCCGGCGATGGTGATCCGGCTGGTGTACTCGTCGAGGCGGTCGAGGTCGGCGTCGACGGTCTGCTCGGTGCCGCCTGCGGCGATCGCGACGCGGAACTTGTGGGGCCCGATGCGCCACACCGTCACCTTGTATGCCGTGCCGCGCAGCTTGAGGTCGATGGCGCGCCCCGTGCGGTGCTGCACCTGCGGTCGACCTCCGCGCGAGGTCTCGAGGAGACGCGTGCGCTCGACGGCTTCCTCGTCCTCGTAGCCCTCGATGCCGGCCGCCACCAGCGCGACACCGGAGTGCCGGTGCGAGACGAGTCGCCCCTCGGCGCGGACCCGGTCGATCCACCCCGTGTCGGCGCTGCCGTCGATGACCTCGGGCTGGTCCAGCAGGTCGAGGATGAAGCTCTTGTTGGTGGCGCCTCCCTCGATGACGACGGTGGTCTCACCCATCGCACGGCGCAGGCGGGCCAGGGCCTCGTCGCGGTCGCGGCCCACGGCGATGATCTTGGCGATCATCGAGTCGAAGTCGGCGGGGATCGAGTCGCCTTCGCCGACCCCGGTGTCGACCCGGATCCCGGGGCCCGAGGGCAGGTTGAGGAGGGTGATGCGTCCCGGGGACGGCGCGAAGTCGCGGTCCGGGTCCTCGGCGTTGAGCCGCGCCTCGACCGCGTGCCCTTCCTCCGTCGGCCGCTCGCCTTCGAGGCGACCGCCGCCCGCCACGTGGATCTGCAGCTTGACCAGGTCGGTGTCGGTCGTGACCTCGGTGATCGGGTGCTCCACCTGGAGGCGGGTGTTGACCTCCAGGAACGCGAAGAACTTCTCGCCCGGGTGGTAGAGGAACTCGACGGTGCCCGCACCGGCATACCCGACGGCGACGGCGAGGCGCTCGGCGCTGGCCTTGACCTCGGCCACCTGCTCCGGTGCGAGGACGGGCGAGGCGGACTCCTCGATGACCTTCTGGTTACGGCGCTGGATGGAGCAGTCGCGCACGCCGATGGCCCACGCGGTGCCCTGGCCGTCGGCGATGACCTGCACCTCGACGTGGCGGGCGCCGGTCACGAGCCGCTCGAGGAAGACCACTCCGGAGCCGAAGGCGCGCTGGGCCTCGTCGCGGGTGCGCTCGTAGGCGTCGGCCAGGTCGGCGTCGCTGGCGACCATGCGGATGCCGCGGCCACCACCGCCGGCGGTCGCCTTCAGCATCAACGGGTAGCCGATCCGCGCGGCCGCGGCCGTCGCGTCCTCGAGCGTGTCGACGCCCCCGCCGCTCCACGGTGCGACCGGGACCCCGACCTCCTCGGCGATGATCTTCGACCCGATCTTGTCGCCCAGCTTGCGCATCGCCTCGGGGCTGGGGCCGATGAAGGTGACGCCGATCCGGCCGCAGACCTCGGCGAAGTTCGGGTCCTCGGCCACGAAGCCCCACCCGACCCAGGCGGCATCCGCACCGGTCTCGCGCAGCGCCTTCTCGAGCACGGCGTAGTCGAGGTAGGGACGGTTGGCCGCCGGTCCCAAGTTGTAGGCGTGGTCGGCCTCGCGGACGAACATGGCCCGCTTCTCGCCCTCGGTGTGCAGCGCGATGGTCTCGATGCGGTGCCCGTCGGCGCCGGCCTGGGCGTTGAGGTCGCGCACCGCGTGGATGAGCCGCATGGCGGCCTCGCCGCGGTTGACGATGGCGATGCGCGAGAACATCGGGTGGGCCTCCCAGCGACGGCGGACAGCGGATCGCTGCCGAGCCTGCCACCGATCACGGGTGACTCGCGAGTAATGCGGCCTCGCGTTCTTCCACTTCTGGCCAGCGGTGGCGCACCGGCGGTGAGTTCCGGGGCGGCGATGGGGCACCAGTGGCCAGGAGTGCGGCCAGTGGGCACGCGGCATACCGTGGTTGCCAAAGCCGGAAGGCTCCTGAGACACTATTACAGACCGTTCGGTCAGTTAATCGCCTCACTGCGGAGGGTTGCATGACGGACACCACCACCGCCCCGTCGGGGACGGACGAGGCCGACCTGCTCGCCGGGTTCGAGGCCACGATCGCCCGGAACGACCGGATCGAGCCGCGTGACTGGATGCCCGAGGGCTACCGCAAGACGCTGGTGCGTCAGGTGGCCCAGCACGCCCACTCCGAGATCATCGGCATGCAGCCCGAGGGCAACTGGATCGGCCGGGCCCCCTCGCTGCGCCGCAAGGCGATCCTGCTGGCCAAGGTCCAGGACGAGGCGGGTCACGGGCTCTACCTCTACTCCGCCTGCGAGACCCTCGGCGTCAGCCGCGGCCAGCTCACCGAGCTGCTCATCGAGGGTCGTCAGAAGTACTCCTCGATCTTCAACTACCCCACGTTGTCCTACGCCGACGTGGGCACCATCGGCTGGCTCGTCGACGGCGCCGCGATCTGCAACCAGGTGCCGCTCTGCCGCACCTCGTTCGGCCCCTACGGTCGCGCGATGATCCGCATCTGCAAGGAGGAGTCCTTCCACCAGCGTCAGGGCTACGAGCTGCTCATGACGATGATGCGCGGCACCGACGAGCAGCGCGCCATGGTGCAGGAGTCGGTCAACCGGTTCTGGTGGCCGGCCCTGATGATGTTCGGGCCGCCCGACGACGAGTCGCCCAACTCCGCGCAGTCGATGGCCTGGGGCATCAAGCGCAACACCAACGACGACCTGCGCCAGCGGTTCGTCGACATGTCCGTGCCGCAGGCCGAGGCGCTCGGCGTGACCTTCCCCGACCCCGACCTGCGGTGGAACGAGGAGCGTCAGGCGTACGACTTCGGGCAGCCCGACTGGGACGAGTTCATGCAGGTCGTGAAGGGCAACGGACCGTGCAACACCCAGCGCATCGCGCACCGGCGGGCGGCGCACGAGGACGGCGCGTGGGTGCGCGAGGCCGCGACGGCGTTCGCGACCACCGCCGCAGCGCAGGCACCGGCATGAGCGCCGACGAGCGCGTGCGCGCCGAGTGGCCGTTGTACGAGGTCTTCGTCCGCGGCAAGCGCGGGCTCAACCACGTGCACGTGGGTTCGCTGCACGCCGCCGACGACGAGATGGCCCTGCGGCACGCCCGCGACGTCTACACCCGCCGCAACGAGGGCGTCAGCATCTGGGTGGTGCAGTCGACCGACATCGCCGCGTCGAGTCCCGACGAGAAGGACCCGCTCTTCGCCCCGAGCGGGGACAAGGTCTACCGGCACCCCACGTTCTACGAGATCCCCGACAACGTCCCCCACATGTGAGCTGCTGACCCATGCCTGAATCACCGCAGCCCAACGGGCTGGACGCGATCCAGTCGGTGGCCGACGACGTCGTCCACCAGCCGTCCCACCCGGCCCCTGACCCCAACGACGCCCACGGCTCCGTCTACGACGGCCTGCTCGGCGGCGACCCGTCGCACTGGGCCTTCGGCACCGACTTCGAGGACCCACTGGCCGGGGTCGACACGACGATCCCGGACGGCGTCGATGCGACCGACCTCGGCACCTACTGCCTGATGCTGGCCGACGACGCCCTCGTGGCGTCGCAGCGGCTCTCGGAGTGGACCAGCCGGGCGCCCGACCTCGAGGACGACATCGCGCTGTCCAACATCGCGCTCGACCTGTTGGGGCAGGCCCGGCTGCTGCTCGCGCGAGCTGCCGCGGCAGACCCCAGCCTGGTGCCGCCCCTCCCCCAGGGCTCGCCGGTGCCCGCCGAGGACGCGCTGGCGTTCTTCCGCGACGACGGACAGTTCCGCAACGTGCGGCTGGTCGAGCTCGACAACGGCGACTTCGCGGTGACCATCGTCAAGCTGCTGCTCTTCTCGAGCGCCCGCATCGCGATCTTCGAGCGCCTCGTCGACAGCCGTGACCACGTGCTGTCGGCGGTGGCCGCCAAGGGTGTGAAGGAGCTGACCTACCACCGTGACTACGCCGGCCGCTGGTTCCTCACCCTGGCCCGCGGGAGCGAGGAGTCGCGGCGACGCGTCGACGCCGCCCTGATGAAGGTGTGGCCCCTCCAGGCCGAGCAGTTCGTCACGCACGAGGTCGAGGCCCGGGGCGCCGAGGCGGGGGTCGGGGTCGACCCCGCGACGGTCGCCGATGCGGTCGCGGTCGTCCTCGCCCAGGTGTTCGCGCTCAGCGGCGTGGAGCAGCCCCAGGTGGCGCCCATGGCCGCGGTGCAGGGACGACAGGGACGTGACGGCATGCACACCGAGGCCCTGCCCCCTGGGGCGCCCAGGTTGCGGGACGGAGGGGGGCGACCTGCGCGAGCTGGCCCTGGCGGCGGCGCGGTCGGTGCGCGACCCGGAGATGCCGATGCTCACCCTCGACGACCTCGGGGTGCTCCGCGAGGTCGAGGTCTCCGACACCGGCAGGGTCATCGTCGCCATCACCCCCACCTACACGGGCTGCCCCGCCATGGCCACCATGAGGGACGACCTCGTGCGCGCCTTGGGGGAGGTCGGGCTCGACGCCACGGTGCGGGTGTCGCTGTCCCCCGCCTGGTCGAGCGACTGGATCACCGAGCACGGGCGCGCCGCCCTGGCCGAGCACGGCCTCTCCGCCCCGGGTCGGGTCCCTGCCAGGTCGGGCCCCGTGGCGCTGTCGTTGCTGCCCACGCGGCGTGAGCTGCACTGCCCGCGGTGTGGCTCCGGCCAGGTCGAGCTCACGTCGGAGTTCGGCCCCACTGCCTGCAAGGCGCTGTACCGCTGCGAGGACTGTCTCGAGCCGTTCGAGCACGTCAAGGAGATCTAGGTCGTGTCCACCTCCACCGGCTGGCTGCTGCTTCCGAAGAAGAGCCGCACCGCCCCCGTCTTCCACACGCTCACCGTCCACTCGGTCGAGCAGCTCACCGACGACGCCGTCGCGGTGAGCTTCGACGTGCCCGCCGAGCTCGCCGCGGCATACGACTTCGCTGCGGGGCAGTCACTGACGCTCCGTCGGCGGATCGACGGCCAGGAGCACCGCCGCACGTACTCGATCTGTGCCGCCGTCGGCGAGCGACCGCGCATCGGGGTGCGCGAGATCCCGGACGGGCTCTTCTCGCACTGGCTGGTGCACGAGGTCACCCCGGGCACGGAGATCGAGGTGCAGACGCCGTCGGGCAGCTTCCGCGCCGATCCCGCGACCGGCGGACGGCACCTGTGCATCGCGGCCGGCTCGGGCATCACGCCGATGCTGTCCATCGCCACCACGATGCTCACCAACCCCGAGGCCGAGGTGACCCTCATCTACGGCAACCGCACCACGGGGTCGGTGATGTTCGCCGAGGAGCTGGCCGACCTCAAGAACCGCCACGGGTCGCGGCTGCAGCTGATCCACGTGCTGTCGCGCGAACCCCGCGACGTCGAGCTGTTCTCCGGCCGGATCGACGCCGACCGGCTGCGTCGGCTGCTCGACCTCCTCGTGCCGGTGCAGGACGTCGACGACGTGTGGCTGTGTGGGCCGTACGCGATGATCGGCGCGGCCCGCGAGGTGCTCGCTGAGGTCGGCGTCGCCGAGGACCGCATTCACTTCGAGCTCTTCTACGTCGACGAGCCGCCGCCCGAGCTGCACCGCGCCGACGCCGTGGTCGAGGGCGAGACCAGCGACGTCACGGTCGTGCTCGACGGCTCCAGCTCCACCGCACCCATGCCGCGCGGCCAGTCGATCCTCGACGCCGCGCAGGCGACCCGGACCGACCTGCCGTTCGCCTGCAAGGGCGGGGTCTGCGGCACCTGCCGCGCCCTGGTGCGCGAGGGCGAGGTCGACATGCGACGCAACTACGCACTGGAGAAGGGCGAGGTGGAGCAGGGCTTCGTGCTCACCTGTCAGTCTTACCCCGTCAGCGACACCGTGACCGTCGACTTCGACGCCTGACCATCACCCCGACCAAGGAGCAGAGCGTGACCGAGGCCTTCATCGTCGACGGCGTCCGGACCCCGATCGGTCGGTATGCCGGTGGGCTGGCTTCCGTGCGACCCGACGACCTCGCGGCCCTCGTCGTGCGCGAGGCGGTGACTCGGTCGGGTGTCGACCCAGAGCTCGTCGACGAGGTGGTGCTGGGCGCGGCCAACCAGGCGGGAGAGGACAACCGCAACGTCGCCCGCATGGCTGTGCTGCTCGCCGGACTCCCCCAGTCGGTGCCCGGCTTCACCGTGAACCGGCTCTGCGCCTCGGGCCTGACCGCCATCGCCACCGCCCGGCAGATGATCGCAGCGGGTGACGCCGACGTCGTGGTCGCCGGTGGGGTCGAGTCGATGACGCGGGCCCCGTGGGTCATGGAGAAGCCGAGCAAGGCGTTCGCCCGACCGGGCGCGACGTTCGACACCTCGATCGGGTGGCGGTTCGCGAACCCACGCTTCGACGCCGAGACGACCCTGACCATGCCGCAGACCGCGGAACGCGTTGCGCAGCAATGGAACCTGACGCGCGAGGAGCTGGACGCCTTCGCGCTGCGATCCCACGAACGCGCCCTCGACGCGATCAAGAACGGGCGGTTCGAGGCCGAGACAGTCGCGGTCCCGCTCCGCGACGGTGTGTTCGCCGTCGACGAAGGGCCCCGGGCCGACACCAGCCTCGAGCGCCTGGCCGCCCTGCGCCCCCTCCACGGCCCCGACGGACTGGTCACGGCCGGCAACTCGAGCGCCCTCAACGACGGCGCCGCGGCTGTCGTGGTGGCCAGTGAGCGGTTCATCGCCGAGCACGGCCTCACGCCGCGGGCCCGCGTCGTCGCCGCCGCCAGCGCCGGAGTGGCTCCCGAGATCATGGGCATCGGGCCGGTGCCCGCCACCCGCAAGGCCCTGGCGCGGGCCGGGTGGACGGTCGACGACCTCGAGGCCGTCGAGCTCAACGAGGCGTTCGCCTCGCAGTCGATCGCCTGCATGCGCGACCTGGGGCTCGACCCCGACCTGGTCAACGCGGACGGCGGGGCCATCGCCCTGGGCCACCCGCTCGGGGCCTCCGGCACCCGCATCGTCGTCACGCTGCTTGGCCGGCTCGAGCGGGCCGACGCACGGCGTGGGCTCGCGACGATGTGCGTCGGGGTCGGTCAGGGCAGTGCCCTCCTGCTCGAACGCCCTTGAACCCCAACGCTTTTCAGTCTTCCTGAACGGAGCACCGATGCCCGAGCCCACCGTCACACTGCCCCAGCGGGTCGTCGTCTTCGGAGGAGGACGGATGGGCGCAGGCATCGCACACGCCTTCGTGGCGGCCGGGTCCCGGGTCCAGGTCATCGAGAGTGACGGCGCCGCTGCCCAAGCCTCCGTCGACCGCGTGGCAGTCAGCCTGCGCAAGGGGGTGGACAAGGGCACCTTGACCGAAGACCTGGACGACCTCCTTCGCCGGTTCACGGTCAGCGACGGACCTGACCTCGACCTCGGCGACGTGGGGCTGGCGATCGAGGCCGTCCCGGAGGACCTCGAGCTCAAGCGGGGGGTCTTCCAGCGCCTCGAGCAGTCTGCGCCCCACGCGGTGCTGGCGACGAACACCAGCTCGCTGTCGATCGACGCCATCGCCTCAGGGCTGAAGGCGCCAGAGCGCTTCATCGGGCTGCACTTCTTCAACCCCGTGCCGGCCAGTGACCTGGTCGAGGTCGTCGTCGGCAGCCAGACCGCGTCCGCACTCGTCGAGGAGGCCCGCGGCTGGGTCGCAGCGCTGGGCAAGACGGCCATCACGGTCAGGGACTCACCCGGCTTCGCGAGCAGCCGGCTCGGCGTGGCCATCGCCCTCGAAGCGATCCGGATGGTGGAGGAGGGCGTCGCGTCCGCGGAGGACATCGACACCGCCATGACGCTCGGCTACCGGCACCCGGTCGGCCCCTTGCGGACCACCGACATCGTGGGCCTCGACGTGCGCCTCGCCATCGCCGAGCACCTGGCGCGTGAGCTCGGGCCACGGTTCGCGCCACCGCGGCTGCTGCGCGACAAGGTGGCTGCCGGGGAGCTGGGCCGCAAGAGCGGGCGCGGGTTCTACGACTGGTGACTCCGGCCGAGCGCCAGCCCGTCGAACGCGATCGTCGTGATCGCCTCGGAGAGCTGGGTGCCGTCGACGCCACCCCCGGCGCGGTGCCACTCGACGAGCGAGTTGACCATGCCGAAGAGCAACCGGCTCACCAGCGCCGGCGGCACGTCGGTGCGCAGCGAGCCCTCGTCGATCGCCTCCTTCACCAGGGCCGCGAGTCGTGCGTCGATCTCACGGCGTCGCCGCAGCGCGGATAGCTCGACCTCGCTGTTGCCCCGCACCCGCAGCAGCAGGGTCACGGCAGGCTGGTGCTCCACGAGCACCTCGACGCTGCGGTGCACGGCCTGCCGCAGCCGTTCGTATGCCGAGCGGCCGGCCACATCGGTGCTCGCCTCCTCGATCACCTGGGTCAGCCCGTCCAGGGCCTCGTCGAGGGCGAGTGACAGCAGGTGGGTCTTGCTCGGGACGTGGTGGTAGATCGCCGACTTGGTGAAGCCGAGCTCACGCGCGAGGTCGCCCATGCTGGTGCCGTCGTATCCCTGCTCGTTGAACAGCTCGATCGCCCGGCGCAGCACCGTCTCCTGGTCGTAGCCGGGACGCCCACGCCGCGGTGACCCCGGCGTCGTCGGTGCTGGTTCGCTCACGACCGCCAGACTCTCACAGCCGCAGCTCCCGCCACGGTCGTGTCAGCCGAGGTCGTATCAGCTGAGGACGGCGTCGAGGAAGGCATTGCCGAACTTGCGCCCCGGGTCCTGCTGGTCCCGCAACCGACGGAACTCGTCCCACCTGGGGTACAGCGGGGCGAGCTCGGCGGCCCCGGCGACGAAGCACTTCCCCCAGTGCGGTCGTGCGCCCAACGGCAGGAGGGCTGCCTCGATGGCCGGCAGCACGGCATACACGGCCGGCTCGTCCAGCAGCCACGTGAAGTGGAAGCCGACGACGTCGGTGTCGTAGGAGCTGCTGAGCCACAACGAGTCGCGAGCCACGGTGCGGATCTCGGCAACCTGCAGGAGAGGTGCCATGACGGTGGCGAGCCGGCGCAGCGCCGAGATCGCCGCCCCTGCGGAGGCCCGGGGCACGAGGTACTCGCTCTGCAGCTCTGCGCCGCGGCTCGGCGTGAACTCCATCCGGAAGTGCGGGAGCCGGTCGAGCCACGGCCCGGGGACGCCCGACTGGTCGGTCACCGCCTCGGTGGGCGCGTCGTCGAGCATGTGCACCGGGCCCGTCGCGGGCACTGCACCGAAGGTCTCCACCGGCGCCTCGGCCAGCCGGCTCTTGAACCAGGCCTGGCGGATGCCGGCCGCGTCGAACCTCGTGAACAGGCTGGTGCTGTAAGCGGACGAGGTGATGGCGTCGAGCTGCCGCTCGAGGGCCGCCCACGACAGCCCCGTGAAGACGTCCTGCCGCACCGAGTAGGTGGGCTCGACGTCGAGGGTCACCCGGGTGACGATGCCCAGGGCGCCCAGGGCGACGACGCTGCCGTCGAACGCCGCGTCGCCGCGTCGCACCGAACGCACCTCGCCGTCGGTGCCGACGAGCTCGAGCCCCGCGACCGCCGACGCCAGCGAACCCGTCGAGTCACCCGAGCCGTGGGTGCCCGTGGCGACCGCGCCGGCCACGCTGATGTGTGGGAGCGAGGCGAGGGCGCCCAAGGCCCAACCGCGGCGTTCGAGCTCGACCGCCACCGCCCCGTATGCCGCGCCGGCAGCGACCGTGGCCGTGCCGGCCGCGTCGTCGACCTCGACGACACCCACGTCGGGTAGCCCCGCGAGCGACACGAGCACGCCTTCGGAGTCGGAGATCGCCGTGAAGGAGTGGCGAGACCCGAGGGCGCGAACGCGTTCTGACCGCGCGACCACCTCCTGGAGCTCGTCCAGCGTGCCGGGGCGCACCAGCGCTCGGGCAGCGTAGGTGTGGTTGCCGGCCCAGTTCCGCTCGTCCATGCCCACCAGTCTGTCGAGTCGGGGGGCGGCGCGCGGGCAGCGCGTCGATGGACGAGACTCGTGGCATGACGGTCTTCTCGGCAACCAAGCGCTCGATTGCAGTCGTGCCCCATTCCCGTGACGCCGTCTGGGAGGTGCTGAGCCACGCCAAGCTGGTGGCCGGGCTGACCCCGATGGTGCGGTCGATCGAGGACCACGGCAGCACCTGGCTCTGGAAGCTCGCGCCCATCGAGGTGCTCGGCAAGAGCGTCGGGCTGTCGTTCACCGAGCAGATGGAGTTCACCCCCAAGGAGCGGATCGTCTACACGCATGCGCCCCAGGGCGACGAGCGCGCGGGGGTGGCGGGCGTCTACCAGCTGGCCGACAGCGGCGCAGGTACCCGGCTGAAGATCGAGCTCGGGGTCGACGTCGACCTGCCGTTCCCCAAGCTGGCCCGGCCTGCCGTCCAGGCCTCCATGCAGGCGGTCATCGCGGCCATGGGAGTGGGGTTCGCGCGCAACCTCGAGCGAGAGCTGACCCGTCGCGCGCGCTGACCCTCCAGCGAGGTGGCCCTCCAGCGAGGTGGCCCTCCCGCGCGGTGACCATCACGCGCAGTGGCCATCACGCGCAGTGGCCATCACGCGCGGTCGCACCGGGTGATGGGCCGCCAGACCGCGGCCGGGGAGCCGGTCAGGCGGACAGTGATCCGGTCCAGGCCGCGTCGGAGCGCAACGGTCCGATGATGTCGCGCTCGGCATCCGGCAGGGCGTCGTCCGGGACCGCGAGCGCTCGGTCGACAGCATCGGCGACCGAGGTCAGGGCATGGCCGGCCGGCATCAGCTCGACGAGGAAGTCCTGGCGGCCGCAGACCATGTCGTGGTGCAGGCTCTCGACCAGCGACTGCACCGTGGACGCCGGTGCGCGGGTGAGCACGGGGGCGAGCCGCGACACGAGGGCGGTCGGCAGGCCGGGGACGCTCACCTGCACGCGGCGCAACCCCGCCCGGTCGGCGTAGAGCCGCAGCAACGCGGCATACGGCATCCGCTCACCGCTGCCGAGGTCGAAGTGGCGACTCACGGCGGGGGCGGTCAGGGCCCCGAGCAGTGCGGTGACCACGTCGGTGACCGCGACCGGCTCGACCTGGCTGTCCATCCACCGCGGCAGCACCTGCACCGGGAGGCGCTCACTCATCTGGCGCATGATCTCGAACGACGTCGAGCCGCTCCCGACGACCATCGCCGCGCGCAGGGCCACGGTGGGGATGCCGGAGTCGGTGAGCACCTGCTCGACCTCCAGCCGTGAGCGCAGGTGGGGTGACAGGTCGTCGTCGGCTACGTCGGGGACCAGCCCGCCGAGGTAGACGATGCGCTCCAGGCCAGCGCGCACGGCGGCGTGCGCCGCGTTGTACGCGCCCTGGCGGTCGTTGGTCGCGAAGTCCTCCCCGCCCAGTCCGTGGACGAGGTAGTAGAGCGCCTCCGCGCCGGAGAAGGCCGCGCGCACGGTGGGGCGGTCGAGCACGTCCACCTCGACGCCGTCCACCTGGTCGGCCCACCAGAACCGGTGGGCGGAGGTGGCGCTGGTGAAGGTGGCGGTGACCTGGTGGCCGGCGTCGAGCAGGGCCGGGACCAGGCGGCTGCCGACGTAGCCACCCGCGCCCATGACGACGACTCGCACCAACGACTCCCGGGGTTCGGCCGTGGCCACCGGCGGCGCCCACGTGGGGTCGAACCTACCTCGCGGGTGCGGCGAGCCCTTCCTGCGCCTCGGCCGGGGGGAGCTGCACGGTGGTGGCCGGTGACCACACCACGGACCGCAGTGCGAGCATGCGCGCCTGGGTGACCCTGGCCCGGACCGCGACTGCCTCCTCGGCGGTGGCCGGACCGATCTTCTCGACGTGCTGCCAGCCGGGACCGGTCACGGTCACGGTGAGGACCACCAGCGAGGTCGAGGCGTCTCCCGACGACCCGCGCCGCCACACCCGCCCCCGAGCTGGGAGGTCCTCGCGGATCGTCCACGTCACGTCGTTGACGGGCGCACTGCCCGACGGGGTCAGCACCGTGCGGTAGCTCGCCGAGATCTCGCCGATCGCCAGCACCAGTCGCTCGGTCCCTCGGCCCTGGCCGGGGCGCCCAGCGGTCGACCCGGCTGTCGTGGGCGTGGAGCGTCCGGTGCCCCGGCCCTGGCCGGTGCGCCCAGCGGTCGACCCGGCTGTCGTCGTGGGTGCGGGCGCGGCCTGGGGTGCGGCCGCTGTGGTGCGTGCGTCCATGGGGGGTGGACTCCTCCTGGTGACGGGGCCGGGTCGGGCACCCGGAACCTTGGAGCGCGACTCAGCGCCCGCCATCTAGGACTCCGCCGCGGGCGCGCGGTGACGCGGACCGCGTCGTGGCCAGGTCGGCAGGCGGCCCGTCGTCAGTGACGGCGGCCACGACGAGGACCCACCCCTGCGAGCCGGGCGAGTCCGGTGAGCAGGACCCCCGAGCCCAGCAGCCCCGCCGCGACGACGGCGAGCCGCACGGCGTCGAGGCCGGTGAAGGCCAGTGCCTCGTCCTCCGTCATGGCCAGCGCTCCTGCGGCGGCGCCGCCCCGCGTGGAGACCACCGAACTGTCGGTCGTGGCCGGAGACGTGATCGTCCCCGACCCCGTGGCCGTCGTGCTGGGCGCGGTGGACGAGGGGCTCGTCGACGGGGAGGTGGTGGACGAGGTGGTGGAGCTCGTCGTGCTGGAGCTGGACGAGGTGGACGAGGTCGTCGGGGAGGCCGTGCCCTCCCCGTCCCCGCCGGCGTCGCTGTGCCGGACCTCGTCGTGGACGGGGGTGGAACGCCCGTCGACGACGACGGAGCCGTCGTTGCCGAAGGTCACGAGCGAGGAGTCGACCACGGCCGCGCGGACCCGCACCTCGGCATACTCCCCGGCGGGGACATCAGACCACGTGACGGTGAGGCCCTGGGTCGTGCACGAGGTCTTGAGCACGTACCGCGCGTCGTCGCGAGGAGCCGTGACGTACCCGGCGGCGTCGAGGACCGTGCCGATCGTCGCCTCGAGCGTGCTGCAGTCGAGCGCCAGACCCGCACTGGGCGTGTCGGTGATGGTGACGTCGCTGAGCTGAGCGGTCGTGGCCGGGGCGAGGATCACCGACTGGGTCGTGGTCTGCCCGGCGTCGTGCCACCACATGTATTTGTGCGGGCCGGTGCGGTCGATGGCACAGCCCTGCGTGCAGGGTCCGGAGGTCTCGAGGTCGACCCGGATCACCTCGTCGCCGACCTCGAACTCGAGGTGGACCGTCTCGTCGGTGGTCTGGGCGACGTACTGGGTCGAGAAGTGACACGTGCCGTGGACGTCGACGGGGTGCGTGAGCACGTAGTCCGTCAGGGTGAACACCACGGCGCCACTGGCACCGGCGTGCGCGTGCGCCACCGCCTGGCCGTCAGGGCCGGTGAGGTCGAAGTCGGTCGAGCCGAACCACCTGAGCTGCGGCGGGAGCTGGAGGCTGAAGGTGTCACCGGGCTGGGACCCGTCGGGGACGGCCCAGGTGCAGGCGAGGTCCACCCGATCCCACTGTGCCGTGGTCGTCGCGGTCGTCGAGACCGACGTGATGGCGCCCTCGATGGTGTCGGCCCGCGCTGCCCCGGCACCGAGCAGCGTCGCGCAGGCCACCACCACGCAGGCCGCCAGCGCCGCGAGCCACCGGCCACCCCCCGGCAGCCGGATGAGCGTGGTCCCCGGTCCCTCGTGTCCAACGTCAGCGTTCGTCATGTTCCCCACCCCAAGAAAGTTCGTCTGCGTCCGGGGCAGCCGTGAACAGCCCCTCATGACGGAGACGCGGGGGCCCTGCGGGTGTGACGCGGGGGCCCCGGGGCACCTGCCCCGTCGCGGGCTGCTCGCGGTCCACGACCGAACCCGGACGGACCACGCGTCACGGAACGGCCGACACATCGTCTCAGGGTCGGGGACGAGATGAGGGGGCTGTGAGGGCCTTGGTGCCGGGGTCGCCCCTCGTCGCCGAGGCCCTCACTCGGGAGGACTGCGTCACCAAAGGTGCCGCCCCACGTCCTCCACGTGAAGGCGTGCCGCCCTCGTCCAGTCGACCCGCGTGCAGTCGACCACCGACCGAAAGGCGACCTCGGATGACTCCGACAGGCAGCGACTTTCCGGAACGCCAGGACCACCCGGACCGCGACGCGGCGAGCGCGCTCCACCGCTGGTCGTTCGGCGTCGAGGCGGAGGAGGTCGAGCGCCCCCACGTCGTCGTGACCCTCGACACCCGCACCGGGTGGGCGACCTTCTCCGGCCCGTACCGGACGGCGATCGGCGCGTTGTGTGCCGCTGATGTCGAGTACCAGGTCGACCGCGACCAGGGCGGCAGGGGTGAGCTCACCTTCCACGTGGCCGCGCTGCACACCCCGATCGGGACCGACGACCCCGACCTCCTGTTCGACGGTGAGCCCCCTCGTGCCGGTCACGAGGTGCGGCCGTTGGCGCAGGTCCTCGCGTTGGTGACCACGGTGGCCTCGGCGGCGGAGCGCACCATCCGGCGGCGACCACGGATCGCGGCCGGTTCCCTCGCGGGTGCTGCGGCGGCCTGCGCGACCGGTCCGGGCGACGGCTGGACTCGGCGCGGGCGCCCGCCTCGCTACCGACACCTGCTCGGCCGGGTGGCCCGGTGACGGCTGACCCGCTGGCCAGCGACCTCGACCTCGTCGAGAGGGCCCGTGACGGATCCCAGGATGCCGTCGTCGAGCTGTGGGTGCGGCACTTCCCCGCCGCCCTGTCGGCGGCACGCAGGACGGCCCGGCAGCCCCGCGACGCGGAGGAGCTGGCCTCCGACGCCTTCGCGAACATGTTGGGTGCCTTCGCGTCCGGGGGCGGCCCGACCGGGTCGGTGCGGGCCTACCTGCTGACCTCCGTGCGCAACCTTGCCGTCACCCGCTCCCGACGGGCCTCGTCGTCCGAGGTCCTCAGTGACGACGTCTCGGTCTTCGAGGACGGCACCCGCGCCCTCGCCGACCCGATGTCGCGCCAGACCGAGATCTCGATGATGCGGCAGGCGTTCGCGGCGCTGCCCCGCCGCTGGCAGATCATCCTGTGGCGCACCGCCGTCGACCACGATCGCAACATCGAGATCGGCGAGGACCTGGGCATCACGCCCAACGCCGTCGCAGCCCTCGCCAAGCGCGCTCGCCGCGGACTGCGCCAGGCCTACCTCCAGGTCCACCTGAGCACCAACGGCGTCGAGCCGGGCTGCGAACCCTTTGTGCGCCGCCTGCCGATGGTCGCCGTCGAGGGGTCCTCCCCTCCGGACGACCTTGCCGAGCACCTGCTGACCTGCCCCACGTGTCCCGGTCGCCTGGCCGAGCTGCAACGGGTGGAGCAGCAGCTGGGATCGATGTTGCTGCCCGCCGTGCTGCTGACCTCTCCCGCATTCCTGTCCCCCGCCCTTGCGGGGGCGGCAAGCGCGACCGGCACCGCAGGCGCGAGCGGCGTGGGAGGCGCGACCGGCACCGGAGGCACCAGCGGCGCCGGAGGCGCGACCGGCACCGCGGGTGCATCTGGCACGGCCGGTGGTGGGGCCGCTCCCGCCGCCGCCGGAGGCACGGGCTCGTCCGCCACCTCGCCCCTCGTTGCCAAGCTGACCGCCGGGAAGATCGCCGCCACAGCCGTGGGCGCGGCGGCTGCCGTGTCGGCGGCGCTGCTGATCCCGCGCGACGACGTGCCGCCCAGCCCACCCGCGGCGCACGCGGTCCCGACCTCCACGCCGCCGGCGCCATCCGTCCCGACCCCCACCACAACCCCCAAGACCGCGACACCCACCACCGCGACACCCACCACCGCGACATCGACCTCGGCCCGCACCACGCGGCCCACGCCGACGGCGAGCCCGCCGAGCCCCACGCCGACCCCCGACCCCACGACTCCCGCTCCCTCGCGGGATAAACCGACGACCCCACCTGCCACGCCGACGACCACCGTGGCCGCGACACCCCTGCGCGTCGGCATGGCGATCTCCGGCAGCCCGGCCGCGACGGCCATCTCCGTGGAGGCGCAGTCCCAGGGCACCACCGGGGCCGTGCAGCTCGTCCTTCGGGTGCCGACCGGGGTCACGCTCCGCAGCGCGTCCGGCGACTGGAGCTCGTGCGAGCAGCGCGGCGGGGTCATCACCTGCGTGGCGCGCTCCACCACCGGGCGTTGGGCGGGCACGATCGTCACCAGCTGGGCTGCGGGGGCCTCCGGCCGGGTCACCGCCGAGGTGGGCACGACCTACCAGAACGGCGGTTACGGCAGCGCCGCGGCGTCCGCCACCTGGCCGCCGTGACCGCCTTTGACCCCGAGGACCGCCGAGACCGCCGAGACCGCCGAGACCACCCGACCCTCGTGACGAGAGCGGGAGGACATCACGAAGGCGCCTGACCTGCGCTTCCGCAGGTCAGGCG